>NZ_LT607803.1:2112908-2414752 GCF_900090195.1 Variovorax sp. HW608
GGAAGAGGAAAAGGCGGGCCTCAGGGCGCGAGCAGCGCGGCCGTGTCGGGGGTGTTCCTCAGCACCGGTCACGAGGGCGGCCTGACCGTCCAGGCGGGTCAGTTCGTTCAGCACGGAACGCCTTCTCACCAGTGGCTCAGCGGCAGGCCGGCCACCGGCGAGCGGAAATACGGCAGCGTGGTGCCATGCAGGCTGCCCAGGTACACCGTGCGCAGGTCGGGCCCGCCGAAGGTCAGGCTGGCCATCCAGGGCGCCAGCGTGCCGTGCGTGGCGGCCATGAGCTCGGGCGTGAGGGTGCGGGCCTGGTAGTGGCGGTTCAAGGTGGCCGTCGCCTCGGGGTTGGAATCGTCCAGCAGCGTGAGCACCACGGCTGCATGCGCGTGGTGACGGTCAGCCAGACACGGCCCCGGCTGTCGCGGGTGACGAAGTTGGCTTTGCCGAGCGGGCGGCCGTCGATTTCCGTGTAGAGGGTGCGCAGCACGCCCTCCCGGGTCATCGCCTCCACATGGTCGGTGCCCCAGTTGGCGATCAGCAGGTCTCCGTTCGGCAGGAAGCACATGCCGTTCGGGAGTGAGCCTTGGGCCTGCACGTAGCGATCGTCGAAGGAGGCCGCCTCGGCAGCCGCAGCAGCGTGCGCCACGCGCGGCGTGATCAGGGTCTGGGAGCCGTCTGGCGCGATGCGCATGGCGCCGCCTCGTGCATCGGCCGTCCACAGGGTGCCGTCGCGCTCGGCCAGCACGCATTCGGGGCGCTGCAGGTCGTGGCCGATGGTGCGGATGGCGGCGCGGTCCACCTGCCAGCCGATGAGGGGGTTGCGGGTCTTCGGGTCGTTCATTCGGTCTGTCTCCGGGACGCGACTCTAGGGACCCTGCACGCATTGCAGAAATTGATTTGTAAGATTCGAGGTATCGGCCCAACGAATAGATCCATGCGCCTGAATCGACTCGACCTGAACCTCCTGGTGGCCCTGGACGTGCTGCTGGACGAGAAGAACATCACCCGCGCCGCGCAGCGGCTGAACCTCAGCCAGCCTGCCGCCAGCGGGGTGCTGGCCCGGCTGCGCGACTACTTCGGCGACCCGCTGCTGATGCAGGTCGGCCGCGCCATGCGCCTGACTCCGAAGGCCGAGGAACTCAAGGCCCCGGTGCGCGACGTGCTGCTGACCATCCGGTCCACCATTGCCGTCCCGCCGGGCTTCGACGCTGCCACCAGCCGGCGTCATTTCCGCATCATCGCGTCCGACTACCCGATCAGCGTGCTGCTGGCGGAGGCGGCCCGGCGCATGGGGGACGAGGCGCCCGGCGTCACGCTGGAGATCGTGATGCCGTGGGACGAGGTGCAGGACGCCATCGTGCGCGGCGAGGTCGACATGCTGATCATGCCGCGCCAGTACCTGGCGCCGGGCCATCCCAGCGAGGCGCTCTACACCGAGAGCTACAGCTGCGTGGTGTGGGCCGGCAACACGCAGGTGGGCGACAGCCTGACGCTGGAGCAGTACATGTCGCTCAGCCACGTCACGACCATGTTCGGCAGCCGGCGCCAGCCCAGCCTGGAGGAGTGGTTCCTCAAGAGCAGCGCGCTGGCACGCCGCATCGAGGTGACCACCAGCAACTTCAACACGCTGCCGCTGTTCGTGCTGGGCACCCACCGCGTCGCCACCATGCACACGCGGCTGGCCCAACTCTTCGCACGGACGCTGCCGCTGCGCATCGTGCCGCTGCCGCTCGACTTTCCCACCATGGTGTGGTGCATGCAGTGGCCGCGGCACCTGAGCGCCGACCCGGCGCATCAATGGTTCCGCGGCGTGCTGATGGCCGCGGCGACCGCAGCGGATGCGGGGGCCAGCGTGCCGGATCGCCTGTGGGGTGAGCTGGCATCCGACAAGGCCTAGCAGCGTCCGCGCAGGACCGGGCGGAGCTGGGAGCCGGACCGGTAAGAATTTGTTGCTAAAGTTGTCCGCGCCATGGGACGACAAACTGGAGCGCTGCGGTGGCGCCTGCTAACACTGATCTTCGCTGTCTTGGGACTCGGATGGAGCGTCTCCGCCCATGCCCTGACGCTGGTTGAAAAAGCGGCGCTCACGCTGACGTTGAACGGGCAAGCGCCGGCGTCCGACGCCAAGCCGGAGGTCGTCACCCTGCCTTACCACTGGGATCAACGCCAGGGTGCAGTCGATGGCGAGGCGCGGTTTGCGTTCGAGTTGCCGGCCGGCGATCCCGATGCGCCGGCCGCGCTGTTCGTCTCGCGCCTGGGAAACAGCTTTCGACTGTCGGTCGACGGCCAGGAACTGGCGCGTTTCGGCGCCATGCCGCCGGGGCCGTACGACGATGCTTCATTTGCGCCGCAGTATTTCGTGCTCCCTCCCTCGGCGTCGGCGCGGCGCGTCGAGGTCGTCATCGCGGCGCAGGCTGCACGCCAGGGCGGGCTGTCGCCGATCGTGGCGGGCAGCGTGGACGAGATTCGTCCCTTGTATGAACGCGCCGAGTTCTGGCAGATCAGCGGCGGCCGCTTCATCGCCATCGTGAGCGGCGTGCTGGGCGCGCTGTCGCTGCTGGTGTGGCTGCGCCAGCGCGAATCCATCTACCTCTACTACGGGCTGGGCGAGCTGTTGTGGTCCGTGCAGACGGTGCGCGTGCTGTTCACGCACGCGCCGCTGCCCTGGCCCTGGTGGGGCGTGGTGCCGCTGGCGGCTTTCCAGGCGGCGATACCGCTGTTGTGTCGCTTCGCACTGGCCGTCGTGGGACGGGACCATACCCGCCTGGCGCGCTTCCTGGGCCTGATGGCGTGGTTCGCGCCGGTCGCGGCGGCGCTGGGCATCATGGTCCCCTGGCTGTGGGTGATGCCGCTGTGGCATGTACTGAACCTCGTGGTCGGCCTGGCGATGATGGTCACGGTGCTCGGCGTGGCGCGGCGCAGCGCCGTGCTGGAGCACCGCGTGCTCGCCGTGGCGGTGGTGCTGGTCGTACTGTGCGGCGCGCGCGACACCTGGGTGATGCGCTCCTCGCCCCAGGCCTACGAGATGGTGCCGTGGATCCGCTTCGCCTGGGTTGGTTTCGCTATCTCGCTGGGCTGGGTCATCGCCGAGCGCATGCGCAAGGACGCCCGGGCGATGGCGCAGATGAACGCCTCGCTGGAAGCGGAACTCGCCCAGCGCAACGCCGCGCTGGAGGCCGCTTTCGCCCGGGAACGCGAGGGGGAGAAGGCGCGCGGCGCACTGGAGGAGCGTCAGCGCGTGATGCGCGACCTGCACGATGGTCTCGGTGCCCAGCTCGTGGGTCTGCTGCGGATGGCCCAGCAGCCCGGGACGGCCCGCGAGGACGTCACGTTGCACCTGCGCGACGCCGTGGACCAGCTCAAGCTCACGGTGGACGCCATGCATGACGGCGAGGGTGATGTGGCTTCAGCCCTGGGCACCGTGCGATACCGGCTCGCGCCGCGCCTGCAGGCCGCCGGCATCGACCTGCACTGGGACGTCAGTGCGCTGCCGCCGATGACCGGCTGGAGCGTGGCTGAATCCCATCAGATGCAGATGCTGCTGTTCGAGGCCTTCTCCAACATGATGACGCACTCGGCGGCAACGCGGGCCACGCTGAATGCACGACAGGTGCCCGCCGGCGGCGCGGATGGCGCGCAGGTCGAGGTCGTCGAGGTCGAACTGTGCGACAACGGCCGCGGCTTCGACATGAACGCGGTGTCGGCCGGCAGAGGACTGGCGAACATGCGCACGCGCGCCGCGGCTCTCGGAGGCAGCCTCACGCTGCACTCACGGCCTGGGGAGACCCGCCTGCGCTTGCGTCTGCCGGTGCCGGCGGCATTGCGATAGCCATCGCATGGAGTGAAGGGGACTCCTCGGTCCTTGTCATACTCGCCTCCCCACGACAAAAAGGAAATCTATGTCTGCAAGCGGTTTTCATGTGCACGGCCCGCACGACCACGAACTCGAGCACGCTGGTGCGCATGGCGACGCCGAATCAGCTTCGACACAGACTGGCCACAGAAGCATGACCAGTCAGATCGCCGTATGGACGGCTGTCATCGCCACCGTAGGAGCGATATTCGCGTACATGGGAGGACTCACCCAAGCCAATGCGGGCCTCTACAAGAACAACGCCGGCATGAAGAAGACCGAGGCCGCAAACCAGTGGAACTACTTCCAGTCGAAGAGCACGAAGCAGTCTCTTGCCGAGTTCGCCAGGGACATGTCGCCCGACGAACGCAAGCCAGACTGGCAGACCAAGGTTTCGCGCTACGAGCAGGAGAAAGCCGAAATCATGCGCGTCGCGCAAAAGCTCGAGGCAGAGGCAGCCGACTGGGACCAGAAGTCGGAGGCGCAAATGCACCAGCATCATCGCTGGGCGCAGGCGACCACGGCACTGCAGGTCTCCATCGCCCTGGCGGCCATGGCGTTGCTGACCAGAAGAAAGTGGCTGGAGTGGGGCATGCTCGCAGTGGCCGGCCTCGGCGTGGTCGTCGGCGCTCTGGCGGCCATGCACATCTGAGCGCGGCGCGAGCCCCTTGAACGCTGGGGACCGACGACCGGCGCCGGCGATGGTCCTGTCTCCGTACCTGGTGCAAGCCTGATGCAAGCGGTCTGACCGGGCGCAGGCGCCGTGGTACTTGCATGTGCGTGCACGCGGAGTAGCATGTGCGTCAGATTGACATTCGATTGCCATATCGGAGGGTTCCATGGAACTCAAGACCGCGCGTCTGACTGTGCTCGTCGATCCGAACAAGAAAGCGGCGTTCGAGCGCCTGTGCGAGCAGCAGGACCTGACGCCGTCCCAGGTCGTGCGTCGCCTGATCCGCGACTACCTGGCTCATCACGGGGTGAGCTACCAGCCCAGCGGCATCGCCGACGAGCTCTACGCCACCGAAGAAACCAGGGCGCCCGCGAAGCGGGGACGCCGCGCGCCCAAGGCCTGAAGTCATGGGCCTCGCGGTGACACCGGCCGGCTGGCTCGTCATCGACTGGATCCTGGCGGTCGTGCTGGGCTGGCTCGCGGTGGGGGCCGTGGGCGTGGCGAACCTGCACCGGCTGGCATTCGTCGCGCGGGTGCTGTTCCCCGCCGGCGGGCTGCTCGGGCTCGCGCTCGCGGGCCTGGCTGTCGCGGCCTTGCTCGGCACGCCCGAGGGCGCCGTCCTGCCGATCGGCCTGCCGGGCCTGCCGCTGCACCTGCGGCTGGACAGCCTGGCGGCGTTCTTCCTGCTGATCCTCGGCACCGCGTCGGCCGGCATCTCGATCTTCGCGGCCGGCTACTTCCGCCGCGGGGAAGGCACGCCGCCCGGCCTGCTGTGCCTCGAGTACCACGTCTTCCTGGCCAGCATGGTGGGCGTCGTCCTGGCGGCCGATGCCTACGGCTTCATGGTGACCTGGGAGACCATGGCGCTCTCGTCCTACTTCCTCGTCACCGCGAACCACCGCGTCCCCGAGGTGCGGCGCGCCGGCTACCTGTACCTGACGATGGCGCACATCGGCGCGATCGCGATCCTGCTGTGCTTCGGCGTGCTGCAGGCGGGCACCGGCGACTACACCTTCGCCAACATGCGCGCGCAGCAGCTCTCGCCGTTCTGGGCCTCGATCGCCTTCCTGCTCGCGCTGTCCGGTTTCGGCGCCAAGGCCGGCATCGTGCCGCTGCACGTCTGGCTGCCCGAGGCCCATCCCGCCGCGCCGTCGCCGGTGTCGGCGCTGATGAGCGGCGTGATGCTCAACACCGCGATCTACGGCCTGCTGCGCGTCGCCATGGACCTGCTGCACCTGCGGCTGTGGTGGTGGGGCGCGCTGCTGCTCGCCGCGGGCCTGTTCACGGCCCTGTACGGCGTGATCTTCGCGGCCGTGCAGACGGACATGAAGCGGCTCCTGGCCTATTCGTCGATCGAGAACATGGGGCTGATCTTCGTCGGCATGGGGCTGACGCTGGTCTTCGCGGGCTATGGCATGGCGCCGATGGCGGCGCTGTCGCTGACCGCCTCGCTCTACCAGGTCGCCAGCCACGCTCTGTTCAAGAGCCTGCTGTTCCTCGGCACGGGCAGCGTGCTGCATGCCACGGCCGAGCGCAGCCTCGGCAAGCTCGGCGGCCTGCTGCGCACCATGCCCTGGGTGGGCTGGTTCACGCTGCTGGGCGTGCTGGCCAGCGCGGGCCTGCCGCCGCTGGGCGGCTTCGTCTCCGAATGGCTGCTGCTGCAGAGCTTCCTGTTCGCGCCCGGGCTGCCAGTGTCGCTGCTCACGATGCTGATCCCGGTGGTCGCCGCGATCATCGCGCTGGTGGCCGCCCTGGCCGGCTACACGATGGTCAAGTTCTTCGGCGTGGTGTTTCTCGGCCTGCCGCGCGAGGAGAAGCTGGCCCACGCGCACGACGCGGGCACGTATGAGCGCATCGGCATGGGCTGGCTGGTGGCGGGCTGCCTCGCGCTGGGCCTGCTGCCCGTGCCCTTCATCACGCTGATCGATCCGGTGACGCGGCAGCTCGCGGGCGCCGGGCTGGCCGAGCGCGTCGCGGCCCACGGCTGGCTGCTCGCGCCCAACGGCATCGAGCAGGCGAGCTATGGGCCGGTCGTGTTCCTGCTCGGCATCCTGGCCAGCTTCCTGCTGGCCTTCGCCCTGGTGCGCCGCCTCTATCACGGTCGCGTGCGCCACGGCAGGGCCTGGGCCTGCGGCTTCCCCTGGGGGACCGCGCGCATGCAGGACACCGCCGAAGGCTTCGGCCAGCCGATCCGCCAGATCTTCGAGCCCTTCTTCCTCATGCGGCGCGAGTTGCCGACGCCGTTCGACGACGAGCCGCGCTACAAGGTCGAGCTGGAGGACCGCTTCTGGCGCTGGCTCTACCTGCCGATCGCCGATCTGGCCGGCGCCATCGCGCGACTGGTCGGCCTGATGCAGCAGGGCCGCATCGCGGTGTATCTGCTCTACAGCTTCATCACTCTAGTGGCCACGCTGCTGGCCGTCATGCGCTGACAACGAGGCCCGATGTCATGACCTGGTCCGGCGTCCTCTCGCAGCTGCTGGAGATCGTGCTGGCGATCGCGCTCGCGCCGATGCTCACGGGCTGGATCAACCAGTGGCGCGCATGGCTGCAGAACAAGTCCGCGCCGAGCCTCTGGCAGCCCTACCGGATGCTGCACAAGCTGTTCGTCAAGGAGTCCGTGGTCGCTGACAACGCGTCGCGCCTGTTCCGCGTGGCGCCGTACATCGTGTTCGGCTGCATGGTGCTCGCGTGCGCGATCATCCCCACGCTGTCGACCGACCTGCCGCTGGCGCCGGCCGCCGACGCGATCGCGCTGGTCGGGCTGTTCGCCCTGGCGCGCGTGATCATCTCGCTCGCGGCGATGGACATCGGCACCGCGTTCGGCACGCTCGGCGCCCGCCGCGAGATGCTGATCGGCTTCCTCGCCGAGCCGGCGCTGCTGATGGTGCTGTTCTCGGCCTCGCTGGTCTCCAAGTCGACCTCGCTCACCACCATCGTCGAGACCCTGGCCCACCGGGACCTCGCGATCTATCCCGGCATGGCCTTCGCGGGCGTGGCCTTCACGATGGTGTCGCTGGCCGAGAACGCGCGCGTGCCGGTCGACAACCCGGCCACCCACCTCGAGCTGACGATGATCCACGAGGCGCTGATCCTCGAATACTCGGGCCGCCACCTGGCGCTCATCGAGTGGGCCACGAGCCTGAAGCTCTTCGCCTATTCGTGCATCGGCCTTGCACTGTTCTTCCCCTGGGGCGTGGCCCAGGCGCGGGCGCCGCTGGAGATGCTGCTGGCGCTGCCCGTGCTGGCCCTGAAGCTCGCGATCGGCGGCTTCCTGCTCGCCTTGCTCGAGACCGTGTCGGCCAAGATGCGGATCTTCCGCGTGCCGGAGTTCCTGGCCGCCGCCTTCCTGCTGGCGGTGATCGGCATGCTGGTCCACCTGCTGCTCGCACGCTGAGGGACGCACCATGAATGCGCTGCTCATCCAGTTCGTCGACCTGCTCGGAGCGCTGCTGCTGATCCTGGCCTTCGCGATGATCGCGCAGCGCCGCATCCTGTCGCTGGTCCACCTGTTCACCGCCCAGGGGGCGACGCTGGCGCTGGCCACCGCGGTGGTGGGCTACGTCACCCACCAGCCGCACCTGTACCTGTCGGCCGGCCTGACCGTGCTCCTCAAGGTGCTCCTGATCCCGTGGCTGCTGCACCGGGTGATCGTGCGGCTGGACATCCGGTGGGAGCTCGAGAGCCTGATCAACATCCCGACGACCATGCTGATCGGCATCCTGGTGGTCATCTTCGCGTTCAACCTCGCGCTGCCGATCTCCCGGCTGTCGGGCGCGCTGGCCAGCGGCACGCTGGGCATCGCGCTGGCCTGCGTGATGCTGTCCTTCCTCATGATGATCACGCGCGCGAAGGCGGTGCCGCAGGTGATCGGCTTCCTCTCGATGGAGAACGGGCTGTTCTTCGCCGCCACCTCGGCCACCTACGGCATGCCGATGGTGGTGGAGCTGGGCATCGCGCTGGACGTGCTGATCGGCGTGCTGATCCTCGGTGTCTTCATGTTCCAGATCCGCGAGCAATTCGACAGCCTGGACATCCACCACCTCGAACAACTCAAGGAGGACTGAAAGCCGTGACCGCGCTCGCGTTCCTGCTCGCGATTCCTCTCCTCGGCGGCATCGTGCTCGCGCTCGTGGGCCATCGCGACAACGCGCGCGACTTCAACGTGGCCTTCAGCGCCGGCACCTTCCTGGCCGCCTGCGCCCTGACCGCCGAGGTCATCGCGGCGGGGCCGATGCGGCTGTGGGCCCAGAACTTCTACATCGATGCGCTGAATGTCTTCCTGGTCACGCTCACGGCCTTCGTCGGCCTGACGACCTCGATCTTCTCGCGGCCCTACATGCGCATCGAGCGCGACCACGGGAAGATGACCCCGCCGCGCCTGCGCCTCTATCACAGCATGTACCAGCTCTTCAACTTCACGATGCTGCTGGCGCTCACCACCAACAACCTCGGCATCGTCTGGGTCGCGATGGAGGCCGCCACGCTGAGCACGGTGCTGCTGGTCAGCGTCTACCGCACCGCCGCCAGCCTCGAGGCGGCGTGGAAATACTTCATCCTCTGCGGCGTGGGGATCGCCCAGGCGCTGTTCGGCACCGTGCTGCTCTACATGGCCGCCGCGCGCGTGATCGGCCCCGAGGGCGGCGCGCTGCTGTGGACCAACCTCGACGCGGTCAAGGCGCAGCTCGATCCGAACATCATCACGCTGGCCTGGGCCTTCCTGTTCATCGGCTACGGCACCAAGGTGGGCCTGGTCCCGCTGCACAACTGGCTGCCCGATGCACATGCCGAGGGGCCGACCCCGGTGTCGGCGGTGCTTTCGGGCCTGCTTCTCAACGTCGCGCTGTACGCGGTGCTGCGCTGCAAGGTGCTGACCGATGCGGCGCTGGGCGGCAGCCAGCTGACCGGCCGGCTCATGATGGGCTTCGGTCTGGTGTCCGTGGTGACGGCGGTGTTCTTCATCATGCGGCAGCGCGACGTGAAGCGCATGTTCGCGTACTCGTCGATCGAGCACATGGGCCTGATGACCTTCGCGTTCGGCATCGGCGGGCCGATCGCGAGCTTCGCCGGGCTGCTGCACATGACCGTGCATTCGCTGATCAAGTCGGCGATCTTCTTCGCCGTCGGCCATGCGACCCAGAAGGCCGGCTCGCAGATCATGGAGGAGATCCGCGGGCTCATCCGCATCAGCCCGACGGTGGGCTGGGGCCTGATGCTGGGCGCGCTGGCGATCCTCGGCATGCCGCCCTTCGGCGTCTTCGCGAGCGAGTTCCTGATCGTGACGACGGCGATGCGCGAGCAGCCCTGGGCGACGCCTTTCCTGCTCGTCGCTTTGGGCGTGGCCTTCGCCTCGGTCTTCAGCCGCGTGCAGCCGATGGTCTTCGGCGAGACGACGCTGAAGCGGCTGGCCCATCCGCCCGCGCTGGTGCCGGTGTTCGTGCACCTCGCCCTCGGCCTGATGCTGGGCCTGTACATCCCGCCCTACCTCAACGGCTGGTACCGACTTGCCGCGGCCATGCTCGGAGGCTGAGACGACGATGCTGACGACCGTGGATTTCGTGGCGCAGCGCCTTCCGGCGCCGTTGCCGGTCTGGCATACGGAAGTCGACAGGACGCAGTGGTCTGCCACGGCCGCCGGGGTCGCCGCGGCCGGCGGCCGCCTCGTCGCCCTCTGGGCGGCCGATCGTGCGGACGCGGGCCCCGAGACGGTGGCGATCTGCGCCGCCCTGGCCGCGGACACCGGCCTGCTGTGGATGGAACTGCCGCTGCGGCCCTGCGACCGCTATCCCGACCTGTCGCCCATCTACCCCTGCGCATCCCGCATGCAGCGTGCGGCCGCCGATCTCAGCGGCCTGCATGCCGAAGGCGCGCGCGACGAGCGCCCCTGGCTCGACCACGGCCTGTGGGGCGAGGGCCCGCCGCTCAGGCGCGCGCCCGATGTGCCGGCAGCGTCGCTCGACACCTTGCCCGCGGACTATCGCTTCGTGCGCGTGGAAGGCGATGGCGTGCATGAAATCGCTGTCGGCCCGGTGCACGCCGGGATCATCGAGCCGGGCCACTTCCGCTTCTCGGTGGTCGGCGAAAAATTGCTGCGGCTGGAGGAGCGCCTCGGCTACAAGCACAAGGGCATCGAGCATCGCTTCACGACGCTGCCCACCCTGGAGGGCCACCGGCTCGCCGGACGGATCAGCGGCGATTCGACCGTCGCCTATGCCTGGGCGTATTGCATGGCCCTCGAGTCGGCCTCGCAGGTCGAGATCCCGGAACGCGCGGCCTGGCTGCGCGCGCTGCTGCTCGAGCGCGAGCGCGTGGCCAACCACCTCGGCGACCTGGGCGCCCTCGGCAACGACGCGGCGCTCGCCTTCGGCCTGGCGCAGTTCTCGCGCTTGCGCGAGGACTGGCAGCGCCTGTCGAAGGATCTGTTCGGCCACCGCTTCATGATGGACGCGGTCTGTCCGGGCGGGGTCGCGGTCGACCTCGACGCTCCGTCGGTCGATCGGCTGCTCGCCCAGTGCGATGCGATCGAGCGCGAGGTGCGCACGCTGCGCGGCATCTACGACGAGCACGCCGGACTGCAGGACCGCTTCATGATGACGGGCCAGGTGTCGCGCGAACTGGCGCTGGGCCTCGGGCTCACCGGGCTGGCGGCACGGGCCAGCGGCGTGGCCCGCGATCTGCGCGCGGACCATCCCTTCGAGCCCTACCGGCAACTGAGTCCTCAGCCCGCCGTTCACACGAAGGGCGATGTCGCGGCGAGAGTCGCGGTGCGCTTCGACGAGCTCTTCGAGTCGCTGCGCCTCGTGCGCGAGATGAGCCGGCGCCTGCCCGGTGGGCCGAGGCTGCGGCACCTGCGCCTGCCCGAGGGTCCGCTGCAACGGGGCCTCGGCTGGGTCGAGGGCTGGCGGGGCGAGGTGGTCGTGGCACTTGCGCTCGGCCCCGGCGGGCGTGTCCTGCGCTGCCATCCGCACAGCCCTTCGTGGCAGAACTGGCCGGTGCTCGAGCATGCGGTGATCGGCAACATCGTGGCCGACTTCCCGCTGATCAACAAGTCCTTCAACCTCAGCTATTCGGGGCACGACCTCTGATGTGGCAGATCCTCCGTCAAATTGCCCGCACCGGCATCGTCACCGAGGCCGCGCCGCCGACCGACGACGCGCTGCGCGTGGAAGCCGTGCGCATCCAGGAGGAGATCCTCGATGCGCTGGGCCAGGCGCTGACGATCCGCGAAGTCGATGCCGGGTCGTGCAACGGCTGCGAGCTGGAAATCAACGCCGTCAACAACCCCTACTACAACCTCGAGGGCCTGGGCATCCGGTTCGTCGCGAGCCCGCGCCATGCCGACATGCTGCTGGTGACCGGCCCGGTTTCGCGCCACATGGCCGAGGCCCTGCGGCGTACCTACGAGGCGACGCCAGAACCGAAGCTCGTCGTCGCGGTCGGCGACTGCGGCTGCTCGGGCGGCATCTTCGGTGAGAGCTACGCCAGTTGCGGGCGCGTCGCCGCGCTGATCCCGGTGGACGTGGAAGTACCCGGCTGCCCGCCGGCGCCGATCGAGATCCTGCGCGGGATCCTGGCGGCGGTGCGGCGCAACGCCGCGACGCGCAAGCGCTGAGGCCACACGTCATTGCACAAGGTTACGCCTCGCTTGTCCGCCGCCCGGTCCACTCATGCGTTGATCCTCGGAGTGATTGCCCTTTTGGAGCCCGCGTGATGAGAACATTTTCCCTACTGAAATTCATTGCGGCCGGTGTTGTCGCGACCTGCGCCACCTTGATCGCGACCACGGCCAGCGCCGAAGTGAACTGGTCCGTCAATGTCGGCGTTCCCGCGG
Source organism: Variovorax sp. HW608 (assembly GCF_900090195.1). NCBI lineage: Bacteria > Pseudomonadati > Pseudomonadota > Betaproteobacteria > Burkholderiales > Comamonadaceae > Variovorax > Variovorax sp. HW608. The sequence goes on from NZ_LT607803.1 coordinate 2,125,260, forward strand.
TTGTCGTCCCTGAGCCGGCACCGGTGTACGTGGAGCCTGCGCCGGTGTATGCACCAGCACCCGCCCCGGTCTACTACGGGCCGGCGCCACGCGTCGAATACCCTGCGCCGCCTGTGTACTACCGGCCCGCGCCGGTCTATGGCGCGCCTGCCTACTACGGGCCTCCCGCTCCTGGCTACTATCGACCGAGGCATTGGCACCACCGGCGTGATCGCGACGACGACGATCGCGACTGACCGCATGATCGCCCACCTGCTTCACGTCCTGTGGGTGCTGGCCGCGCTCTTCATTCCGATCGGTCTGCAATGGCTGTTGTTGCTGGTCCTGCAGGATCGGATGGGCCGTTGAGGCGATAGTCTCGTGTCTTCACCCGCTTCGCCCAGCCGCAACGACTCCCCATTGCGGCAGATTCCCGCGGGTGTCTGGGTACTCGGTTTTGTCAGCCTGCTGATGGACATCTCATCGGAGATGATCCACAGCCTGCTGCCCCTGTTCATGGTGACGACGCTGGGTGCGAATGCCTTCGTGGTCGGCGTGGTCGAGGGGATCGCCGAGTCTGCCGCGCTGATCGTCAAGGTCTTCTCTGGCACATTGAGCGACTACCTGGGCAGGCGCAAGGGACTTGCCGTCTTCGGCTATGCCTTGGGGGCGTTGACCAAGCCGCTGTTCGCCATTGCGCCGACCGCCGGGGTCGTGCTTGCGGCGCGACTGATCGATCGCGTCGGCAAGGGCATCCGGGGTGCGCCGCGCGACGCGCTGGTGGCCGATCTCACGCCGGCGCACGTTCGCGGCGCTGCATTCGGCCTGCGCCAGGCCCTCGACACCGTCGGCGCGTTCGTCGGACCGCTGCTGGCGGTCGGGCTGATGCTGCTGTGGGCCGACGATTTCCGCGCCGTGTTCTGGGTGGCCGTCGTTCCCGGTCTCGCCGCCGTTGCATTGCTCGCCTTCGGGCTGCGTGAGCCCGAGCGTGCGCAAACAGACCAGCGTTCCAATCCGATCCGGCGCGAGAACCTGCGGCGTCTCGGCGCGCCCTACTGGTGGGTCGTCGCGATCGGCGCGGTGTTCACGCTCGCCCGCTTCAGCGAGGCCTTCCTGGTCCTGCGCGCCCAGCAGGGAGGCATTGCGGTGGCCCTGGTGCCCCTGGTCATGGTGGCGATGAATCTCGTCTATTCGCTCGCGGCGTACCCGTTCGGCAAACTGTCCGACCGGATGAACCACCGCACCCTGCTTGCGCTCGGGCTCGTCGTTCTGATGGCTGCCGACCTGGTTCTTGCAGCGAGCCACCATTGGGTTGTCGTTCTTGCCGGCGTCACGCTTTGGGGTGTGCACATGGGGATCACTCAAGGGCTGCTCGCCACGATGGTCGCCGACACCACACCCCCGGACCTGCGCGGTACGGCCTACGGCTTCTTCAATCTGGTCAGTGGCATCGCCATGCTGCTTGCCAGCGTTCTCGCCGGCCTGTTGTGGGATCTGCTGGGGCCGTCGGTCACGTTCCATGCGGGGGCCGCCTTTTGCGTGCTCGCCCTGGCCGGGCTCGCCTCGTATCGAAAGTCACCGCAAACTCAAGAGAGCTAGGCGGCAACGAGCTTTGAAAAGCCGCTCATGGACAGGCCGCTGCAGGCTGAGTCACCTGTCCCGTGAGGTCGTACAGACCGAACAGCGCTTGCGACGGCGACTGGCGCGCAAACCACGACAGCGTCACCGCATTGGTCACCACGGTGACGCGACCGTCCGGGCCGGTGAGCCCGATGTTCAAGTTCTCGACCGGATCTGCATCCTCGAGGAGGGGATAGCACTGAACCGTCCGCCGAGACAACGGCCATGGCGGCACGACGTTGGACAAGAACGGGTCGGCGGCCCACTCCGCGATCTCATGGCTCAACGCTCTGCCTCGAAAGTCGAGCCAGGACGGCAGCGCCGGGCCGTAGTCGCGCCATCCCGACCAGACGTAGGTGTAGAAGCGCGGCGGCGCCGCCGTCGGGGAATCCGACACCACGAAGCCGTCGTGAAGGCCGGCATACGAGTTGCAGCCGCTCGGGCTCAGACAATCAGCCGCACTCGTGAGCGATGTGATCGTGTTGCCAGCCAGGAAGATCGGCAGCTCGTCGGGCGCGATCTGCAAGGCCTGGATGAGTTGCCGTACCAGACGCCTCGTCCAATCCCAGCTCACGATGCCCACCCGTCGCTGCGTGACCGGATCGAAGATCGTCAAGCCCTGGTCGGCCGGGATATGAACGGTCTGCGTCGGCAGCACGTCGGGCAGGAGCATCGTCTGATAGCCGGGCGCGGCCGCAAGGCTGATGCGCTGCACGAAGTTATGCCATTGCAGCGGACCGAGACCGACGTCCACCGGCGTGAACACCGGCGACGCGATCGCGGCGGCCGCCATGCCCGGGTCGTCGATCACCTGGCCGTCCGACAGGAACACGAAGCGCAGCGGGACGATGCGGGCCTTGATCGCCGTGGTGATCGGCCCCAATGCGGGGTCCGTGCCGACCATCGCATAGGGGTAGGTCTGGCCGTCGACCGTGAAGCTCGACCACCACCACGGGATCGTCTGCATTTCGCGCGTCGGCCGCGGTTTGGGCTGCTTGTCCTGGCCAGGGCCGCGATCATTGAAGGGCGCCGGTGGCGGGACGACATTCAACGGCTGCAGGCCGAGGCCGAGGCCCGTGCCCGTGGCTTGAGCCGCGGCAGGCGTCACCGGCGTGAGGACGCAGGCGATGACGGCGAACAGAGCGCATGCCATCACGGGCAGGCGCGAGCAGCGGCGATTCCGCACGCAGCGCTCCTGCGCGTCGGATTGCGATCGCTGTCGATGGGTCACCATGATCGAGCTCCTTCCAAGCGTCGTGAACCGACCTTGCGCCGGAGGCTATTCGAACATCGCAGGATTGCACCTCATCCATTTGGATGATGTTCAGCGCGCACGGAGCATGCTTGCCGTGAGTGACGAGCAATCGCGGCGATACGAACGACGCTAAGCCTTGTCGCCAGCGCGCTTGCGCTTCAGCCGGCGAATCTCGGCAAGCTGGAACTTGAAGGCGTCGACTGCCTTTTGGGCCTCGGGCTCCCAGGTGTCGGTCTTCATGTGCGCGAGCACCGCCTCCAGCGCATCGCCCAGCTGCCCGATCTGGCGTCCGTAGCTTCCGACGTCGTCCAGGATCTGCTGCTCCAGACCAGGGTCCGATGACTTGCCCATGTTGATGTTGATGAACCCAAGCTGGCCATTGGCAATCCTGGTGAACCAGGTCCAGGGATTGATTTCCTGGCGCACACCGCCGGAAAGCGGCAAGTAGAAATTCGGCATCCGAGTCCTCCTGCGCAGCGCGACGGGCTGCTGCAACGATGTCAAGCAAGAAGCCCGCCGCGCACCCATTCGCCGTGCGTCCGCACCTGCGCATCACCCCGCAGCCGAACCGGTGAGCGTCAGCCTCCGCCGTTGAGCACGCCTTCGAAGAACACCTGGACCGACTGCATGCAATAGGGCGGCACCAGCTCGCCGTGGTAGGCGATGGCCACCGACTGGTCCCTTTGCGCATCGGTGCCCGGCGAGTCCGCCCGCTTTTGCGCCTTGGCCAGCGCAAAGCCGGCGCGCGCTGCCGCGTACGCATCGTTCACGCCGGCCGTCTCCAGATCGACGACGGTGAGCGACGACGCGGGCATTCCGCGCGCACGGAAGTAGCCGGCCGTCGCCAGGCTGCTGGTGAAGTTGACGGTCGGGTCATTGGAGCCGCCGCACATCAGCACGGGGCGCGCGGGCAGCCAGTTGCGCAGGTCGTTGGCCACCGCCGCCCTGCGCAGGCCGGTCATCGGGGCGCAGCCGAGCGGCGCTGTCGTGCCGAGCGACCCGACCGTCGCCGGCAGGGCATTGCCGGGGCAAGGGCCGGCCTGGATATCGTCGAACCATGTCGTCAGGTAGCGCTGGCGCACCAGGTTGCCCGCGCCGTAGTTGATGGCCACGCTGGCATTCAGGGGGCCGGGCGTGGCATTGGCCGGAAAGAAGGCGTACCTCGGCAGCTTGCCCGATGAGAACAGTTCATCCCGGGACAGGTAGCTCGGCAACAGCGTGTCGATGCCGGTGGCGAAGTTGTCTTCGTAGATGTCGCTCGTGGTCCCATAGACGTTGCCGAACTGCTTCTGCCAACTGGTCGTGACGAGCGGGAAGAACACCGTGCTGTCGAGTGCGGGCAGACCGCTCGCGGTGTAGTCGATCAACAGGCTGACGGCCGTCGGCGCGGACATCGGGGCCGACGCCGTCACCGTCATGCCCGCCGCCTGCATCGCGCGGTGCGCGGCCAGTGCCGCGAAGCCGCCTTCCGAATAACCGGTGACGAGCAACGAGCCGCCGTCCGTCGCGGAGAGCGCCGCCAGCGTCGAGCGCGCGGCCTTGAGCGCATCGATCATTTCCTTGCCCTGCTGGTCGGCATTCAGGTACGGGTGGTAGGGCAGCGACGACTTGTCGTAGCCCGCGTAGTTGGGCGCCACCACGATGAAGCCCTGCGCCGCGAACATGGCCGCCACGACGATGCCCTCGGCGGCAGCCGGCTGGTTGGGGTCGGTCACGTGGGAGATGTCGTAGTTGCGCTCGGTCGCGGTGCCGTGCCCGTACAGCACGATGGGGCGCGGCCCGTTGCAGGCGGGGTCGGTGCCGGCGGGCAGCATGATCGCGCCGCTGGCCGGGACCGACTCGTTCTGCGCGCCGACGGTCTGGTACTGCAGGTAGCGCACGTCGATGCCGCACCTGGGTACGCCCGCGGCCTGCTCGATCCGCTTGCCGGTCGAATCGGCTTCGAGCAGCGCCTTGAATTCGTCGGCCGACAGGCGAACGACGCGCCCCGGCGTCGCCGTGAGTGCGGTGCCGCGCGGCGGCATCGTGTTGGCGCCGTTGATGGCCAGCGCCAGCGCATTGCCGCCGCTGCTTCCTCCGCCGCCGCAACCCGACAGCGCGATGGCGCAGGAAGCGGCGAGGGCGGGCAGGGCGAGGCGGGCGGCAGAGCAGGTCATGGGTATCTCCGGCGTCTGGGATCGAAACCCGGCCAGCGTGCCCGCGGCGATCGATGCCGCCGTGCCAGCGGCGGCCGCTTCTTCATGAAGCATCCGGCCTACAGGTGCCCGCCCCTCGACGCTTGGTCCTGAACGGTCGGCCGCCTATCGCGGTGCCTTGACGCCCTGTGCCGCCTGCGTCCGGTACTGCGAAGGCGAGCAGCCCATCGCGCGCGTGAAGAACTTGCTGAAGTAGGCGGGGTCCTGATAGCCGATCGCGGCGGCGACTTCGAGCACCGACATCGGCGTGTAGGCCAGCAGCCTTCGCGCTTCCAGCATCAGGCGCTCGTGCAGAAGCTGCAGGGCCGACTGTCGCGTCACGTTTCGGCAGGTGCGGCTCAGGTGGTCGGGCGTCACGCCCAGCGTGTCGGCGTAGAACGGCAGGCCGCGGTGCTCGCGGAAGTGCTTCTCGGCCAGGGCGAGATAGCGCTGCACCAGCGCATCGCGCGCGCCCGGAAGGTGGGTCTTGTGGACGTGCTCGCCGTGCAGGCGCAGGAGCAGCACCGCGAGCAGCGTTGCGATGGCCAGCAGCGCCGGCACGCGGCCCGCGCTGTGTCCGAGGAATTCGCGCGCGAGCCTCTCGAAGAGCGAAGCACATTCTTCGCGCGCCTCGTCGGTGAGCCCGGTCAGCACGAACGAGCCGGCAAGACCGGTATCGGCGAGGCGCGTGCCCGACAGCAGCTGCTGCAGGGTCGCGCTGGGGATGGTCAGCTGGTGCCCCATGGTGTCGCGCGTGTGGCGAAAGCCGTGCACCGAACCCGGCGCGATCAGCAGGATGGCCGGCCCCTGCGCATCCACCGCGCGTCCGTCCACCGTGCCGCTGATGTGGCCGCTTTCGAGGAACTGGATCTGGTGCAGGCCTTCGTGCCGATGCGCCGGAATCGTCCAGTCCATTTCCTGCCCGCGCACGGCGACGGGCTCGTAGTGCAGGCAGTCGTCGGGCTCGTCATGGCGAACTTCACGGAAGGGAACGAGGAGCAGGGGTGCGGCAGCAGGCTTCACGGCGGGTTGAATGCAGTCGAGGCCGGAAAACTACCCGCCGCGGCGCGATTTGTCCATTCGCAGGAGCACCCGGTGGCCCGACCATCCGGGCCAGGACAACAAGGGCACGCACGCCCAGGAGACACGCCATGGACCGCAGGCACTTCCTTCATCTTCTCAAGGCCGGCGGCGCGTTGGCCGCGCTCGCGCCACTGAGCCGGGCCTTCGCGCAACTGAACGGCAATGCGTCGATCGTCTCGGGCTTTCCCGCGGGCGGCATGGGCGACAACGTGGCGCGTCCGCTGGCCGAGAAGCTGCGCGGGCGCTACGCGACGAGCCTGATCGCCGATTCGAAGACCGGCGCCGGCGGCCGCATTGCGGTGGAGTACGTCAAGCGCGCCGCGCCGGACGGGCTGACCATCCTGCAGATCCCGAGCTCGCCGATGACGCTCTACCCCAACACCTACCGCAAGCTCAACTACGACCCGGTGGCCGATTTCGCGCCGGTGACCAGCACGGTCAACTATGCCTTCGTGCTCACCGCCGGCCCGGGCCTGCCGGCGGAGATGAAGACGGTGGCCGACTACCTGAAGTGGGCCAGAGCCAATCCCGGGCAGGCCAACTACGGTGTGCCGGCTGCGGGCTCCGCGCTGCACTTCGTCGGCATGATGCTGCAGAAGGCCAGCGGCACGCAGCTCACCGCAGTGGCCTATCGCGGCGGCGCGCCGCTGCTCAACGATGTGCTGGGCGGGCAGGTGCCGGTCAGCGTGAGCGTGCTCGGCGAGGTGATGCCGTACATCCGTGGCGGCAAGCTGCGCGGGCTCGCGGTGTCGAGCCCGCAGCGTTCGCCCTTCCTGCCGGAGGTGCCCACCTTCACCGAGCAGGGCTTCGCCGACCTCGTGGTGCAGGAATGGCTCGGGTGGTTCCTGCCCGCGCGCACCCCGCCGGACATCGTGCAGCGGCTCAATGCGCTGGTGCGCGAGGGCCTGCAGTCGCCCGAGTTCATCGACGCACTGGCCAAGGTCGGGCTGCAGCCGATGCACCAGAGCCCCGAGGAATTCGCCCGCATGGTGCGTGCCGACCAGCAGCGCTGGGCGCCCATCGTCAAGGCAGCCAACTTCACGGCGGAGGACTGACGGTGGCCTCCTTGCAATTGAATGGCGCGCAGGTCCTCGTGCGGCTCCTCCTGGCGGAGAAGGTGCGCGACATCTACGGCATCGTCGGCGGCAAGCTCGGGCCCCTGCTGCATGCGATCTCCGAGCAGGAGCAGCTTCGCTTCCTCGGTGTGCGGCACGAGGCCGCGGGGCCGATGATGGCCGCCGCGACCTACGCCGGCACCGGGCAGATCGCGCTGGCGCTGGGCGAGATGGGGCCGGGTGGACTCAACCTCGCGTCGGGCCTGGGCGTGGCCTTCGGCAACAACCTGCCGCTCGTGGCGATCACCACCAACCAGCACCGCGCCGCGAGCTATCCGCACAACGGCATGTTCATGGACCTCGACACCGTGGCCGTGACCCGGCCCATCACCAAGTGGAACGCGGTGGTGCACGATGCGCGGCGCCTGCCGGAAATGGTGCGCCGCGCCTTTCGCGAAGCACTGGGCGGGCGGCCGGGTCCGGTGCATCTGGATATTCCGCAGGACGTGCTCAGCCAGCCTTGCCGCGTCGACGAAGCGGAATTCGAACTGCCGCCTTCGCGCTATCGCGCCCTCGGCCGAATCCGTCCGGATGCCGGTGAGCTCGCGCGCGCCGCGGCGCTCATGCGGTCGGCCCGGCGGCCGCTGATCGTCGCGGGCGGCGGCGTGGTCGCGAGCGGCGCGACTGCACAGGTGCGCGCATTGGCCGAGCAGTGGAGCGCACCCGTGCTGCCGACCCAGATGGCACTGGGCGTCATCGCATCGGACAGCCCGCATTTCATCGGCCACGGCGGCCTGATCGCGGGCGAACCCGTGCGGCAGGCTTTCGAAGGCGCGGACCTGGTCCTCGCCGTGGGCTGCCGATGGTCCTCATGGATGTGGGACGAGCGCGGGCCGCTCGCGCGCCGCTCGCAGCCCATCGTCAGCATCAACATCGACCCTGCCGCGCTGGGCCAGCCGGCGCTGCACGAGGTGGCGCTGCAGGCCGATGCAGGCGCGGCACTCGACGATCTGCTGGGCCTCTGCGGCGACCACCTGGCAGTCGGCGTGGAGCGCGACTGGCTGCCGGGTCTGCGGCAAGCGCGCGCGGCCTACGAGGCGCGGTTCGCCGAACTGGCGAAGCAGGGCGAACCCGGCCAGCCGATGCATCCGGCCGCATTGGCCCGCGCCATCGGCGAAGCGCTGCCCACCGATGCGCTGGCCGTCTTCGACGGCGGCCACACCACCTTCTGGAGCAACGACCTGACACCGGTGCGCGAGGTCCGCACGCGCTTCCACGAACCGGGCATGAGCCATCTGGGATTCGGGCTGCCCTATGCCATCGCGCTGCAGGCACAGGACCCGGCGCGCAGGGTCGCGCTCATCACCGGCGACGGCTCCTTCGGCTTCACGCTCAACGAACTGGACACCGCGCGGCGCTATCGGCTGCCGGTGCTCTGCATCCTGCACAACAACGCGGCCTGGGGCATCATCCGCGCCGGACAGCGCAACGCGCTCGGCTTCGAGCTCGGCACCGCGCTCGACGAGACGGACTACGCGGCCATCGCGCGCGGCTTCGGCTGCCACGGCGAGCGGGTCACGGCGCTGGCCGAAGTGGGTCCGGCGATCCGGCGCGCGCTGGCCTCGGGCCTGCCCGCGGTGATCGACTGCCAGACCCGCTTCGTGCCGCATCCGGCCATGCCCGCCTTCGGCAGCATGAACCGCTACGGCTTCGACGCGCTCTGTGCGCCCGATGCCGGCCAATGAACTGAAAGACAAGGAACATCACTCATGACCCCACTGACCCTGCAGCAAGCCCGGACCATCATCGACGCCGCATTGAAGAAGTCGAAGGAAGCGGGCTACCAGCCCATGGGCATCGCGGTGCTCGATGCCGCCGGCCACCTCAAGGCCTTCGCGAGCGAGGACGGCGCGAGCATGTTCCGCTTCGACATCGCGCGCGCCAAGGCCTGGGGCGCGGTGGGCATGGGCGTGGCGAGCCGCAGGCTCGCCGAGCGCGCCAAGGACAACCCCAATTTCTTCGTCTCGCTCGCCGCCACCGCCGACGGCAAGTTCCTGCCGCAGACCGGCGCGGTCGTGATCCGCGATGCGGCCGGCAAGCTGATCGGCGCCGTGGGCGCGAGTGGCGGCACCGGCGACGAGGACGAGGCCATCTGCATCGCGGGCGTGCAGGCCGCGGGCCTCGCGCACGGCTGAGGTCGCGGCAGAGTCGAAGGCGTTACTCGAAACTGAGCAGCACCTTCATCGCCTGCGAGCGGTCCGCCGCGAGCGCAAAGGCGCGCGCGGAATCGCGGTAGGAGAGCGTTGCCGAGATCAGCGGCTTCACATCCACCAGGCCCTTGTTGAGCAGTTCCACCGCAACCGCGAATTCCTCGTGGAAGCGGAAGGCGCCGCGCAGCTCGAACTCCTTGGCCACGATGGTGTTGATGGGCAGCTGGATCTCGCCGCCCGCCAGCCCCAATTGCACGATCACGCCGCGCGGCCGCAGCGCCGCGAAGGCGCCAACCAGCGCGCGTGCATTGCCGCTGGCCTCCAGCAGCACGTCGAAGCTGCCCTTGTCGGCCGCGAAGCGGTCGAGGCCATCGGGCTGCTCCGCCACGTTGATCGTCTCGTCCGCGCCGACCTTGAGTGCCTTGCCCAGCGTGTGCGCGCCGACGTCGGTCGCCACGATGTGCGCCGCCCCCGCACGCCGCGCCGCGATGATCGCCAGCGCGCCGATCGGCCCGCAGCCGGTGACCAGCACCCGCTTGCCCAGCAGCGGGCCGGCACGCCGCACCGCATGCAGGGCCACCGACAGCGGCTCGGCCATCGCGCCTTCGCCGTCGCTCACCGAATCGGCCAGGCGATGCGCCTGCCATTGCTCCACCACGATCTGCTGGCGGAACGCCCCCTGCACATGCGGGGTGCGCATCGCGCTGCCGTAGTAGCGCATGTCCAGGCAATGGTTCTGCAGGCCCACCTGGCAGTACTTGCAACGCCCGCACGGGCGGCTCGGGCTGATCGCCACGCGTTCGCCGGCCTTGAACGATGCGCCCGGGCCGACCGCTTCGATCATGCCGGCCACTTCATGGCCCAGCACCATCGGCTCCTGGATGCGCACGGTGCCGAAGCCGCCGTGCTGGTAGTAGTGCAGGTCCGAGCCGCAGATGCCGCCGCAGCGCACGCGCACCAGCAGCTGGCCGGCTTCGAGCGCGGGGGTCGGGACTTCCTCGACGCGCAGGTCGCCGGGCGCGTGAATGACAAGGGCTTCCATCGATGTTCCTGTTTGCGGTTGGTTCAGAGCGTTGCGGTGACGCCGCCGTCGACATAGAGGATGTGGCCGTTCACGAAGCGCGAGGCATCGCTGGCGAGGAACACGGCCGCGCCCATCAGCTCCTCGACATCGCCCCAGCGGCGCGAAGGCGTGCGGCCGATCAGCCAGGCGCTGAAGTCGGCGTTCTTGACCAGCGCATCGTTGAGCTCGGTCTTGAAGTAGCCCGGCCCGATGCCGTTGACCTGCAGGCCATGCGGGCCCCAGTCGATCGCCATGCCCTTGGTGAGCATCTTCACCGCGCCCTTGCTCGCGGTGTAGGGCGCGATGCCGGGGCGGCCGAGCTCGCTCTGCACCGAGCAGATGTTGATGATCTTGCCCTCCTTGCGCCCGATCATGTGGCGTGCCACCGCCTTGCCGACCAGGAAGACGCTGTCGAGGTTGGTCTTCATGAGCTCGTGCCAGTGGGCTTCCTCGAACTGGTCCAGCGGCGCGCGGCGCTGCATGCCGGCGTTGTTGACCAGGATGTCGATGGGTCCGACCTCGGCCTCGATGCGGTCCACGGCCGCGTTCACCGCGTCGCCGGCGCTGACATCGAAGGCCGAGGTGAAGACGGTGGCGCCTTCCTCGCGCAGTTGCGCGGCGGCGCGCTCCAGCTTGTCGGTGGAGCGGGCATTGAGGATCACGCGCGCGCCGGCGCCGGCCAGCCCGCGTGCGATGGCATAGCCGATGCCGGCGCTGGAGCCGGTGATGAGGGCGGTGCGACCGCTGAGGTCGAACTGCTTGAGGGTGGGCTGCAAGGGTGTCTCCATTTGTTCAAGTGGTGATTGTCGATGGCTTCGAGCCACCGTTCAGCTCGCCAGGACTTCGGGATTGACCGGCGTCGGCGGCTGGCCTGCACAAGCGCCCAGGCCCAGCGCCGCGATCAGGTTCTCCGCCGTGAGCGCAGCCATCGCGAGACGGGTGCGCACCGAGGCGCTGCCGATGTGCGGCGTGAGCACCACGTTCGGCAGCGTGAACAGGTCCGGGTGGATGTCCGGTTCGCCCTCGAAGACGTCGAGCCCGGCGGCGGCAATGGTCTGGTCGCGCAGCGCCTCGGCGAGCGCCGCGTCGTCGACGATGCCGCCGCGCGCGATGTTGGTCAGCGTGGCGCTGCGCTTCATCAGCGACAGCTCGGCCGCGCCGATCGCGTGGTGCGCAGAGGGGGAGTAGGGCAGCACCAGCACGAGATGGTCCGCTTTCCGGAGCAAGGTCTGCTTGTCGACGTAGCGTGCGCCGCAGGCGGACTCCAGCGCTTCAGGCAGGCGCGAGCGGTTGTGATAGATCACCTTCATGCCGAAGCCGGCCGCGCCGCGCCGCGCGATCGCCTGCCCGATGCGGCCCATGCCGAGGATGCCGAGCGTCGCGCCATGCACGTCGCCGCCGATGAACATGTCGTAGATGCCGGTGCGGGTCCAGCCGCCGCCGCGCAGGAAGCGCTCGGATTCGGTGATGCGGCGGGCCGTCGCCATCATCAGCGCGAAGCCGAAGTCGGCCGTGGTTTCGGTCAGCACGTCGGGCGTGTTGGTCACCAGCACGCCGCGCGCGGTGCAGGCCGCGATATCGATGTTGTTGTAGCCGACGCCGACATTGCAGACCGCCTTGAGGGAAGGGCAGGCATCGAGCAGCGGGGCGTCGATGCGCTCGCTGCCGGTGCTCATGACGCCCTGCTTGCCCTGCAGGCGGCGGGTCAGCTCGGCGCGGTTCCACGGCGTGTCGGCCGGGTTGTCCTCGACGTCGAAATGCGCCTGCAGGCGCGCGGTGACGTCGGGGAAGGTGGCTCGGGTGATGAGGATCGATGGGCGCACGTTGTCTCCTTGGATGTCTGCACGGCCCTTTCGGCCCTCAGTTGTTGCAGCGCGCCTCGAGCACGTCGATGAAGGAGCGGTCCCAGCGGCCTTCCTTCATGGCCTTGATCGTCTCGGCCTCGGCCGCCAGATGCGCGAGCGCCTTCTCGATCAGCAGTTCGGCCTCGTCCGGTGCGAAGGCCATCAGCCCGTCCTGGTCGCCGACCACGATGTCGCCGGGATTGACCACCATGCCGCCCACGCACACCGGCACGTTGATCTCGCCGGGGCCGTCCTTGTAGGGGCCGCGATGCGTGACGCCGCGCGCATACACCGGGAACTCGCGCGCGCGGATCTCGGCCACGTCGCGGATCGCGCCGTCGATCACCACGCCCTGGACGCCGATCTGCGCTGCATAGAACGACAGGATGCCGCCGACCACCGCGTTGTTCAGGTCGCCGCCGGCATCGACCACCAGCACGTCGCCGGGGCGGCAGAACTCCAGCGCGCGCAGGTAGGTCAGGTTGTCGCCGCCGCGCGAGCGCGCGGTGACCGCGGTGCCCGCCATGGTCGCGGCGACCGGCTTGTGATAGGGGTCGAGTCCCGCGGTGCCGATGTTGCGGTGCATGTTGTCGCTGAGCGCCGCGACAGGGATCTCGCGCAATGCGGCGAGGATCTTCGCCTCGACCGCGGGGGCCGACGGGTTCTTCCGGATGGCTTTGTAGGGCATGGTGCTTCCTTCGATGTTCAGCGCAGTTCGGCGACCACCCGCGCGATGCGCGTGCAGCCTTCCTCGAGGGTTTCGATGGAGGTCGCGATCGACAGGCGGAAGTACGGCGAGAGGCCGTAGGCCGTGCCCGCCACCGTCGCCACGCCCGCGCTTTCCAGCAGGTACATCACGACGTCGCCGTCTTCCTTCAACTGCTTGCCCGAGGGCGTCGTCTTGCCGATCAGGCCGGCGCAGTTGATATAGAGATAGAAGGCACCGGGCGGCGTCGCGCAGCTCAGGCCGGGGATCGCATTGATGAGCGCGAGCGTGCGGTCGCGCCGCTGTTTGTAGATCACCACGCTTTCGGCGACGAAGCTCTGGTCGCCGGAAAGCGCTGCCGCGGCCGCGGCCTGGCTGACGGAGCAGCAGTTGCCGGTGGACTGCGACAGCAGCGTGTCCATCGCGACGATCAGGTCCCGCGGTCCTGCCGCATAGCCGATGCGCCAGCCGGTCATCGCGTAGGTCTTCGACACGCCATTGACCACCAGCATCCGGTCGCGCAGCCCGGGCTCGACCGCGAGGATGTGCGGCGTGGCCTGGCCGTCGAAGCGGATGTGCTCGTAGATGTCGTCGGTCATCACCATCACGTGCGGGTGCCGCAGCAGCACGTCGGCGAGCGCCCGGTATTCGGCGGCGGTGTAGCTGGCGCCGGTCGGGTTGCTCGGCGAATTGATCAGCAGCCAGCGGGTGCGCGGCGTGATCGCCGCCTCGAGTTGCGCCGGCGTGAGCTTGAAGCCGTTGGCTTCCGGGCACGCGACGATCACCGGCGCGCCGTCGCAGGCGAGCACCATGTCGGGATACGAGACCCAGTAGGGCGCGGGGATGATGACCTCGTCGCCCGGCTCGAGCGTGACCGCGAGCGCGTTGTAGATCGCGCTCTTGGCGCCGCTGGTCGCGATGATCTCGTTCATCTCGAACTTGAGGCCGTTTTCGCGTTCCAGCTTCTGGACGATGGCCTGCCGCAGCTCGACCGTGCCGGCCATCAGCGTGTAGCGGGTCGCGCCCTTGTCCATGGCCTCGGTGGCGGCGCGGCGGATGTGCACCGGCGTGTCGAAGTCGGGTTCGCCGACCACCAGGTTGACGATCGACTTGCCCTGGCGGCGCAGTTCATTGGCCCGGTCGGCGGCGGAGGTGCTCGGCGACGGCTTGATTCGCCGGACGCGGGCGGCGATGCGGGAGGTGTTCACGGCTCTTCCTTGGGGTGGGGGATGCATTGGACGTAACGGTACGCAGATCCCTCCGACTCGGCCAAGACGAGTTCGCTCTGGTTCGATAGGCAGAGCTTATGGTGCGGCCCCATAGGCACTGCGCCGCCCCGGTGCTAGGCTTGGCTTTTGCTTGGGGACAAGGCGTGAATCTCAGACGCCTCAAATATTTCGTCAAAATCGTGGACATCGGCAGCCTGACGCAGGCCGCCGAGGTTCTTTTCATTGCCCAGCCGGCCCTGAGCCAGCAACTCGCGACGCTCGAAGGCGAAGTGCGGCAGCAGCTGCTGGTGCGCACCAAGCGCGGCGTCACGCCGACCGAAGCCGGCAAGGTGCTCTACCGCCACGCCCAGATCATCCTGCGGCAATGCGAGCAAGCGCGGGTCGACATGGAGGCCGCGGGCGAGGGGCTTTCGGGCCAGGTGTCGGTGGGCCTCGCACCGGGCACCGCGGCCTCGGCGCTGTCGCTGCCGCTGCTGCGCACCGTACGCGCGCGGCATCCGGGCATCCTGCTCTACCTCAACGAGAACTACGGCACCACGCTGAGCGAACTCATCATGAACGGCCGCATGGACCTGGCCGTCCTTTACGGCGACAAGGCGATTCACGGACTGACCTTCCTGCCGCTGCTCAAGGAACCGCTCTACCTCGTCGGCCCGGCCACCACGCCCGCCCCGGCGGCACCGGTGCGCCTGGCCGACCTGCGCGAGATGGAACTGATGCTGCCGCGCCAGTACAACGTCGTGCGCAAGCTGGTCGATGCGGCCTTCGTGCGCGCGGGCATGGTGCCGCGCGTGGTGGCCGAGATCGAATCGGCGTTCACGCTCACGGCGGCGATCGCGGACGGACTGGGTGCGAGCATCCTGCCCGCCTCGATGGCGCGCGAAGTGGTGGCGGCCTGCGGCGCCTGGCAGTTCCAGATCGTCGAGCCGGTGATCGAGGCGCCGCTCGCGCTGTGCCAGTCGGACCATCTGCCGCTCTCCGAACCCGCGCAGGCGGTGAAGGACATCCTGCTCGAACTGGTGGTGGATCTGGCGGGCACGGTCAAGTCCACGCCGGAGCCGGAGCTGACCGCCTTGTCCTGACCGCTCCGTCATAAGCGGCCCTTATCCCGGCACAGCCAATCCGTCTTTGGCAGCAGGCCGCCGGGCCAGTACCTTTCATGCCAACCAAGGACGTTCGGTCCTCGGCG
Source organism: Variovorax sp. HW608 (assembly GCF_900090195.1). Taxonomy (NCBI): domain Bacteria; kingdom Pseudomonadati; phylum Pseudomonadota; class Betaproteobacteria; order Burkholderiales; family Comamonadaceae; genus Variovorax; species Variovorax sp. HW608. The sequence continues at coordinate 2,140,667 of NZ_LT607803.1, forward strand.
ACGGACCCGGCATGAAACAGGAACAGATCAAGACGCTCATCGACGCGCTGGCAGGCTCGGACCTGTCCGAGCTGGAGTACAGCGAAAACGGCAGCACGCTCCGGCTGGTGAAGCAGTCGGCGGCGGGCAGCGCCCCGCGCCGCCCGCTGCCGCGCGCAGTGCAGAACGCGGTGGACGCCGCACCGGCAAGGAACGAGCCGGCACCTGCACCTGCCGCATCGGCGCCGGCCGAATTGTGCGCGCCCCTCTACGGCGTGGTTCATCTCCAATCGAGCCCCGGCGAGCCGCCCTTCGTGCAGGCGGGCCAATCGATCCAGGCCGGGCAGACGCTCTGCGTGATCGAGGCCATGAAGGTCTTCAACGAGGTGCAGATCGACCATGCCGCCACGATCGCCGAAGTGCTGGTGCGCTCCGGCGAAGAAGTCGAAGCCGGCCGGCCGCTGTTCCGGCTGGCGCAGGGGTGAGGCGATGTTCGACACCGTCCTCATCGCCAACCGCGGAGAGATCGCGCTGCGCATCCTGCGCGCCTGCCGCGGCCTCGGGCTCAAGACCGTGGTGGTTCATTCGGAGGCCGACCGCGAAGCAGGCTACGTGTCGCAGGCCGACCAGGCGCTTTGCATCGGGCCCGCGGCGCCGGGCGACAGCTACCTCAACCAGTCGGCGATCCTGTTCGCCGCCGAAGTGAGCGGCGCGCAGGCCATCCATCCGGGCTACGGCTTCCTGTCGGAGAACGCCGCCTTCGCCGACCGCGTCGCGCAGGCCGGGCTCGTCTTCATCGGCCCCAGTGCCGACTGCATCCGCACCATGGGCGACAAGGTCGCCGCCAAGCGCGCGATGCGGCTGGCCGGCGTGCCCTGCGTGCCGGGGCCGGACGACGGCCTGCCGGACGATCCGGAAGCCGTCAAGGCACTGGCGCGCGACGTCGGCTATCCGGTGATCGTGAAGGCCGCCGGCGGTGGCGGCGGGCGCGGCATGCGCGTGGTGCACGACGAGGCCTCATTGCCCGAGGCGATGGCGCTGACGCGCGAGGAAGCCCGCCGGGCCTTCGGCAATCCCGAGGTGTACATCGAGAAGTTCCTGCTGCACCCGCGCCATGTCGAGATCCAGGTGCTGGCCGACAGCCACGGCCATGCGGTGTGGCTCGGCAGTCGCGACTGCTCGCTCCAGCGCCGCCACCAGAAGGTGATCGAGGAAGCGCCCGCGCCCGGCATCGACGAGGCGCTGATCGCCGAGGTCGGCGAGCGCTGCGCGGCCGCGTGCCGGCAGATCGGCTACTGCGGCGTCGGCACCTTCGAATTCCTCTACGAGCGCGGCGCGTTCTACTTCATCGAGATGAACACGCGCCTGCAGGTCGAGCATCCGGTGACCGAGATGACGACCGGCATCGACATCGTGCAGCAGCAGATCCGCATGGCGCGCGGCGAGCGGCTCGCGCTGGCGCAGGCCGACGTGCGCTGCCAGGGCCATGCGATCGAGTGCCGCATCAATGCCGAAGACCCAGCCACCTTCGCGCCGTCGCCCGGCCGCATCACCGGCTGGCAGGTGCCCGGCGGCTTCGGCGTGCGCGTGGATTCGCACGCCGGCGCGGGTTACCGCGTGCCGCCGTACTACGACTCGATGATCGCCAAGCTCATCGTGCAGGGCGCAAGCCGCGAGGACGCGCTCGACCGCATGCGGCTCGCGCTGGCCGAGATGCATGTCGAAGGCATCGCGACCAACGTGGCGCTGCATCGCGACATCCTGCGCGACGAAGGCTTTGCCGCCGGCGGCGTGGACATCCATCATCTCGAACGTTGGCTTCAGCAAAGGAGCACGACATGAATCCGCAGGCGACGACCGCCCTGAAGACGCGCGCGTCCGTCAAGGCGCCCCCCGCACCGCCCACCGGCACCATCAGCCTGCTCGGGACCACCGCGCTGCTGTTCGAGGCCCCGGGCGAACTGGCGCTGGCATCGCAGCAGCGCATCTGGGCCCTGTCCCGCGAGGCGCAGGACTGGCCCGAGGTGCGCGAAGCGGTACCGGGCATGAACAACCTGATGCTGACCTTCGAGCGCCCGCCGCGCGATGCCAAGGCGCTCGAAGCGCTGGAAGCGCGGCTGCATGCCGCATGGGCCTCGGCCATCGCACTGCCGCTCGAAGGCCGCTTGGTCGAGCTGCCCGTGGTCTACGGCGGCGAGGGCGGGCCGCACATGGCGGATGTGGTCTCGCACACCGGGCTCAGCGTGGACGAAATCGTCGAGCTGCACAGCGCGCCGACCTATCCGGTGTATGCGCTCGGCAGCCATCCGGGTTATTGCTACCTCGGCGGCATGGACCCGCGCATCGCCACCCCGCGCCGCAAGGTGCCGGTGCTGAGCATCCCGGGCGGCTCGGTGTCGATCGGCGGCGCGCAGACCGGCGTGTCGGCCTCCGCCGGCCCGAGCGGGTGGAACACCATCGGCAGCACCTCGATGTGCTTCTTCGACCCCGCGCAGGACCCACCCGCCCTGCTGCAGCCGGGCGACATGATCCGTTTCCGGGTGGAAGGAATCATCCGATGATCGAAGTCCTCTCATCCGCCGCGCTCGCGACCGTGCAGGACGCGGGACGCAAGGGCAGCCTGCGCTGGGGCGTGGGCACCTCCGGCGCCATGGACAACCTGGCGCTGGCGGCCGGCAACCTGCTGCTCGGCAATGACGCGAATGCGGCGGCCATCGAGGTGCCGGTGTTCCCGTTCAAGGTGCGCTTCGACGAGGACTGCGCCTTCGCGCTGACCGGCGCCGATTGCGCCGCACGCCTGGACGACGCGCCGCTCATGCCGTGGTGGGTGCACCAGGCGCGCGCGGGCCAGGTGCTCACGCTGGGCCTGCCGCAGGGCGGCGCGCAGCGCGGCAGCCGCGCGATGCTGTGCGTGGCCGGCGGCGTGGACGTGCCGGAAGTGCTGGGCTCGCGCAGCACGCAACTGCGCGGCGCCTTCGGCGGGCACGAGGGCCGCGCGCTGCGGCGCGGCGACGTGCTGCGCGCCGGCCGTGCCGGCGAGCCGTGCCGCACCCAATTCGGGCTCGTTCCGCCTTCGTTGACGCTGCCGCTTCAGGTCGATGGCGTGTCCGCGGTGCGCGTGCTGCCCGCGGCCGAATACCTGGGCTTCGAGGCATCCTCGCGCGCCGCCTTCTGGGCCGGCGAATGGAAGATCACGGCGCAGAGCGACCGCTACGGCTACCGGCTGGAGGGCGAGGCCCTGCGGCCCGTCGCGCCGATGGAGATCCGCTCGCACGGCATCGTGCCGGGCGTGATCCAGGTCCCGCACAGCGGGCAGCCGATCATCCAGATGCGCGATGCGCAGCCCTCGGGCGGCTATCCCAAGTTCGGGACGGTCATCGAGGCCGACCTCTGGCGCCTCGGGCAGGCGCCGATCGGCAGCCGCATCCGCTTCGTCGAAGTCAGCTGGGCCGAGGCGATCGCCGCCCTCGACGAAACCGAGGCGTGGCTGCACAAGGTCAGCCGCATCGTGGACCTGCACCGCAGTGCGCCGCAAAGGAAGTGACATGCCGACTGCGGACGAGCTCAAACAGATGGCCGCGTGGCTGGCCGATACCGACATCGGCCTGCTGGAACTGCGCACGCCCAACGGCAGCATCCGGCTGGGCCGCGACCCGGCGCCGGGCAGCGAGGTCGTGCAACTGGAGGCCGAAGCGCAGGACGATGAAGCCGTGCCCGCGCAGGCCATGGCAAGCGCGCCGGGCGTCGGCGTGTTCCTGCACGCCCATCCGCTGCACGACAGGCCCGTGGTGCGCATCGGCGAACGCGTGGCGGCGGGGCAGGGCCTCGGCCTGTTGCGGATCGGCCCGCTGCTCGTGCCGGTCAGCGCACCGGCAGCGGGACAGGTCCGTGCCGTGTGCGAAGAGGACGGCACGGCCGTGGGCTTCGGCACCGCGCTTTTCGAACTGAACATCGACTGAGAAGGACACCCCATGGACATCGATCTGAACGCCGATCTCGGCGAAGGCTTCGGCCCCTGGCGCATGGGCGAGGACGAGGCGCTGCTGGACATCGTCTCTTCCGCCAACATCGCCTGCGGTTTCCATGCCGGCGATCCGGTCATCATGAACCGCACCGTGCGCACCGCCGGCAGCAAGGGTGTGGACATCGGCGCGCATGTGGGTTTTCCCGACCTGATGGGTTTCGGGCGCCGCCCGATGCAGATCGACACCGCGGAACTCGCCACCTACGTGACCTACCAGCTCGGCGCGCTGGCCGGCATGGCGCGCGCCGCCGGGCTTCGCGTGACGCACATGAGTTTCCATGGTGCCCTGGGCAACATGGCCGCGGCGGATGCGGCGCTCGCTGCGCCGCTGGTGCGCGCGGTCGCGGATTTCGACCCCGAGCTCATCATCAGCTCCTCCGCGAGCCGCGCGATCGAGGGTGCGGCCGAGCGATGCGGCCTGCGCGTGGCCACCACCTTCCTGGCCGATCGCGCCTGCGACGACGCCGGCCTCCTGGTGCCGCGCAAGCTGCCCGATTCGGTGATCCACGACCCCGATGCGGTGCTGGCCCGGGTGCGGCAGCTGCTGGACGACGGCACGGTCACCAGCTACAGCGGCAAGCGCATTCCGATGAAGGCCCGTTCGATCCTGGTGCACGGCGACACCCCCGGCGCGGTGGCGCTGGCGCGCGCGGTGCGCGGCGCGGTCGAGGCCGGCGGGCGCGTGGTGCCGATCTCGCAGCAGCTCGCCCGGACGGCCGGGTCTGCCCGGACATAAGGACCCCTTATCTCTCCACAGACATTCCGTCTTGGCGCCCATTCCCGCCGGTCGATACAGTGAAATTTCATTAACGAAAGAAGCAAAGATGCCGTTCTCCGACTACAAGACCGCACTCGTCACCGGCGCCTCGTCGGGCATCGGCGCCGCCGTGGTCGAGCGTCTCTCCAAGGAGGGCCTGCAGGTCCATGCGATCGCGCGCAGCGCCGGCAAGCTGGACGAGCTCGCTTCGCGCACCGGCTGCATTCCGCATGCGCTCGACGTCGCCGACCTCGAAGGCATCACGCGGCTCGCGAAGGAAGTTCCCTTCGACGTGCTGGTCAACAACGCGGGCGTGGACCGGCCGGGCTCGATCCTGCAGGCCGACGCCGAAGGCATCGACCTGCTGGTGGACGTGAACCTGCGTGCCGTGCTGCACCTGTGCCGGCTGGTGGTGCCGGGCATGGCGGCGCGCGATCGCGGCCACGTGATCAACATCAGCTCGATCGCGGGCGCCTACAACTTCAACGGCAACAGCACCTATCACGCGACCAAGGCGGCGGTGAGCATGCTGTCGCGCCAGCTTCGCATCGATTGCTTCGGCAAGCGCGTGCGGGTCACCGAGATCTGCCCGGGCCGCGTCGCCACCGACATCTTTGCGCACGTGCACGGCGAATCCGAGGAGACCTACAAGCGCTTCGTCGAAGGCTTCGAGCTGCCGCAGGCCGAGGACATCGCCAACGCCATCGCCTTCGCGATCGCCGCGCCGATCGCGGTGAACGTCGGCCACATGGAAATCACGCCGACGCTGCAGGTGCCGGGCGGGCTTTCCACCACCCGTCCGCAAGAGGCCAAGGCCTGATCGGCCGGACCGCCGCGGCGCAATACCAACAGAGAGGGCACGGGGCATGAAAGACTTCGATCTACTGGCCGTCCTCCTGAAGCCGGAGTTCGGCGCCATGCTGCTGCACGGCGTGGAGATGACGTTGAAGATCGCGGCCGGCTCATGGCTGCTCGCGATGTCGATCGCGATCGTCCTCCTGGTCGTGCGGCTCACACCCAGCCGCATCGCCGAACGCACGGTCGCTGCCTACATCTCCTACCACCGCAACGTGCCGACGCTGGTGCAGCTGATGTTCTGGTACTTCGGCATCTTCAGCGTGCTGCCCGACGCCGTGCAGGGCTGGCTGTCGGACCACAACGCGGAAGCGCTGATCTCGGTCATCGCGCTCGGTTTGTGCCAGGCCGCGTACTTCAGCGAGGACATCCGCTCGGGGCTGCGCGCGATCCCCGCGGGGCAGGCCGAGGCCGCCCGCGCGCTGGGCCACGGCTTCATCGGTTCCATGCGCTACGTCATCCTGCCGCAGGCGATGCGCAACGCGATTCCCGCGCTGATCAACCACAGCGTGTCGCTGTTCAAGAACAGCAGCCTCGCGATGGCGATCGGCGTGGCCGAGCTGACGCATGCGGTGAAGGAAGTGGAAAGCCAGAGCTTCCGCGCCTTCGAAGCCTACAGCGTGGCCACGGTGCTCTATCTCGTGCTGTCGCTGGTCATCATGACGATCGGCGCCTGGGTCGCACGCCGCTATCGCATCGCAGGGGCGAGGTAAGCCATGTACAGCATCTTCGAAATCCTGCGCGACAACTGGCTGCTGCTGCTGGTCGGCCAGTACCCGAGCGGGCCGTTGGGCGGCATCTGCGCGACGCTGATCCTTTCCGTGCTTGGCATCCTGATGGCTTTCCCGCTCTCGGTGCTCCTCGCGCTGGCCCGCCTGTCGCCCTGGAAGCTCTTGAGCTGGCCCGCGGCGGTGCTGGTGTACGTGGTGCGCGGCGTGCCGCTCCTGATGGTGATCCTGTGGGTCTACTTCCTCGTGCCGCTGCTCATCGGGCGCGAAGTCTCGGGCTTCACCACCATGCTGTGCACGCTGGTGATCTACGAAGGCGCCTACCTGTCGGAAGTCGTCCGCGCCGGCATCCAGGCGCTGCCCAAGGGGCAGGTCGAGGCGGCGCGGTCGCTCGGGCACAGCCATCTCGGGACCATGTGGTACGTGGTCCTTCCGCAGGCCCTCTACAACATGCTGCCGAGCATGCTGAGCCAGTTCATCTCCACGATCAAGGAGACCACGCTCGGCTACGTGATCAACGTGCAGGAGCTCACCTTCGCCGCGAACCAGATCAACAACCAGTTGCTGACCAAGCCGTTCCAGGTGTTCTTCATCCTGGCCATCACCTTCTACGTGGTGTGCTTCAGCCTCACGCAACTGGCGCATTGGGTGGAGCGCCGCATCGCCCACAAGCGGCTCGGCATGACACCGGCCAAGCCCGCCGAAGGCGAGGTCCCCCTGCCGTCGCCGACGGTCGCAACGAATTCATGAGGCCGCGCACGACGGCACGATGACAAAGGAGACAGAAAGCATGAAACCCGACACCGCCCACGGCAGGCCGCACGCGGCCGCAGAGGACACACCGATGATTCTGTTTTCCAACATCAACAAGTGGTACGGCGACTACCAGGCGCTCACCAACGTCAACGCCGAAGTCAAGCGCGGCGAGGTGGTCGTGGTCTGCGGCCCGTCGGGCTCGGGCAAATCCACGCTCATCCGCACCGTCAACCGGCTGGAGGAGATCAAGTCGGGCCAGCTGCTGTTCGACGGGCACGACATCCACGCGCCGATGAGCAGCGCGGCGCTGAACCGGCTGCGCAGCCGCATCGGCTTCGTGTTCCAGAGCTTCAACCTGTTCCCGCATCTGTCGGTGCTCGAGAACATCATGCTGTCGCCGACGCGGGTGCTGGGCGTGAAGCGCTCGGTGGCGCGCGACAAGGCGATGCAGCTGCTCGAGCGCGTGGGCCTCGCCAACAAGGCCGGCGCCTATCCCGCGCAGCTCTCCGGCGGCCAGCAGCAGCGCGTGGCGATCGCGCGCGCCCTCGCGATGGAGCCGCCCGCCATGCTGTTCGACGAGCCGACCAGCGCGCTCGACCCCGAGATGGTGGGCGAGGTGCTCTCGGTCATGCGCAGCCTCGCCAACGAGGGCATGACCATGATGTGCGTCACGCACGAGATGAACTTCGCGCGCGAGGTCGCCGACCGTGTCTGGTTCATGGACGCTGGCCAGATCCTCGAGAAGGCCGAGCCGGCCGCCTTCTTCAGCAGCCCGCAGCACCCGCGAGCGAAACGCTTTCTTTCCGATCTGCGCTCGCATTGATCCGCCGCCAATTTCTTTCACCCTTCGTTGCCAACCACCACGTCACCTGGAGTTCATCATGTCGAAGAAGACTGCGATCCGTCTGGCCGTCATCGGCTGTAGCCTGTCCGCACTCGCCGTGCTCGCGCACGCGGACCAATGGGACGAGATCAACCAGCGCAAGGAGCTCAAGTGCGGCACCTTCGCCGACGTTCCGCCTTTTGCCGCGCCCGATCCCAAGACGCGCGAGATGGTCGGCTTCGACGTCGATCTGTGCAATGCGCTCGCGAAGCAACTCGGCCTGACTGCGAAGATCACGCCCCTGTCGGTCGAGGCGCGGGTGCCCGAAGTCAAGCTCGGGCGCGTCGACGTCACGGTCGCGAACCTCGCCTACACCAAGAGCCGGGGCGAGCAGATCCAGTTCAGCGACCCGTACTACATCGCCAAGGAAATGCTCGCGGTGAAGGCCTCCGACCCCGGCACGACCAAGGCCGACTTCAAGGGCAAGCGGCTCAGCTCGACCAAGGGCTCGACCTCCGAGCTCTCGATCAAGATGAACGGCTCCGAGGCCGTGACCTTCCAGGACACCGGCTCCGCCTTCATGGCCGTGCAGCAGAACAAGTCGGTCGGCATGGTGGCGAACACCATGACCATCACCAAGCTCGTCAACCAGTCGAAGACCTCGGGCGTCGAACTCAAGATGATCAAGGAGCCGATGGTGTACCAGCCGATCGGCATCGGCATGAAGAAGGACGAGCCGGTGCTGCTCGCCAAGGTCAACGCGGCGCTCTACGCGCTGGACAAGGCCGGCGAGATCGACAAGCTCTGGGCCAAGTGGCTCGGGCCGAACACCGAGTACAAGCTGACACGCGACGAGAAGGTGACGCCGCTGGCGGATCTGAAGTACGAGCTCCTGCCGTAGTAGCGGACGGGAGGGGCGAGCCCTGCCGCGGCAGGCTCTTGTTGGACAGCCGGGATTGGGTCAAAATATGGTGTAAATCATTTACACCATAATTGAGGCACCTGGATGACCGACTTTCACCTGATTGACAGCGACATGGCGTCCGAGCCCAGCGGCGTGACCGAACCCTCGGTGATCGATTTGCCGGCTCAGCAGCCAACGGCGCCAACGCCGCCCGCGACACCAGAGCTTCCGTCCAGCGCGGCCGCCGAGGCTCGGACAGAGCCTGAAGCGGCGACGGTCGAAAAGGCACCGGCAAGCAGTCCCAAGCGAGCCGCCGCCAAGAAAGCTGCGGCCAAGAAAGTTTCGGAGCCGAAGTCGGCGAAGCCCGTGGCTTCGAAGTCTCCAGCAAAGAAAGCCGCGGCGAAAAAGCCCGTAGTGAAGGCAACGACGGCGAAGAAGATGACCGCCAAGAAGACGACCGCCAAGAAAACGACGGCGAAGAAGACGCCAGCGAAGAAGACGCCAGCGAAGAAGGCGGCTGTGAAGAAGACGATCGCGAAGAAAGCAGTTGCGAAGAAAGCGGTTGCGAAGAAGAGCGGACCGCTGAAGGCCAGGGCCGCGAAGGCCGTGGTCGCACCGCCTCAAGTGCCAAAGGCTGCCGCGCCCGTTGTACCGGCGAAACCGGTCAAAGCCGCGGCTTCCCACGAACGCGCGCATGACGCGGTCAAAGCCAAATCCAAGCTCGTGCGCGACAGCTTCACCATGCCCGAGCAGGACTTCGGTCTGATTGCCGTCCTCAAGGACCGCGCGCTGGGATTCAAGCGCCCCGCGAAGAAGAGCGAGCTTCTGCGGGCAGGCCTGCATGCGCTTCAGCAGCTCGGCGACGCCCAACTGCGAGGCGCGCTTGATTCGCTGACGCCGTTGAAAGCGGGGCGGCCGAAGAAGAAGGGCAACTGAGCCGGCGCGGCCCGAGGTCGCCCACGACGCCTATCCCGCTCGCAGGTCCGAGCCGAGGGGCGCGGGGCGCTGGGTTGTGCGCAACAGGCTTGAGTAGCCTTCCCAGCTGTGCCTGCCGCCCGTAGGCAAAGGGCCGCCGCGACCCAGGGCGAACAAGCCCTGATGCCCGGATTCCCTGGCTTCGACAGCCTCGAGCTCGTGTTTTACCAACTGCACCGAATCGTCGTCCTCACCGTAACGGGCCACGAGGTCGCCCAGCAGATTCTTCAGTTCGTAGAGGTATCGGGACATGTTTCGCTCTCCTCGCGGACGGCGCATGGGAGGCGAAACATACTCGCACGCTCGTGTTGATGCGTAACCAAATCTTGCCTGGAAGGTTACGCCAGGCTGCGTGACTTGAGCGTGATGCGACCCACGCTGCAGACGTGCCAGGGCTACCCTTTGTCACATTCGAGTTTGGGAATTCGAGGGTGTCTCGCGAGAACTCCTGTCCCTCGCGCTGACCGTCTTGGCGTTTCGGGACATCGGTTCCAGCGAAGCAGTCCGTCAGACGAACGCGGCCCGGTTCCTGGCGATGAAGTCGGCAACGGAAAGCGCGGGCGTGCCCGTCACCTGCTCGACGGCATCGTTGGTCCCTGCGAAGACGCCGTCCTGATAGTCCTGGGCCACCTCGACCAGGTGCTGGACCAGGAAAGGATTGAACTTGTAGGCGTGCTCCATCCGATGCCGGAACTCCTCGATGGTCAGCGGCGCATATTCGATCCGTGCACCGAGGACGTCGCTCATGGCGGCGGCAATCTGGTCGTGATTCATCTCGACCGGCCCGTGGAGGGCGTAGGTCTTTCCGGCGTGCGCTGAAGGCTTGTCCAGGATGTGCGCGATGACTCTTCCCTGGTCATCGGTGCTGATCGGCGCATGACGGCCATTGCCGAAGGGGAACAGGATGCGCTTGTTCTCCCAGATCTCGTGCGCGAAATGGGGGTACACCAGCCAATCGGCGAAGAACGTGGGACGCAGGTGGGTCGTCGCCACGCCCGACCAATCGAACACGCGTTCGGCAACCCAATGGTCCTGTGCCGCGTGGCTCCTGGAGTCTCGCCGCGCCGAAATCTGCGACATGTTGACGATGGCCGTGACCCCCGCCTCCTTTGCCGCCTGCGCGAAGAAGGCGCTTGCGTGAACGATGCCCGGGCTGATGGGATGCAGGAAGTAGGCGGAGCGAATTCCTTCCATCGCAGAGCGAATGGCATCGAGGTCCGTGAAATCGCCCACGGCGATCTCCACACCCTTGTCGCGCAAGGCCTGGGCAGCCTCGCCATCCGAACGAACTTAGGCTCGCACGCGCCGGTTCATCTTCAACAGGGTGTCTATCGCGGCGCCGCCGGTGCGGCCTGTTGCTCCGGTCACGAGAATGTCTGCCTGGGTCATGATCGTGTTCCTTTCAGTCGTTGATTCGTTGACAGGTCTCCACTGTAGGAGCCGACGAATCGGCATGAATGACATGTTCAGGATGATTTCTGCCAAAGTGTGGCTACCAGGAGGAATCCGCGATGACCCAACGGAAAGCGCCCGGCAAGCCTCTCGACGTGGCAACGCGCAGACGCATCGTCATCCTTGCCCTGCCGCCGGTGGACGCGCTCGACGTCATCGGACCCGCGGAGGTGTTCACGCTGGCGAATCGCCTGCATGGCGCGGCGCCGACGCCCTACGTGCTGGAGTTGTTGAGCCCGGGGCCTGACATCGATCTGGAGAGTGAATCCGGCATTGCTCTTCGGGCGCACAGGACGATCGAACAGGAGCGCCGTGCGAGCAGGCCCATCGACACCTTGATTGTTGCGTCGGGCTTCAGTCCCCACCAGAACCTGGACCGCACAGCCATCGATTGGATTCGCACGCGCTCGCGCACCGTGCGGCGCATTTGCTCGATATGCGTTGGCGCCTTTGCCCTCGCCGATGCGGGTCTGCTGGATGGTCGCCGGGCGACAACGCATTGGGGAATGGCACGGCGCCTGGCTGAGCTCTATCCTGCGGTTCGGGTCGATGCAAATCCCATCTGGGTGAAAGACGGCAACGTGTACACCTCAGCCGGGATATCGGCGGGAATCGACCTTGCTCTGGCCCTGGTCGGTGATGACCTGGGCAACGACTTCGCCCTCGAAATCGCCAAGAATCTGGTCCTGTTCCTGAGGCGTCCCGGTGGGCAGGCGCAGTTCAGCGTTTCCCTTCAGGCGCAGCGCGGAGTCGGCCCCAGGTTGGAAGAGCTGCGGACATGGATCAGCGAGCATCTCCACACGGACCTCACGGTCGAGGTACTTGCAGACAGGCTATCGACCAGTGTCAGGACGCTGATGCGGATGTTCGAGCGAGAGCTCGACACCACGCCTGCGAAGTACGTCGAGGAGGTCCGCCTCGAAGCCGTCTGCAGGGCGCTCGAGTTCGGTGGACGCTCCTTGGAGGAAATTGCGCGCCGGTGCGGCTACCGCAGCGTGGACGTATTGCGCAAGGCATTCACACGGCGTCTGGGCGTGAGCCCGAGGGAGTACGCCCAGCGCTTTGCAACAGGCATGGCCAATACACCGAATGCTTGCAGCGGTCAGTAGCCCTTGCGCACCGACATGGGGCTCGCCTTGTCATCGGGTTGTCGCGGTCGACTCCTAGAGTCCCCCCGCACCGCGCCTCGAAGGCGCGATGACGAAGTCCGACAACCCATCGAGGAGGCACCACCATGAGTTCCAACGATCGTCGTCGTTTCCTGAAGGCCGCGCTTGCCGCGGCAGGCGCCGCTGCCACGGAAGGCACTTTTGCGCAGACAGTGCTCGACGCCCTGGCGATCCCCGCCAGTCTCCGCAGCGGGACGATCCGCGATGTCGAGCACATCGTCATCCTGATGCAGGAGAACCGCTCCTTCGATCATTACTTCGGCACCCTGCGCGGCGTGCGCGGCTACGGCGATCCGCGGCCCGTCACGCTGCCGAGCGGCAAGCCGGTCTGGTACCAGCCCAGCGGTTCGGGCTACGTGCTGCCGTTCCATCCCGGCGCCGCGAACCTGGGGCTGCAGTTCCTCCAGGATCTCCCGCACGGCTGGCAGGACACGCATGCCGCGTGGAACCATGGGCGCTACGACCAGTGGGTGCCGAGCAAGGGAAACACGACGATGGCCTACCTCACGCGCGGCGACATCCCCTTCCATTACCAGCTCGCCGATGCCTTCACGATCTGCGACGCGTACCACTGCTCCTTCATGGGATCGACCGATCCGAACCGCTACTACATGTGGACCGGTTGGACCGGCAATGACGGGAACGGCGGCGGTCCCGTGCTCAACAACGCGGAAGTCGGCTACGACTGGTCGACCTATCCCGAGCTGCTCGAGAAGGCCGGCGTCTCCTGGAAGATCTACCAGGACGTCGGCGTCGGCCTCGATGCGGCCGGCTACTGGGGCTGGACCGAGGACCCCTACATCGGCAACTACGGCGACAACTCGCTCTTGTACTTCCACCAGTACCAGAACGCCCAGCCGGGCAGCCCGCTCTACGAGAAGGCTCGCACCGGCACCAACGTCAGCGTCTCCGGCACCTTGTTCGACGTGCTGAAGAAGGATGTCGCCGCGGGAACCCTGCCGCAGGTGTCGTGGATCGCGGCGCCCGAGGCCTACACCGAGCACCCGAACTGGCCTGCCAATTACGGCGCGTGGTACATCGAGCAGGTGCTCAAGACCCTGACCTCGAACCGCGAGCTCTGGAGCAAGACCGCGCTGTTCATCACCTACGACGAGAACGACGGCTTCTTCGACCACATGGTGCCGCCGTACGCGCCGCACACCAGCCAGGACGGCGCGTCGACCATCGATACCGCCAACGAGTACTACCCCGGCGACGCCAGCCGCGTGGCCGGGCCCTACGGCCTGGGCCCGCGCGTGCCGATGATCATCGTGTCGCCCTGGACGCGGGGCGGCTGGTCGTGTTCGCAGGTCTTCGACCACACCTCGCTGATCCGTTTCATCGAGCAGCGCTTCGCGGGGCAGCTCGCGGTCACCGAATCCAACATCACGCCGTGGCGCCGGGTCGTTTGCGGCGACCTGAGCTCGGCCTTCAACTTCGCGCAGCCCAACGGCGAGGGGCCGGTCCTGCCGAAGGTGGACACGAGCCGCTATGCGCCGCCGGACCGCCTGCGGCACCCGGACTATGTGCCGGTGCCGCCCGTTGACCAGTCGCTGCCGAAGCAGGAGCGGGGGCTGCGGCGGGCACGCGCGCTGCCGTACCAGCTGGTCGTGACCGGACGCGCCGACGCTGCCACGCGCAGGCTCTCGATCGATTTCGACAACACCGGCACGGCCGGTGCGTCGTTCCTCGTGAACGCGGGCAACCGTTCGGACGGCCCGTGGACCTTCACGATCGAGGCCGGCAGGCGGCTCGCGTACACGTGGAGCGCGCAGACGGCGACGCAGGCCGGCTATGACTTCTCCGTCCACGGCCCGAACGGGTTCCTGTGCCAGTTCAAGGGCAACTTCCCTTCGGACCAGGATCGCAGTCCCACGGAGATCGAAGTGGGCTACGTCTACGACACGTCCACCGGCAACATCCGCCTGCAGCTGACGAATCGCGGCACGTCGATGCGCCAGGTCTCGGTTGCCAATGCCTACGGCAACGGCAACGGCGACGAAAAGAAGAGCTTCATGCTGAAACCCGGCGGCAGCGCCGAAAGCTTCTGGGTCCTGGCAGGAAGCCATGGGTGGTACGACCTGTCGGTGACGACCTCCGGCAGCGACGGCTTCCTGCGGCGCATCGCCGGGCATGTGGAGACCGGGCGCGCCAGCTTCACCGATCCCGCGATCGGCATGGGCTGAGCGCCGCCGGCGCGCAGGGGCGCTCGCTATGCAGCCAATGTGTACTCGAGCGCCCAGTAGTAGTCCCACTCCCGGTACGCCGCGGATTGCGAGTAGCGCCGGACTGCCTCGAGCAACTCGGCGCGCGCGGGGAAATTCTTCAGGACGCGGTGCGTCGTGCCGTCCGACAGCGCTCGGGTCTGGTAGGTATTCCCCTCGGCATCCTGCAACGAGATCGGGGTGCTGCTGCCTTGGACGAAACGATTGTCGATAAAGACCACGGTGGCGCCCGGTTCGAGCGCCTGATGCAGCCCGCAAAGAAACGTCTCCACGCGGTTCAGCGGAATGTGCGACCACCAGAAGCCGGCAAAGGCGGCGTCGAAGGACCCGGTCGCTGCGGGAATCTCATAGGCATCGCCCTGGACGAATTCGACCTTCGATGGAGGAACGCGAGCTCGTGCGATCTTCAGGGTTTCCTCTGCCGCATCGAGGGCAAGGACCCTGGCGGCGCGTGGCGCGAAGAACTGCGTCCAGTATCCCGTGCCACATGCAATCTCGAGTACCGAGCGCCCTTCGAACACACGGGAGATCCACGTCTCCATCTCCCGCAGGTTCGGCTGTCGCTCGGGCTTCAGATAGATCTTGTCGTACTCGGCGGCCCGTGCTGAATAGTAGTCATGCATGATTCACGGCAGGTCGATGATCTCGATCCAGTTCGGATTCTTGCCGACAGCCATGCGCTTCGGCGCGCCCAGGGCGCCGCTTGCCGGGTCGATGGGGTGCACGGACACGCTATGCGAGTCCTGTCCGGCCACGATCAGATAGCGGCCGGTCGAATCGATGGCGAACCCGCGCGGCGTCTTTTCGGTCGGCGTCTGGCCGAGGGGCTGCAAGAGACCCGTGGCCGGATCGACGCGGAAGGTGGAGAGCGTGCTCGACGTGCGCTCGGAGGCGTAGAGGTACTTCCCATCGGGCGTCAGATGCATGTCCGCGGCCCATGGCTTGCCTGCAAAGCCGGCGGGCAGGGTGGTCGTTCGCTGCAGCTCGCGCAGGCTGCCGCGCGCGTCGTCCCACGCGAAGACGTCCAGCGATGCGTCGAGTTCGTTCACCAGATAGAGGTAGCGCTGCGACTTGTCCCAGACGAAATGACGCGCGCCGGATTTCGGGGCGGTGGAAACCAGCGCCGGATCGTTCGGCGTGAGCTGCCCCTTGTCCGCATCGAAGCGCCAGATCGAGAGGTTGTCGCCGCCCAGGCTGGTCGCGAGCACGAACCGGTTCGCTGCGTCGGCGTGGATGGCGTGTGCATTCGGCGAAGTCGGAATGAGCTGCTGAATTGCCCCCACCGTGCCATCGCTGCCGATCGAATTGACCGTGATCTTGTGGCCGGGATAGGACGCAGCGAACAGCCAGCGGCCTGTGGCGTCCACGTCGATGTTGGCCATGCTGTCGGCCAGCGGCGCTTCGCCGAGCTTGCGCAAGCGGCCGCTCGCGTTGTCGATCGCGAAGCTGGCGACGCGGAAGGGCTGCGAACGCAGCGCCGC
Source organism: Variovorax sp. HW608 (assembly GCF_900090195.1). Taxonomy (NCBI): domain Bacteria; kingdom Pseudomonadati; phylum Pseudomonadota; class Betaproteobacteria; order Burkholderiales; family Comamonadaceae; genus Variovorax; species Variovorax sp. HW608. The sequence continues at coordinate 2,156,795 of NZ_LT607803.1, forward strand.
ATAGAGGAAGCGCTTGTCGGGGCTCACCGCCATCGGCATCACGGTGCCGGCCACCCCGACGGTTTCGACCGGCTTGAGCTGGCCCTGCGCGCGGTCGAGCTCGAGCACCGAGATCTCCTGGCTGTCGGCGTTCGCCACGTAGACATAGGTGGCCGCCTGGGCGGCCGCCATGCCGAAAAGGACGGCAACGCCGGACAACAGGGCAGCACGGCCAAGCCTGCTCGTTCGCACTCGCATGAAGAAGTCCCCTTGTGGAATTGATTGACGCGCCTCGGCGCCGGGAGTCATATGTTGTCGTACAACTAGGCGGATTCTCTCGCCGAGATCGACGCCTCGATCTTGGGGATATTCCTTAGAAGGGGCGAGTATTCGCCGGATTTGGGGCCTTGTTGTATGACAACACGAAGGCGGGCTCAAGCCCGCCAAAGCACCGTCAAGGCGGCATCACTCGCTCGGCACGAAGATCCAAAGGAGCAGGTACACCACCAGGCCCGCGCCGCCGCAAAAGAACAGCGCGGCGAAGATGAGTCGCCATGCCCAGACCTCCAGGCCGGTCGCCTGCGCCAGGCCGCCGCACACGCCGGCGATCCAGCGCTCGCTGCGGCTGCGGCGCAGCGCATTGACAGCCGAAGCCCACGGCTGTCCGGATGCCTGGCTCCCGGTACCCAGCAGGCGCGATTTGGCGCGCTCGAACTCCTCGTCCGACAGCGCGCCGCTGCGGTGCAGTTCGGCCAGACGGTCGATTTCCTCACTCAGGGACATGGTTCTCTCCTGCTCGCCAGCGGCGCCAATCCTGAACGCACATGATGCACCTCCCTCGCATCCGGGGCGTTGTGCCCTGTCAAGGCTCGTGCGGCTGGCTGACGGCGGAGCACTCCTTCAGTCGCTCGACAGTGAGTTGATCCAGACACTGGGGGTAGCGAGCGGTGCTTCCACCCAGCGCCGAGGTGGCATCGCGGGCTGTTTCGAGGACCTGGCGGCACGCGGTCAGCATGGCTTCGGGCGGTTCGAGTCGAGCTCTAGGGCCGGACACTGCGATCGCGCCCTGAAGTTCACCGCTCACTCCGAACACGGGTGCTGCCGCCGAGGCCGTCTCGGGGTCGCGCTCGCCATACGACACGGCCCAGAGCTGCTCGCGAATCGCCTCGTAGCCTTGGGCCTGCGGCACGGAGAACGCGAGCAGGACCTTGCCGGATGCACCTTGAGCGATGGCGTACGCCTGCCCGATCTGCACTGATGCACGAACGGACCTTGCGGGCTCGACGCGGAACAGCGCAATCCGCTTGTCGTCGTGCCGGACATAGAACGACGCTGTCTCTCCAGTCGTCGCGCTCAGTTGCTTCAGCAAAGGCTCGATGACGTGCCCGACCTGGAAAGAGCGCTGGTAGATCGAAGCGAGCCGCAGCGGCTGCGGGCCGATGGAGTACTGGCCGTCCGCCAGTTTGCGAATGAAACCACCGTGCTCCAGGGCGCCCAGCAGCCGCAGCACGGTGCTCTTGTAGAGCCCGGTCCTCCTCGAAAGCTCGGTCAGCGTCAAACGGCCATCGTCCGGTCCAAAAGCGGCGAGCAGCGAAAACGCTCTGTCCAGGACCGCGACGCCACTCGATTCGGTGGTCTCGGCGGGCTGTGATGCGGTGGTCGATTCAGTCATGAGGAACAAGGGACAGGCGGTACGGCACCCCTTTCGCCAGGTGGCCGACGCAAAGTGTGACACGCCGGCGCCAGTACGCCCGAATGGCAGCAACGAAAGGGTTAACCCGCATTCAAAGGGTCGTTGCTCGTCCGTATAGTTCTATTCTACAGATCGTGGTTCTATCTAATAGAACTACCTCGAAAGAATTCGGAGACGCAACCAATGACCAGCAGCAACTATCTGGCCGTCCGCGAGGACTGGCTCGCGCTGCGCCAGGAGGCGGTGCTCGAGCCGGAACTGCCCATCGTCGACGCCCACCACCACTTCTACGATCGGCCGGGGTGGACCTACCTCGAGGACGAATACCTGGCCGATGCGCGCTCGGGCCACAACGTGGTCGCTTCGGTCTACATGCAGGCGCAGACACGCTACCGGCCGGAGGGACCTGTGGCGCTCAGGCCCGTGGGAGAAACGGACTACGTCAACGCAATCGCACGCAAGCACGCCGATGGTCTTCCGCAACTCGCCAAAGGCATCGTCGGGCACGTCGACCTCCGGCTTGGCGACGAGGTCCGGGAAGCGCTGGAGGCGCATGTCCAGGCCGGTGGAGGTCGTTTCAAGGGCGTGCGGCACCTCGCCACCTGGGATGCCGACGCTTCGCTGGTCAATCCACTGTCTGCCGCTGCGCGAGGGCTTCTCCTGGACAAGGCCTATGGCCGTGGGGTTGCCCAGTTGGCTTCGCTCCAACTCTCCTACGACGCGTGGCTGTTCTTCCATCAACTGCCGGAACTCTTCGAACTGGCGAAGTCGGTTCCTGATACTCCGGTCGTCATCAACCACTGCGGCGGCATCGTCCGGGTGGGTGCCTACGGGACGCATCGCCAGCAAGTCCACGAGAGCTGGTTGCATTCGATGCAGCAGCTGGCCAGCTTGCCCAACGTCTACGTCAAGCTGGGGGGCCTGGGCATGCGCATCAACGGATTCGACTTCGAGAAGGGCGCACTCCCGCCGAGCTCCGAGCAACTGGCCCAGACCTGGAAGCCCTGGATGGAGCCGTGCATCGAGGCTTTCGGTGCAGAGCGCTGCATGTTCGAAAGCAATTTCCCGGTCGACAAGGGTTCGTACAGCTACGTCACGTGCTGGAACGCATTCAAGCGACTGACTTCCGGCGCCAGTGCCCACGAGCGCCAGGCACTTTTCGAAGGGACGGCGACCCGGGTCTATCGCCTCGCCCAGTCCTGAGCCGACCCGACGGTCCGTCCCGTTCCAACAGGAGACTTTCTTGAACACTCAAAAATCCGCCGCCCGCCTGGCCGTATCCGTTGCGCTCGCCATCTGCAGCGTTGCTGCCGGCGCACAAGCCGCCTATCCCAGCCAGCCCATCAAGGTCGTCGTGCCATTCCCGCCGGCCGGCGGTACCGACGTGCTCACGCGCCTGGTGGCCAACGAAGTGACGTCGAAGGACGGCAAGTGGACCTTCATCGTCGACAACAAGCCCGGTGCCGGCGGCAACATCGGCATGGACGCCGTTGCCAAGGCGAAGAAGGACGGCTACAGCGTGGGAACAGGGCAGACCGCCAACCTGGCCATCAACCCGGCGCTCTACACGAAGATGCCCTTCGATGCTTCGAAGGATTTCGCGCCGGTGGTGCTCCTGGCATCGCAGCCTCTCGTGCTGGTGGTGCGGGCCGACTCGCCCATCAGGAACCTGGCCGACCTGAAGGCCCAGGGCCAGAGCAAGCAGTTGACGATGGCTTCGGCCGGCACCGGCACCGTGGGCCATGTCGGCGGCGAGATGTTCGCCCGCCGCGCGGGCATCAAGCTGATGCACGTGCCCTACAAGGGCGCCGCTCCTGCCACGACCGATCTGCTGGGCGGCCAGGTCGACATCTACTTCGCCACCCCGCCCAGCATCATCGCCATGGTCAAGGCCGGAAAGCTGCGCGCCCTGGCCGTCACTTCGCTGGGGCGCATCGAAGTGCTGCCCGATGTTCCCACGGTGGCCGAGTCGGGCTACCAGGGCTTCGTCGCCGAGGACTGGAAGGCGCTTGTCGCACCGGCCGGCACGCCGCCCGAGGCCATTGCCAGGATGAACGAAGCCATGAATGCGGCCCTGAAGCGGCCGGAGGTCATTGCCCGCCTGCGGGACGAAGGGAGCGTCGCGCGCGGCGGTACGCCGGCAGAACTCGGCGCCTTCATGAGGAGCGAGCAGGCACGCTGGGGAAGCGCGGTTCGCGAATCGGGCGCCAAGCTCGACTGACATTTCCCTCGGACATCCAGGAGACCCCAGTGACATTCAACGCCGCTCGCCGCGCCTTCGTCCTCGCCGGCGCCGCATCCCTTATCTGCAACGCTGCGCTGGCTCAGAAGCCCGTCACCATCATCGTTCCGTATGCGCCCGGCGGCAGCGCCGACCTGGTGACGCGCGTCATCGCGCAGTTCGCTGCGCCTGCCGTCGGCGCGCCGATGATCGTCGACAACCGCACCGGTGGCGGTGGCGTGGTGGGCTGGGGCGCGGCTGCACGGTCCGCCCCGGACGGCAATACCTTGCTCACCGTCGAGCTCTCCTACGCCATCGCCGCCGGCCTGATTCCGACGCTGCCCTTCGACCCCAGGACGGCCTTCACCCAGGTCATCACGGCGGTCAAGGTTCCGCACGTCCTGGTCGTCAATCCCGCAGTGCCTGCGAAGACGGTGCAGGAGTTCATCGCACTGGCCAAGGCACGACCGGGCAAGCTCAACTATGGCTCCGGCGGCAACGGCACCAACACGCACCTGGCCGGCGAACTCTTCAAGAGCACGACGGGCGTCGACATCGTCCACGTCCCGTACAAAGGCGCTGGCGCCGTGCTGACCGACCTCATGGGCAACCAGGTGCAGGCGCTCATCACCTCCGTGCCGACCGCGCTTCCACATATCAGGAGCGGCAAGCTGCGTGCCCTCATGGTCACGGGCTCCGAGCGCAACGCCATGCTGCCCGATGTCCCGTCGGCCAAGGAGGCCGGCATTCCCAGGATGGACATGGACTACTGGATCGGCATCGGCGCGCCGGCGGGCACGCCGCAAGCCGTCGTGGACAAACTGAACAAGGCGTTCGTCGCGTCTCTCGCCCAGCCCGACGCCAGGAAGAAGATCGCCGAGATGGGCCTGACGGTGGTCGCCAACACGCCCGCGCAGGCCACGCAATTGGTCAACAGCGAGATCGAGCGCTGGAGCGCGGTCATCAAGCAGGCCGGCATCAAGGCCGACTGAGGAGGGCGCCATGACAAACCCGCTGCGCGGCATCCGCGTCCTCGACCTCACCAATGTGCTCGCCGGGCCCTTCGCCTGCCACCAACTGGCCCACATGGGCGCCGACGTCATCAAGGTCGAGACCCGCAACGGCGGCGACCTGGCCCGACAGCTGGGTGCCGACCCGGAGCTGAACAAGCGCCACATGGGCGTCTCGTTCCTGGCGCAGAACCCGGGCAAGCGCTCCATCACCATCGACTTCAAGCACCCGACCGGCAAGGAAGTCTTTCGCAAGCTCGTGCGCACGGCCGACGTGCTGGTCGAGAACTTCCGGCCCGGCGTCATGAAACGCCTGGGACTCGGGTACGAAGACCTCCTGGAGGAGAACCCCAGGCTCATCTACTGCGCCATCTCGGGCTTTGGCCAGGACGGGCCGCTGCGCGACCTGCCGGCCTATGACCAGATCATCCAGGGCATGTCCGGCGTCATGAGCATCACCGGGGCGCCCGAGAACGCCCCGTACCGTGTCGGCTACCCGGTCGCCGACACGATCGGCGGCATCACTGCGGCATTCGCGGTCGCCGCTGCCTTGGCGGACCGTGAGCGCAGCGGCGGAACCTTCATCGACGTTTCGATGCTCGAAGCCGTCATGGCTACGATGGGATGGGCGGTTTCGAACCACCTGATTGCCGGCCGCGAACCCAGGCCCATGGGCAACGAGAACGTCACCGCCAGCCCGTCCGGGACCTTCCGTACCGGTGACGGGCTTCTCAACATCGCTGCCAACAAGCAAGAGCAATTCGAGGCCGTGTGCCGTGTCGTGGGCCGACCCGAGCTCGTGGCCGACCCTCGCTTCAGCGAGCGCCAGGCCCGCCTGCAGCACCGGGTTGAACTCAAGGCGCTCCTCGAGGAAGCCATGGCCGCCAGGTCCACGGACGATTGGTGGAAGCGATTCAACCAGGCTGGCGTGCCCGCTGGCCCCGTCTACTCGGTACCTCAGGCGCTCGACCACCCCCAGGTGGCCGGACGCGGCATGGTCGGCAGCTTCGCCAACGCGCCCGGTGTCGGACGGGACATCCGCCTGGTGCGCACCGGTTTCAAGGTCAACGGCCAGGCACCTCGTGTCGACGCACCGCCCCCGACCCTGGGGCAGCACTCCGAGGAAATCCTGGCCGACCTGGGTTACTCGCCTCTGGAAATCGAGGCGCTGAAAGAGGAGAAGGCGGTATGACGGATACGACGCAGGACGCACGCAAGATGACCGAAGACTGGTGGCGCACGAGCATCATCGACATGTCCCCCGGGGTCATCCGCTATCGCGGCTATCCCATCGAGGACCTGATCCGCGAGCGCGTCAGCCTGGCACAGATGATCTGGTTGATGACACGCGGCGAACTGCCTACCCGCGTCCAGGCAGAGCTCCTGGAGGCCGCATTGATGGCGGCGGTCGATCACGGTCCGCAGGCGCCGAGCATTGCCATCGCGCGAATGGCGGCAACCTGCGGCGTCGGCTTGAACAGCGCCATGGCCTCCGCCGTCAACGTCCTCGGCGACGTTCACGGGGGCGCTGGCGAGCAGGCGGTGGAACTCTATGAAGACATCGCGCGGCGGATGGACGGCGGTGCAACCGAAGACGACGCAGTCGCCGCCGGCCTTCAAGCGTTCGTCGAGGTCCACGGCAAGGTGATCTCGGGGTTTGGCCATCGCTTCCACCCGATCGACCCGCGCAGTGCCCCGCTCCTCGAACTCGTCGACGAGGCGGCCAGGAAGGGCGAGGTGAGCGGCGAGTTCGCGCGCATTGGCCGGGCCGTCGAAGCGAAGCTCGGCGCAGGCAAGGGCAAGCCGATTCCGATGAACATCGATGGGGCCACTGCGGTCATCTACGCCGAGCTCGGATTTCCCGCGCCACTGGCTCGCGGGCTCTTCTGCCTGTCGAGGTCGGTCGGCGTACTTGCTCACGCGTGGGAACAAACGCAGCAAGGCGGGCGCATCAAGGGTCCGATTCCCCGGCAGTTCATCCCGACGTACGAAGGCCGGGACAAGAGGAAGGTGCCGTCACAAGGGTGAGCGCTGCCTGAGCCTGGCGAGGCGCTCCTTGGCCACACCCGCCGCTTCGGACTGCGGATACGCCTTCACGAGGTCTTCGAACGTCCTGCGGGCCGATTTGACGTCCATGAGTTCGAGCTGGCAGTTGCCCAGCCAGAGCAGCGCAGAAGCCTTGTAGCCGCTTTGCGGATAGCGTCTCACGAAAGACGCAAATGCGACCTGCGCCTTGGCAAAGTTGCCTTTGTGAAAAGCGGCAAGCGCCGCGTCGAAGGCCTGCGTCTCGGCTGCCTCGGCGACGAACTCCGGGCCATCCACCGCGACTTTGGCCGGCTCGGACATGCGCATGGTTTCGATGTCATGTGTCAGCGTCTCGTTTTGTCCGCGCAAGGTCGCCAATTCGTCGTGCAACTGCTCGATCTCGTTGGAAAGATCGAGCACGCTGCGACGAAGCTGGGCATTGTCTTCATTGGTTCTTGCCAGCTCCTCGGTCGAGCGCTGCCGGGAAGTTTCGACCCTTTGCCGCAACTCGATGGCGCTTGCGCTCGAGACGGCAAACAGGCCCTGGCCCACGGTGCAGCCCATCGTGCAGGCCGCACCCGCGCCGATCAATGCGGCACACACCACTCGGGAAAGTTCGGCCCACCCAGCGACGCCGTTCGGCGGGCCGAGCGCGGCCGCCGACGTTTCCATTCGCCCATCTTATGGCGCCGGCATGGCCCTGAGGCGTTGTAAAGATCTGGAGACTCCAACCGGAGAACGATCTGGTCCGCCAGCGCCCGAGGCCACGTCCAGCAACAGCCGGACCCGCGCCCGGAGCGCCGGGATCACTTCCTCGTCGAACCACGGGTTGCGGCGCAGCCAGATGTTGTTGCGCGGGCTCGGGTGGGGCAGGGGAAGCACGCCCGGCCAATGGTCCCGCCACGCGCGGACCGTCTCGGTCACCCCGATCCTCGCGCGACGACCGAGATGCCAGGCCTGCGCGTACTGGCCGATCGCGAGCGTCAGTTCGATCCGGGGCAGCGCGCCCAGCACCCGATCGCGCCACGCCGGGGCGCATTCCGGCCGCGGCGGCAGATCACCCGATGCGCCGGTCCCGGGATAGCAGAAGCCCATCGGCACGATGGCGATGAGGGTGGGGTCGTAGAAGGTGTCGTTGTCGACGCCCATCCACAGGCGCAGGCGATCGCCGCTCGCGTCGTCGAAGGGGATGCCGCTGCAATCCACCTTCCTGCCCGGCGCCTGGCCCGCGATGAGGATGCGCGCGGCAGGATGCGCCTGCAGCACCGGCCTCGGCGGCTTGGGCAGTCGCGCCGCGCACAGGGTGCACGCGCGGATCTCGCGCAGCAAGGGGCCGAGGGAGCGCGAGGTCAGGTCGCCGTGGCTGGGGGAGATCGAATCGGGGGCGTGCGTGGTGGTCATTCCTGAACGGACGAGACGGGCGTCGAACCCGCTCGCCAGTATAGGGAGCCGCCCCGCGCCTTTCAGCCGACGAAGTAGCCTTGCGTATTCAGCATCGTCTGGCTGACGAAGCTGCTCGCGCGGCCGCCGTCCGCATACTCGATGCGCCAGCCGTCGACGTCGATCGAGCGGCGGCGCTGGAACTCGGCGAGCACCTTGGCGCGCGACGGATTCGCGCCCGCGCCCGCGATCACCTGCGCGGCGTAGCGGCCGGCGAGGTAGCCGGCCAGGCTCACCGGCGTCGGGGCCTCGTCGAACAGGCGCTGCAGCGCATCGCGGTACGCCCGCACCACCGGCACCTTGCTGGAACGCGGATTGGGCACGACCTGCGTGAAGATGATCGGCACCGACTTGCCGGGATTGAGCTGCAGGAAGGTGTTGGTGTCGACGTCGGCCAGGCACACCACGTAGCGCTGCGTGCCGCGCCGGCTCAGGCCCTGCGTGAACTGCGCGAGCTCGATGCCCGCGCCCATGAAGACGAGGAAGAAGGGCGCATCCGGCCGCAGCTGCGCTGCGTAGGTCGCCGGGTCCTGCCCGGCCGGGATGGCCAGCGTGCGCAGCTTGATCTTGAGCCGGCCGCCGATCGCCTCGGTGCCTGCGCGCAGGGCCTCGGCACGCGCCGGGTTCGGGTACACGATGCCGAGCTCGGAAACGCCCATCTCGGCGAGGTTCTTGAGCACGTAGCGCATCTGGTCCTCGCGCGAGGCGAAGAGGCTGAACACCCGCGGATCGCGGTCGAACTGCGAATCGGCGAGCCACGGTGCGACATGGGCGATGTCCATCTTGGCCGCGGCCGCTTCCTTGAGGCTGGCGAGCGCCAGAGCCTCGCCCACCGTGCCGAGCAGGGCCACCTGGCTGGGGTCGTTCTTGACGAGCTGGATCGCGTTGCGCGCCGAGATGTCGGTGCCGTCGGTCTCCACGGTGGCAAGCTGCGGCGCCGTGCCGTTGGCCTTGTGCAGCTCGGCGAAGGCAAGGCGGATGCCGGTTGCGTAGTCGCGGGAGAATTCCTGTTGGTCCGGCGACATGTCGAGCAGCTGCGTGACGCGCGGCCCCGCGCTGTCGGCGGCACGTGGCTGGGCGATGGCGAGCATCGGAACACCGGCCACGGCGCACGCGGCGGTGGCGGCCGCGGCCTGGAGCAGGTGGCGGCGCTGAAGAGACTTCTGTGGATTCATGCGGCGCGAGGCTATGAGGCCCGCATGACAAGGCCGCGTCGGGTGGCTCCCCTGGCGTGAACTAGATCACGCACGCCCGGGTTTTCGGTTCAGCGCAGCACGATCAGCTGCAGCGCGGTGCGCAGGCCGCTTTCGTAGGCCTCGTCGGATGGGATGGCGCCGCCCGGGCGCGCGATGGCACCGCCTTGCGGCGCGGCGGCCGGCCCCGCGGCCTGGCCGCTGCCGGGCAGCGCATCCGCCCAGCGCGACGCCGGCAGCATCACGGGCTCATCGCGTCCCGGCAGCACCATGCCCGCGAGACGGCCCGCGGCATCGAGCACCGGCCCGCCATGCGTGGCCCCGGCGACGCCGATGCCGAGCCTGCGCGGCGCGTCGCCGTTCTGCAGCGTGCCGAAGAAGCCCTGGCTCAGCCACGGCCAGGCGGGGCTCGCGTCCTCCTGCGCGGCGTATTCGAATGCGAAGCCCGCGCTTCCCGCGAAAGGATCGCGCGCGGCCAGCGGCGGCAGGCCTTCGGCGGGCAGCGGCGGATCGAGCCGCAGCACCGTGACCGCCAAGGGCGCCAGCGGCTGCGCCGCGGCATCCGCATGCGCGCGCGTGGCCCGGCCCAGGCCGTCGCGCACCCAGATCGCCTTTGCTGCGTCGGGCGCGAGCGCAGCGCTCGGCACCAGCGCCATCGTCCCGTTGCCGATCAAGACGCCGCCCGACACCACGCGGGCCGCCTCGGCGACCGGGGGCTGGTCGCCCGCCAGCAGCGGCTGCGGCGCCATGCGATGCGGTGTCCGCAGCAGCGATCCGGTCGCGACCGGCGCGGGCGATGCGAAGGCGCGGCGCACCTCGAGGGCAACCGGATCCTGCGGCAGGCGGCCCAGCGTCTCGCGCAGCACGCGGTCGGCGAAATCGTTCTGTCCGCCCGCGCGCAGCAGCCACGCATAGAGGCCGCCCGCGGGCCCGGATTCGAGGTGCGCGCCAGCCACGTGGGCGCAGAAGGCGAGGGCCCGGCGGTACTGTCCGGCCTGCATGGAGGCGCGCACCAGGCCCATCTCGGTGTCGGGCGCGTGCAGCATCATGGCCGCGCGTTCGAAGGTGTCGGTGGCCGCCGGGACTTCGCCGCGCGCGAGTTCGCCTTCGGCCTGCGCCAGCAGCTTCGCGCGGGCATCCATCAGCGCCGGATCGTTCACCCGGAAGTCGGTGATCTCGGCAGCGGCGCGCGGCTCCTGCGCGCCGGCATGCAGCGGCAGCGCGCCCGCGAGCACCGCCATCAACAGAACGCCGGCTCCGGGTCGCAACGCGCTTTCCTCAGGGCAGCACCGTGATGCGCGGGATCGCCATCGCCGGCAGCGACGGGTCATAGGCCGCCTTCGGCGCCTTGTAGCCGCCGCTCAGGTAGGCGGTCAGCGCATCGATGTCCTGCGCACCGCCGAGCGTGTTGGTGCCGCCCAGCAGCACGGTGAAGCCGTCGCCGCCCGTGGCCATGAAGTTGTTGACCGTCACCCGGTAGGTCCTGGTCGGGTTCTGCACCACGCCGTTGACCACGATGTTGTCCGCCGGACCCGACACCACCGGCGGCGTCACGGTCACGTCGGTGGGCGTCAGCGTCACGTTCGTGATCTTCGAGCACGCCGGCGCCGAGGCGCTCCATGCGTACTTCAGGCCGTTCGACGCCTGCATCACGCGCTGCGCCGTCTGGCCCTTGCAGCCGGTGAACTGCTGCTCGAGGAGATCCTTGAGCTGCTGCGCGGTCAGCGTCATCGTCACCAGGCTGTTGCCGAAGGGCTGCACGGTGAAGGCATTGCCGTAGGTCACGTTGTACGGGTAGGTGCCGGCCGCATTGACGAAGCCAGGGCTGCGCACGCCGCCGGCGTTCATGAACGCCATCACCGCGCCGCCGAGCGCCGCGGGCTGCGTGGCCTGCAGCTGCGCATCGGCGATCAGGCTGCCGGCGGGCATCTCGCCCGCGGCGTTGGCGGTGTTCGGCAGCGCGGTGGTGATGGTGCCGATCACCTGGTTCGCGAGCGGCGAGACCAGCGCGTTGTAGCTGGCGACCACATTCTTCACGCTCGGGTCGGCAGCGATCGCGTTGTTGATCGCGACGTCCGTGCGATCCACCAGCCGGTTCGTCGGCGACACCGACAGCACCTTGTGCGAGCGCGGATGCAGCGTGATGTCGATGTCGGTCAGGATGCGGCCGAAGGCGCTGGCGCTCGTGACCGGCACCAGCCGGCCCACGCTGTTCGGCAGACCGGTCGGGCGCGGCGTGCTCACCGCCGCGCCGCTCGCGTTCTTCACGTCGAGCGTGTTCGCCGAGCAGTTGTAGGCCGCGTGCGTGTGGCCGCTGATGACCAGGTCCACCGCATCGTCGAGGTTCTTCACGATGCTGGCGATGTCGGAATCGGTGCCATCGGCGTTCTTGAGGTTGCCGTCGCAGCCGTTGATGTCGCCGACATTGGGGCTGGTCTGGAAGCCGCCCTGGTGCACCAGCACCACGATCGCCTTGACCCCCTGCGCGCGCAGGCGCGGCACCAGCGCATTCACGGTCTGCGCTTCATCGCGGAACTCCAGGCCGGCCACGCCCGTGGGCGTGACGATGCCCGGCGTGCCCTTCAGCGTCATGCCGATGAACGCGACCTTGGCGCCCTGGAAGCTCTTGATGCCGTAGGCGGGCAGCAGGGTGCGGCCGGTCGCGGTCTCGAAGACGTTGGCCGACAGCCACTTGAAGCGCGCGCCGTCGAAGGTGCCCGGCGCATTCGAGCCCAGCCCCTTGCAGCTGTTCGGATCAGGCACGCCGTTGGTGATCTTGCAGCCGCCGTTCTGCAGCCGGCGCAGTTCGGCCGAACCCTTGTCGAACTCGTGGTTGCCGACCGCGTTGAACTCGACGCCGATCCTGTTGAGCGTCTCGACCGCAGGCTCGTCGAAGAACAGCGCCGAGATCAGCGGCGACGCGCCGATGAAATCGCCCGCGCCCACCACCACGCTGTTGACGTTCTGCGACTTCAGCCGCGCCACGTACGCGGCGAGGTACTCGGCACCGCCCACCGCGGGCCGCTGCGCCGCCGGCACCACCGTGTTGACACCGAAAGTGCCCGGCGATTGCAGGTTCCCGTGGTAGTCGTTGAAGCCGATGATCTTGACCTTGATCGGCTCGGGAGGGCCGCGGTGGTCGTCATTCTGCGCGTGCGCCGGGGTGTACATCGGTCCGATGCCTGCGGCGACCATCGTCAGCGCGCAAAGAAGCGAGAAGCGGTGTTTCGACATGAGTTGCCCTCCGGGTCATTGATGGAATTCGGGATTGGTCGTGAGCAGCACGCGAGGCGCTCACGCGCGGGCAAACTATCGGGGCCGAAGGTGACGCTGCGGTGACGCCGAGGGCCCTAGGCGAGGATCGCGACGATGCGCGCGAGCGACCAGTAGGCGGCCATCGTCCCGATGGCATAGAGCGACGCGCGGCGCGCCAGCGGCACGATGGGCATGTTCCGCACCGCGCGATAGACCACCCACGCCGCGGCCACCGTCATGAGCTGGCCGATCTCCACGCCGACGTTGAAGGTGAGCAGCGCGACCCAGAGGTCCTTGTCGGGCAGGCCGATTTCCTTCAGCGCACCCGCGAAGCCGAGCCCGTGCACCAGCCCGAAAAGAAAGGCCACCAGCGCCGGCCATCGGCGCGCGAGCGTCTGCCGATCGCGCAGCGCCTCGCCGGCCACCAGCATGATCGAGAGCGCGATGGTCGCTTCCACCGGTGGCGGCCGCAGCGTGAGCAGGCCCAGCGCGCTGCTGGCCAGCGTGATGCTGTGGGCGGCCGTGAAGGCCGTGATGGTCCACAGCAGCCGGCGGTTGAAGCCCACGAGGAACAGCAGGCCCATCACGAACATCAGGTGGTCCCAGCCCGTGAGGATGTGCTCGATGCCGAGCACGGTGTAGGCGGACGCGATCTCCCAGCGGCTTCGCTTGTCGTCCGCCGAGCCGTAGAGATGCACCGTCGGCTGCCCGGCGGTGAGCGTGTACACGCGCGACTGGCCGTCCTGCCAGGTGATCTTCACGAGTGCCGCCGAGTAGCGCTTGCCGACGCCGTCGAGCGACAGCGGCCCGGTGAGGCCGGCCTCGCCGCAATGCAGCGCGTTCGCGTCGTCGGCGCGGCAGCCTTCGGGCCACGCGGGTGTGAGGTCCTCGGTCCCCGCGCGCCGGTCGGTCGCGGTCCACTGCCAGATGAACTCGCCGCGCGAGACTTCGCGCAGCTCCATCTCGGCGATGCTCATCTCGTGCGCATGCGCCGTCACCGCGACGAGCGCGAGCGCCGCGAGGATGAGCCGCGCGGCCGCTCCGGAGGCGAATCCCGAAGCGCCGCTGCGCGAGGGTAGTCCGATCAGCCGACGAAGCCAGGCCATCACGGCTTCGCGCCCTCGTAGCGGATGCTGTACTTGCGCGCCAGCGTGCGCACGGCCGCGGTGCGCTGATCGGCCAGCGTCGCATCGGTCCAGTCCTGCAGCACCACGCCGTGCAGCCTCTCGAAGTCGGCCGGCTTCGCGGGCGTGACCGCATCGAGCCGGATCGCGCGCAGGCCGTCCCGGGTCGGAAGGGCGAGCCACTGGCCCGGCTTTGCGGCCTCGAGTGCCGCGACGAAGTCCGCGCCGTAGCTTTGCTCGAGGTTCGCGCGCGGGCGGCCCTTGAAGACCCGCAGGCCCGCCTTGGCATCGCCGGGCGTGCCGGTGTTCAATGCGCCTACGAACCCGCGCAGCGCCGCCTCGGTCGTGTCCGGCGAGACCACCGCTTCCTCGAAGTCGTAGCGCGCGGGCTCGTCGTACTTCGCGCGCTTGCGCTCGAACCAGTCGCGCAGCACCTTCTCGTCGATCGGCGGCAGCTTGACGCCGGCATCGACCACGCTGAGCGCCTTGAAGATCACGCGCTCGCGGATCGCCGGGTCGCCCTGGTCCACGCGCAGCGCGAGGCCCTCGCGGTAGAGCACCTCGTTGTCGACCCAGCGCTCGCGCAGCGTCTTGAGTTCATCCGCGTTCGGCTCGCGGCCGCGCGACGCGGCGAAGAGGCGGCGGGCCTCCTCGTCGACCTCCGCGCCGACGACGATGGTGTGCGGGTCGTCCTCGCGGGAGACCAGGTAGTGGTCCACCGCGAAGAGCGCCGCGCCGAGCAGCACGAAGTGAAGCAGCGGTTCGCGCAGCCAGCCGGGCGTGTTTGCCATGCCTGTGTGCCACTCCCTACTTGACGCCGGCGACCGTCACCCCGCCGCGGACTTCGATATAGATCGGGTTGCTGTAGAACCAGAGGTCGGACCACGCGGCGACGTCGTAGCTCACGTACTTCTGGCCGTTGTTCACCGCGAGGTGATCGGGGCAGGCGGCGTCGTTGCACGGGATCATCAGGTTCGCGACGTTGCTCGCATTGGTCGCGAGGTCGGGCAGCGGGTTGCCGTTGGCGTCGGTCTCGTGCGGCACGCTCGGCGGCATGTTGGTGCCGCGCAGGCGCAGGTACTGCGACGTGGTCACCGTGCCCGGCAGGCGGAAGACCATGCGGCGGAAGTCGCCCGGCGCGGTCTTCCAGTTCGCGCTGTTGAAGGTCTTGATGACCGCGGCCGTCGTGTTCTTGGCCGCCGCCGGCACGTTGGCGAGGTTCGGGTTCGTCAGCCAGTCGCGCGGCCATTCGCCGGCGTACTGCGACGGATCGGCCGGGTTCCTGTAGCCGGTGACCATGCCGCGGATCACGTCGATGTGGTCGAGCACCGGCTTGTTCAGCGGTTGCTTGATGCCGATCTGCGCGAGCGACGGGTTCGGGAAGCTGTACGGCGAGTAGTTGGTGCCCGACGGATCGCGCACCACGACCGAGACGATGATCTCCGCGCCGGGGCGCACCACGAGCTTCTCGCCCATCGTCGCGCACTCGTCGCGGTCGACGTCGGTGTTCTGCAACGCGGCAGCGAAGGCCAGGCCTTCGACCACCGCGTTGCCGCCCGCATCGAGCGCCGGCGTGGAGCGGCCGCGCGGATAGGACGCGCAGGCCACGAACGCCAGCCGGTCGATGAGCTGGCCGGTGGTCGTGAAGCTGTTGCCGCTGCGCAAGCCGTCGACGATCGACTGCGGCGTCAGGTCGTCCTTGCCGTTCTTCTCGTGGCCCTCGGCTTGGCCGTTGCCCTTGCCGTTGCGCACCATCACGAAGTCGCGCTGGTATTCGCCGGGAAGGAAGTCCTGCGTGGAGCGGCGGTCATCGGGGCCGAACATGCCGCGGTTGTGCCAGTCCGAGCTCGCGAAGAACCAGTAGTTGCGGCCCTCGCCGAGCAGCGCATCCCACACGCCGCCGACCTGCGCGCCGTAGACGCCGGTGCCGCCGTAGGTGGTGCCGCCGACCGAGTCGACCAGCACGCCGCCGATGTTGTTGCGCTTGGGGAAGTACTCGCCGCGATCCGACGACGCATGGTGGCCCGGCTGCGTCTCGAAGCCGAAGGCCGACTTGGGCGCCGCGTTGTTGAAGTCGCGCAGGTGCTCGATGTTGAAGCCGTTGTTGCCGTCCGGGTTGAACGGGCCGGCGCGCTCGAGGTGCGAGGGCACGTAGTAGGAGCCGTTCGGGTGGAACTGCGCCATCCACTTCATCGCCTCGACGGTTTTCGCGTGGCCGCGCGTGCCGGTGCCGGCGCCGCTCGCGGGCATCAGCTTCTGCGCGGTCGCGTTCCAGCTCGGATCGGCGGCGTTCAGGCTGCCCGGCACCGAGCAGTTCCAGTTGTTGCCGACGGTGCCGCCGACCACGGTGTTGCCGCGGCCGGTGTCGGCATCGGCGCGATCGAAGCAGTACTCCCACTGCGCCATCGCGGTGGCATTGCCGAGCGGGGTGTAGCCCGGCGTGGTCGGCAGCTTTGCTTGATCGATCGACTTGGGCATCTGGCCCGTGATCACCGAGGTCGACACGTGCTCGTGGCCCGCCGACACCGATTCGACGCCGATGAACAGCGGCAGGTCGCGCAGCCGGGCGAGGTACTCCAGGATCGGGTACTGGTACTCCTGGATCGACTGCCAGCGCCACATGTTGCCGTTGCCGCCGACGCCGCCGTTCAGGCCCTTGAGGTTGGCTGCGCCGATGGTGGCGGTCCAGGTGGTGGTGGGGGCCTGGCCGGTGTACGGATAGGCCGGCGTGCCGAGGCTTTCGTCCTCGGCCAGCGTGCAATTGCGATTGCCGTTGCCGCCGTGGCCGGCCTGCACGAACCAGTCGAGACCCCAGGGCGTGTCCTGGGTGTCGGTGGCCTTCTTGACCAGCTTCTGCATCGAGATCGAGCCGTCGGAACAGGTCGTGTGGTTGTGGAAGTCGCCGGTCACGTAGGTGCCGGCGGGCTTCCCGCCGGCGCTGGCGGCGCTTGGAATGCCAAGAAGGCCAGCGGCACCGGCGGTCGCGACCGCAGCGAGGGCGAGCTGGTTCTTGGTGAATTGGATTTTCATCAGCGTGGCTCCATCAGGTTGGGCGGGCAAGGACCAGCCGCATGAGGTCCCTCACCCCCGCCGCTGGTGCAGCCGAAAGTACTGATCGGCGATGACCGCGCCGTGACACCGCGCGCATCGAGGCGACGAACGGCGCTGCGCTCAAGGCGCGGGCCCGGCGAGTTGGCGCAAGGCCAGCACGGCCTCGGTGCGCGCGGGCTGGATGTGCTGCAGATCTTCCAGAAGCGTGCGCGCCGCGCCCGCATCGGTGCGCGCCAGCGCACCCGCCATGCGCAGCAGCGGGTCGTAGGCCGGGCGGAAATCCGGGCTGATGCGAAGCACCGACAGCAGCGGTTCGCGCACCTGCGCGAGCATGCGTCGCACATCGGTCAGCGGCCGCACCGACTGGCCCGCGTCGAGGAAGCGGTCGCGCGCCCGCCAGTACGCGGCAAGGCGCTCGGCGCGGACCGCGGCGGCATCCGCGCCGATCACATCGGCGGGCGTAACGTCGAGCTCGCGCAGCAGCGCGAAGAGGCGCTCGCGCGGCAGCGAATCCGGCGCGTAGGTGATGCGGGGCGCCTTGTAGCCGACCACGGGGTGGTCGTCCGTATTCGCCGGCGCCGCTCCTGCGAAACGCGCGAGCGCCGAAGGTCCCGCGATGAAATTGCCGAGCACGCCGAAGGCATCCGCCATGCCGAGCGCCTCGGGGCGCACCGGAAGCGCCTTGGCCGCGAGCCGGGGGTCGAGGTCCGCCAGGTCCAGCGGACGGTCGTCCGCGCGCGCCACGAGACCGAGCACCGGCGTTTCGAGGCTGAAGGTGGCGAGCACCGCCAGCGCATGCGGATTCGCCGCGATGAACGACTGCACGATGCTGCGCAAGGTCTCGATGTCGAGCTGATGCAGCGGCAGCCATTGGCAGAACACGCCGCCTTCGGCAAGCCGCTCGCGTATCGCGCGGAAATGCTGGGTCGTGTAGAGCGAACCGGTGCCGCTGCGCGCCGGGTGGTAGTTGTCCGCGACGATCACGTCGTAGCGCTGTGCGGCGGTGCGCACATAGCGGCGCGCATCGGCGACGATCACCCGGGGACGGCGATCGGGCGCTCCGCGTTCGAGCGCCTCGGTGAAGAACGACGACGATGCGACCACTTCGGGCAGCAGCTCCACCGCGTCCACCTGCAGCGCGGGGTCGTGCGCGGCCGACCAGGCCGTCACGCCGGTGCCGAGCCCGAGGAACAACGCACGGTGCGGCGCCGGATGCAGCAGCAGCGGGATCAGCGCCTGCCGCGCATCGGCCGGCAATGTCGCACTGCTGCCTTCCTGCTGCCGGTTGTCGATGCGAAGGCGCGCGACGCCGGCCGCGTCCTCGACCACGCTGACCGCGGCCATCGCGCCTTCGCGATAGCTGACGATGCGCCCGCCCTCGGGCACTTCGACGAAGGCCAGCCGCGGCGCAATCCATCCGACTGCAAGCAATGCGGCCGCCGGCAGCCAGAAGGGCGGCCTGGAGATCGCACCGGGCAGCGTCAGGGCGAGGTAGCCGGCCGCGACCAGCAGCAGCGCGAGCTTCGGGCCCAGCGCAGGCAAGAGGACCACACCGAACAGCAGCGGCGCGGCGGCCGCACCGAGCGTGTTGAAGCCCAGCGCCTTGCCGAAAGCATGGCCCTCTGCACGAGCCTGCGCCGCCAGATGACTGAACAGCGCCCCCATCACCATCGTCGGCAGCAGGAAGGCGGCGACGGCGGGCGCCGCTTCCGATGCGAGCGCGGAGGCCATGCCCGTGCCCAGCGCTTCGACCACGGCCCGCCGCAATCCGTCCGCACCCCAGAGGCTCAGCGTGCCGACGAGGCAGGCCGCCCCCTGCAGCGACAGCAGCCGATCGCGCGCCCGTGCCGGATCGCGTTCGCCGCCGCCCAGCCGGTGCCAGATCGCCGCGCCGATCGCGGTGCCCGCGAGATACACCGCGAGCAGCAACGCGAAGGTGTAGACCGTGTCTTGCGCCACCTGGCTCAGCACCCGAACCACCAGCACTTCGTAGCCGATGCCGAGCAGGCCCGTCGCGGCGAGGATGCCCGGCAGCTTCGTGCCGGCGGGACGAATCGCCGTGGAGGCATCGCGTCCCCCGGGCAGGCCGAGCGAGAACGCCGCCGCCGCGCAGAGGAGGTTCAGCGCGGCACACACGAAGGCGGTGTGCGCAAGGCCGAACTGCGGCACCAGCCAGAACGCCGCGCCGAGCACGCCCAGCACCGCGCCGAAGGTGTTGCAGGCATAGAGCGCCGCGATGCTGCGCCTCTCGTGGCCGAGCCGCGCCATCACGCGCTCCATCGCGGGCATCGTCGCGCCCATGGCGGCGGTCGCGGGCAGCAGCACGACGAAGGTGCCGAAGAAGGCGAGGGTCCACTGCCACGCGGGCGTCGGCTGCGGACCCGTGGCATCGAGCAGCATCTGGCTGACCGGCGCGAGCAGCAGCGCCAGCGCCACGCTCCAGAGCGCCATCAGTGCTTCGCTCGCGGCATACCAGCGCTCTGGCCGCGCGCTGCGAACCACGCGCGGCCCGACCGCGAAGGTGCCGAGCGCGATGCCGCCGAAGAAGCCCGCCACCACCGCGAGCACCGCGGCCGATTCATGGCCGAGCCACAGCGCGCTCTGCTGCGTCCACACGATCTGGTAGCCGAGGCCCGCGAAGCCGGAGCCCACCATCAGCATGCAGGCGACGCGATGGCGCATCGCTCAGCCGCCGAAGCTGATCTTGTAGCCCCAGGAGTCCAGCCGCGAAGGGATCGCGTTGAACGCCATCGTCACGCGGCGCTCGCCGGGGTTCGGCGGCACCGCGTGCATCAGGTAGCTCGGGAAGAGCACCATGTCGCCGGGCTCGGGCATCGGGCTGATCCACTTGTCCGCGCTGTAGGGGCCGGGCGCCGTGCCCGCGTGGTCGTTGCGGAAGGCGAAGTCGTGGCCACCGGGCGACTTCATGAACACGGTGCGCGCATCCTCATGCGTGGGCGTGAGGTACACCACGCCGGAGACGAAGCTGTTCGCGTGGTTGTGCATCGCCTGCCGGCCACCGGTGTGGAGCACGTTGACCCACATCTCCTTGATCGACCAGCCGATGCGCTCGCCGAAGAGCAGCGCGCCGAAGTCCGCCAGCCGGGGCGTGATCAGGCCCGCGCATTCGACCAACAGCGGGCTGTCGCCGGGCTGCAGCATCGCGGTGTGAGACAGCTTGGCCGAAGAGTTGTTGTCCTGCACTGCGAGCGACGAGAAGTGACCGACCAGTCCTTGCACCAGCGCAGGCCCGAGCACTTGCGGCGAGCGCATGAACGGGATGGGAAAGAGTCCTGTGATTTCGTCCATCGCCCGCATTGTGGCGTCGGCAGCGCGCGGATGGGGTCATGGTTCTGTCATGTGCGCTTTCCAGAATGGCCCGCTCTTTCCGACAGCACATTCACCCATGCAACGCCTTCTCTCCACCGCCGCGCTCGGCGCGGCCCTGATCGCACTGTGTGCGTCGTCGGCAACGTGGAGTGCGGAGGTCGACTTCAACACGCTCGCCGTGGCGCCGGAACCGGAGCAGTCGAGCGCGCCCGCGCAGGCGCAGGCATGGGTGTCGCCGCATCCCTTGTCGAACACCGCGAATGACGCAGGCAGCGGGCCCGTGCCGCCGGATCCGGTCCGTCGCGAAGAGGGCGCGGAATCGGGCGGCGCGATGTTCACGCCTTTCTCCAGCGCCGCGCCGACGCCGTCGACCCGCAGTGCGGCAGCCCGGCACGGCCCGGCTGCCGAGGCACCGCAGGGCACCGGTGCGGCCGATCTCGTCCTGACCCTCCTTGCCGTCCTCGCAGGCGTCGGCGCGATCGCGTGGCTCCTGCGCAGAGCCTGAGCCTGGTCTCTACTTGAACGGGATCGGCTTGCCCGACGCGTCCTTGATGTCGCCCCAGGCGGTGGCGATCACGCCCTTGACCTTGTCGGGCATCGGCACGTAGTCCAGGTCGCCGGCGGTCTTGTCACCGTTCTTGTAGGCCCAGTCGAAGAACTTCAGCGTGGTCGTCGCCTGCGCCGGCTTGTCCTGCGTCTTGTGCATCAGGATGAAGGTCGCGCCGGTGATCGGCCACGACTCCTTGCCCGCCTGGTCGGTCAGCACCTGGTAGAAGCTCTTGGACCAGTCCGCACCCGCCGCAGCCGCCTTGAAGGCCGAATCGTCCGGCGACACGAAGTGGCCGTCCTTGTTCTGCATCTGGGCGTAGTTCATCTTGTTCTGCTTGACGTAGGCGTACTCCACGTAGCCGATCGAGTTGGGCAGACGGTTCACGAACGCGGCAACGCCCTCGTTGCCCTTGCCGCCCGCGCCGGTGGGCCAGTTCACGGCCGTGCCGTCGCCGACCTTGGCCTTCCACTCGGGGTTGGCCTTGCTCAGGTAGTTGGTGAACAGGAACGTGGTGCCCGAGCCGTCCGCGCGGCGCACCGGCGCGATGGCCGCGTCCGGCAGGTTCAGCGACGGGTTCAGCGCCTTGATGGCCGCATCGTTCCACTTGGCGATCTTGCCCAGGTAGATGTCGCCCAGCACCTGGCCGCTGAGCTTGAGCTCGCCGGCCTTGATGCCCTGGATGTTGACCACCGGCACCACCCCGCCGATGACGGTGGGGAACTGCATCAGGCCCTTGCTCTTGAGCTCGTCGTCCGACAGCGGCATGTCCGAGGCGCCGAAGTCCACGGTCTTGGCGTCGATCTGCTTGATGCCGGCGCCCGAACCCACGGACTGGTAGTTGATCTTGGCGCCGGTGGCCTTGTTGAAGTCGGAGGCCCACTTCGAATACAGCGGCGCCGGGAAGCTGGCGCCGGCGCCCGTGGCCTCTTCGGCGAAGGCGCAAACCGGCACGAGTGCCGCGACCATCAAGACAGCGGCGGTGGCCCGCCTGATCATTGAAGTCATGGGACCTCCTTTTGGACGGGCGGACTCGCACCCGCGAAACCGAACATGATGGCAGCGGGTTGTGGCAGGAGTGTGACAGCGGGCCCTTGGCTACCGTGGCGAAGAAGACGGGCTTTCGGCGACCGGCGCCGCGAGCGTCAATGCGCACCGCCCGTATCGACCGGTGCCGATGATCGCGCCGGCCGGGTCAGCCAGACCACCGCGATCAGCAGCGCGAACAGCAGGGCCGAGCCCAGGAAGATGTCGTCCGCCGCGCGCGTGAAGGCCTGCTGGTCGATGAACCGGTTGAGCTGCGCCGCGGCCTGCTGCGCATCGAGACCCAGCTTGCCGAGCGCGGCGAATCCATCCGCGGCATCGGGGCTCGCGTAGGTGAAGAACTCGGTCAGGTGCGCGTGATGCAGGGTCGCGCGGTTGTCCCAGAGCGTCGTGGTGATCGAGGCGCCGAAGGCGCCCGCCGTGATGCGCACGAAGTTGCTGAGGCCGGTGGCCGACGCGATCTTCGAGGGCGGGAGCCCCGAGACGATGACCGCCACCAGCGGCGTGAACAGGCACGCAACCGCCGCGCCCTGGATGAAGGTCGGGACCATGATCGACCACTGGTCGACCTGCGGCGTGTACTGCGAGCGCATCAGCAGCACGGCGACGAACACGGCGAAGGAGGTCGTCGAGATCCACCGCGGGTCCACGCGGGGCAGGATCCGCCCGATGAATGGCGAGAGCAGCACCGCCAGCACGCCGACCGGCGCCAGCGCAAAGCCCGCCGCCGTGGCGGTGTAGCCCATGTACTGCTGCAGCCACAGCGGCAGCAGGACCACGTTGCCGAAGTAGACCAGCCAGGCCAGCGACAGCGTCATCACGCCGATGGCGAAGTTGCGGCTCGCAAAGAGCCGCAGGTCGACGATCGGGTGCTCGGCCGTCAGTTCCCAGATGAGGAAGACGACGAAGCCGATGGCCACGACGACGGCCATCGCGACGATGGCGGGCGAGTGGAACCAGTCGAGCTCCTTGCCCTTGTCCAGCAGCACCTGCAGCGTGCCGACCCACAGCACCAGCAGGCCGAGACCCACCGCATCGATCGGCAGCTTGCGCGTGGGCGTCTCGCGGTGGCGGTAGATGGCCCAGGTCACGGCCGCAGCGAGGACGCCCACCGGCACGTTGATGTAGAAGATCCACGGCCACGACACGTTGTCGGTGATCCATCCGCCCAGCAGCGGCCCCGCGACCGGCGCGACCAGCGTCGTCATCGACCACATCGACAGCGCGGTGCCCGAGCGCTGCGGCGGATAGGTGGACAGCAGCAGCGTCTGCGACAGCGGGATCATCGGCCCCGCGACGAGGCCCTGCAGGATGCGGAAGACGATCAGCGCCTCCAGCGTGGGCGCGAAGCCGCACAGCCACGAGGTGAGCACGAAGAGCAGCACGCTCGCGGTGAACAGGCGCACCGCGCCGACGCGCTGCGCCAGCCATCCCGTCAGCGGCACCGAGATCGCATTGGCGACCCCGAAGCTGGTGATGATCCACGTGCCCTGGTTCGGGCTCGCACCGAGGTTGCCGGCGATCGCGGGCAACGACACGTTGGCGATGGAGGTGTCCAGCACGTTCATGAACGTGGCCAGCGAGAGTGCGAGCGTGCCCAGGACGAGCGGGACGCCGGAGAGCGGGCGCGGTGCGGCGGACATGGCGCAGCTTTCCTTCGCGCTCAGAGGGCGGACACCGCGGCGGGCGCCTTCGGCGTCCCCGCCACCTTGCGCACGTCCGTGGGTGCTGCGGCTGCGGTGGCATGCGTCGGGCTGTTGCCCGCAACGATGTCGTGCACCCGTTCGTCGGCGTTGTGCAGCAGGTCGTCGAAGACAGCGGTGCTCGCCACGGCTTGGACGCGCGGCGCATCGGCCAGCGTCTTGCCCGTGGCGTCGCGCACATCGACGCTGACGTCCATCGAGAGGCCGACGCGCAGCGGATGCGCCGCGAGCTCGTCGGGCCGCAATTCGATGCGCACCGGCACGCGCTGCACGATCTTGATCCAGTTGCCGGTGGCGTTCTGCGCCGGCAGCAGCGAGAAGGCCGAGCCGGTTCCGGCACCCAGTCCGGCCACCTTGCCGCGGTAGTCGACCTTCTTGCCGTAGAAGTCCGCCTGAAGGCTCGCGGCCTGCCCGATGCGCAGCTTCTGCAACTGGCCTTCCTTGAAATTGGCATCGACCCAGACGCTGCGCAGCGGAACCACCGCCATGAGCGGCGTTCCGGCCGCAACCCGCTGTCCGACCTGCACGCCGCGCTTGGCGACGTATCCGTCGACCGGCGCCGGCAAGGCGGTGCGGTGAAGCGCGATGAAGGCTTCGCGCACCCGCGCGGCGGCCCGAAGCACGCTCGGATGCGTCTCGGCGGTGGTGCCGTCGGTGAGTGCCTGGTTCGAGGCGAGCTGCTGGCGCGCGGCCGCCAGGGCGGCCTGCGCGGCAACCAGGCCGCTGCGCACCGAAGCGAGCTGCGCGTTGGTGTGATTGAACTCTTCCTTGCTCACCGCGCCATCGCGCAGGAGGGCGGTGCGCCGCTGCGCATCGTCCTCGGCCTTGGCGACGTCGCTGCGCGCCTTGTCGACGTCCGCCTCACGCAGCCTGACCTGCGCTGCCAGCGTGCCGTTGTTGGCATAGAGCGTGCGCACCTCGCGCACGGTCTGAGCGAGCTGGGCCTCTGCCTGCTCCAGCGTCACCCGTGCATCGACCGCATCGAGCAGCACCAGGTCTTGACCGGCCTTCACGAAATCCGTGTCGTCCGCGCCGATGGCGATCACCGTGCCGCTGACCTGCGGCGTGATCTGCACGATGTTGCCTTGCACATAGGCGTTGTCCGTCGACTCATGGCGGCTTGCGGACACCGCGAAGTAGCCGCCGTAGGCGAGCGCGCCGACGGCCACGACGGCCCCGACCGCGGTCAGCCACTTGCGCCGCTTCGCGAGGTTCGCCGCGACGGGGGAATCGGTGCCTTCAATCTTCGTGGTCATGATGAGGATCTCCGCCAGAGAGTCGTCGAATATCGATATCGCAATGTAGGAATCGAAGCGGAGAAGAAACAGCGCGAAACGGCCAAAACGCTTTTCGCGGAGTCTCAACAATCGAGCATTCCGGATCCCGCAAAAGACCGTTGCAGGGAGGTCCCTTCCGCGCCGAGGCGAGTCGGCTTAGATTGAGCGCCGACCCAACGAGGAGCAACTCATGACCCAGCCCCTTCTCTACTTCGACGATCTGAAGGTCGGCGACACGTTCACGACCGGCAGCCACGAGGTGAAGACCGAGGACATCAAGCGCTTCGCGAGCGAGTTCGACCCCCAGCCCTTCCATCTCGACGAGTCCGCGGCGCAGGGCACCTTCTTCGACGGGCTCGCCGCCAGCGGCTGGCATACCGCCGCGCTCACGATGCGCTTGCTCGTCACCGGCGGGCCTCGTCTCGCCAACGGCATCATCGGAGCCGGCGGTGGAATCGAGTGGAAGGCGCCGACGCGGCCCGGCGACGTGCTGCATGTCGAGAGCGAGGTGGTCGAACTGATCCCGTCTCGCTCGCGTCCCGACCGGGGCATGGTCGTGCTGCGCTCGAAGACCCTGACGCAGCGGGGCGACGTCGTGCAGGAGTTGACGGCCAAGCTGATGGTGACGCGCCGCAGTTCTGCCTAGCGGACTGGCCGGGGCCGTCGCTGGAGGAACTCGTGGCCTTCGAAGAGCTCGACGACCCAGTCGATGAACACCCGCACCTTCGCACTGAGATAGCGGTTCGGCGGGTAGATCACGTTGACCGGGATGCGGTCGATCGTCCAGTCCTCGAAGAGCGTGACCAGGCCGCCGTCGGCCAGCGCGGGCTCCACGCCATACGTGGGCGCCTGGATGATGCCGAGCCCTGCGGTGCCCGCGGCGAGATAGGCGTTCGTGTCGTTCACCACCAGCCGATGCGCAAGGGAGAGTTCGAGGCGTTCCTCGCCTTTTCTGAAGCGAAACGGCAGCGGCTTGCCCGCGCGTGACGAACTCAGGCCGATGGTCGGCAATGCGTAGAGGTCCTGCGGATTCGCGGGCGTTCCATGCGCCGCGAGGAACTGCGGCGTCGCGACGGTGGTAAAGCGGAACTCGCCGACACGGCGCGCAACAAGGAACTGGTCCGTGACTTCGCCCACGCGGATCGCGCAGTCGATGCCCTCAGCCACCAGATCGGCCTGCCGGTTGGTGGCGCCGAGTTCGACCTGCACCTGCGGATAGCGCCGGTAGAACTCGTCGAGGGCGGGCACGATGACCAGCGCGGCCAAGCCGGCGGCGGTCTCGATCCGTACGTTTCCGGAAGGGGAAGCGGCCGACTGCTTCGCGGACGATTCGATGTCCGCCAGTTCGGCGAGGAGGCGCACGACGCGCTCGTAGTAGCTGGCGCCTTCGGCCGTCACCGTGACCGACCGGGTGGTCCGGTGGAGTAGCCGAATCTTGAGGTCTTCCTCGAGGCTCTGGATCAGTCGCGTGACCGTGGCATTGGGAAGATTGAGCGTGTCGGCTGCCTTGGTGAAGGTGCCGGCCTCCACCACACGCACGAAGGCGGTCATTGCGGCAATGCGGTCCATGCTTGCAGGCCCTCCCGACTGAAGTGCTGCGGGATGATACCCCTGCACATCCGAAGCCGATGCCGCTCGTTGCGCGTTTCGCAATGGCCTATTGCTTCGGCGGAGGTGTCTGTCTGTCGCGCCGTTTCGTAGATTCATGGGATGCCAATTGAACTGGACCCGGCTGCGCTCGGAATGCGCGAGCGGCTGTCGCATGCCGACTTTCTCGCGAACGCCCGGGCAAGCGCTCCCGCCGGCTTCAGGATGCGTACCCACGCGGAATTCGAGGGAACGCGGGAACGAATCCTGAGCAGTCACCGTACCGGCGATCCGCTTCATGTCTTTGCCTACGGCTCGTTGATGTGGAACCCTGCGCTGGAGCACGACGGCCAATTCAAGGCGCGCATCCATGGCTGGCATCGCAGCTTCTGCATCCGCAATTTCGTCGGCCGTGGTACGCCCGAATGCCCGGGCCTGATGCTCGCGCTCGACAAGGGAGGCTCCTGCAACGGCGTGCTGTTGCGCATTCCCGCATCGAAGGTCAGCCAAGAGGCGGCCATCCTGTGGCGCCGCGAGATGACCTGGGGCACCTACGAGGCACGCTGGGTGACCGCGTGGGTCGACTCGGCGCCCGTGCCGGCGCTGGTCTTCGTCGTCGATCGACGGCATGAGCGCTATGTCGGAAAGCTGTCGCTGCAGGAGACCGCACGCCTCATCAACTGCGGACGCGGCGTGCTCGGAACCTGTAGTGAATACTTCGATGCGACCGTGCGCAAGCTCAGGGAACTCGGTATCCGCGACGCGGCGATGGAGCGCCTCCATGAAGTGGTCGGGCATGTTCGAGCTTCTTCTTGAGCCGTCAAGCCCCGGTTTTCCCCTTCGCCGGTGCATGACTCTGTGGATAACTCGATGCGTATCTCGCCGGAGCCGCTTCCTGATTGGCTTTCCTTGCGATGCTCACCGAATGGGCAGGGGGAAACTATATTTTTGCCGCGCTGTCGGCAGTGGCAGGCAGACGCGCGAAGTTGTCGCCGACCCGGCGCTGATGGCCCGACTGCGGCTCGACCCGTCCCGGCAACTGCTCGGTGCGCAATGCTCCGGCACGCTCATCCTGGCCAAGCTGGGGCTGCTCGACGGCGTGCCCGCCTGCACGGATCTGATCACGAAGCCGTGGGTCGAGGAGGCCGGCGTCTGTGTCCTGAACCAGCCGTTCGTCGCCAAAGGCAATGTCGCGACCGCGGGCGGCTGCCTGGCGTCGCAGTATCTGGCCGCGTGGATGATTGCCCGGCTGGAGGGCATCGAGGCGGCCAAAAGCGCGATGCACTACGTCGCTCCTGTGGGAGAGAAGGACGAATACTTCCTGCAAGAGGTTCAGACGCGATAGCGCTGCGCCGCGCTGGCGTGCGAGAGATTGGGTGCGAGGACCTGGCGTGCGGCTTCGAAGCGCTCCCAGTCGCCGACATCCGGCAGCGCGGGGATGGAAACCAGTTCCTTCCGATCGAAGCCGACCAGCGACGCGTCGACCAGGTCCTCGGCACTCATGACGATCTGCTCCGGCAGTGCATCGACCGGCGTGCCTGCGATCTCCCAGAAATCGGTGCGCGTGGCGCCGGGCAGGACGGCCTGAACCTGGATCCCATGCGGGCCGAGTTCGTGTGCCAGCGATTGGGTGAAGGCAAGCACGAAAGCCTTGCTGCCGCCGTAGGTTCCGTTGAGTAGTTCCGGCGTCAGCGCAACGATCGAGGCGATGTTGATGATGGCGCCCGTGCCACGGCGAATCATGCCGGGCGCGGCCGCTCGGGTCAGGCGCGTCAGCGCCGTCACATTGAGCTGGATCATTTCCTCCAGGCGATCGGCGTCGGACTCGACGAGCGTGCTCGTGGCGCCGATGCCGGCGTTGTTCACGAGGATGCCGATCCGGTCGTCGGACCGCAGCACCTGCTCGACGCGCAGCACGTCTTCCTTGCGCGTCAGGTCTGCAGCAAGCACTTCGATCCTGCGGCCGGTGTCGGCGTGCAGTTTCGCCGCCAGCGTCCTGAGCTTGTCCGCGCTGCGCGCCACCAGGATGAGGTCGTGGCCGCGTCGGGCCAGCCTGTCGGCGTAGATCGCGCCGATGCCGCTGGACGCACCGGTCACGAGGGCGACGGTCTTGGCGTTGTGGTTCGGGTTCATGTGAATTCCTCGGAAAGGGGTTGACAGGACTCTGGCCATTCAGGGCAGCGCGATGGATGGCTGCCCTGTGCGATGAAGTTTGTGCCGCGGGACCAGGAAGAAAAACCACCCATTCAGGAGTGGCGCATTGCGCAGACTGCAAAAATCCGCGCCCTTTTCCAGCGACAGCAATAAGTCCGTGGCGCCGCCTTCTTCGCTGCGGCCAATCTAGGGCAGCGCCGCACCGAGCGAACCGGTCGCGAAGGCCAGCGTCGCCGCCGCCGAGAGCGCGTGGCTGTACGCATCGGCCGCCGCATTGCGGGCCAGCAGCCATTGCGTGTCGGCGAGGGCAACTTCCGTGACCGTGCCGACGCCGTGGCGGTAGGCATCCAGGCGTGCATCGAAGGTGATGCGCGCTGCGGCGTCCAGCGCGGTCGCCGCCTCGAAGGCGGCGAGGCTGGTCTGCAGCGCATCCTGTGCCTGCACGATCTGCAGGACCGCGTCCGAGCGCGTCTTGTCCAGCACCGCCATCGCCTTGTCCACGTCGGCGCGGGCCTGTTCGCGGGCCGAGTTGCGCAGGCCGCCGTCGTAGAGCGGAACCGAGACGCCGAACAGCAGCGATCCGCCCGCTCCGCGGCTGGTCACGTTGTTGGTGATCGACTGCTGGTCGAACGACGGGAGCGCCGTCACGCCCAGCCGGCCCGTGCCGTAGGTGCCGACGGCCGAGGCGAAGACCTTGGGCTTGAAGGCCGCCTCGGCCGCGGCCGCCTTGGCCATGCTCGCCTTCTGCGCCGCATACGCGGCCAGCATGTCGGGCCGGCGCGCGAGGGCTTCGGACACGATCTTCTCGACCGGCTCTGCCATCGACGCGGAGAGCTTGCGGCCCGATACATCCGCCACCTGGAGCCGCGTGAGCGGTGAGATGCCCATGGCCGAGAGCAGCGCCACGTAGGTGGTCTGCGCCGCGCCCTGCGCTTGCACGCGCGCGAGTTGCGCCTGCGCGGTCGCCTGGTGCGTCTGCGCGACGTCGATGACGGTGCCGACGCCATGCTTGTAGCGGTCCTGCGCGGCGGCCTCGATCTCGCGCGCGTTGACCAGCGCCTTCTCCGCGTCGTCGACATGCGTGCGCGCGGCGGCATGCGCATAGAACGCCAGGCTCACGTCGTGGATCACGCGCTGGTGCGCGAAGGTGAAAACGATGTTCGACGCCGACGAGAGCTGCTCGGTCGCCTCGACCACCGCATCGCGCTCGCCGAAATCGAAGAGCAGCCATTGCAGCGCCAGCGCACCCACCGCACCGCTGCCGGACAGGTTGTTGTTCACGCCGATGCCGAGCGTCGAGTTCTGCGAATTGAAGCGCTGGTAGCCGCCGATCGCGCTGGCCGACAGATGCGGCAGGTAGGCCGCCCGCGCGATGCCCACCGCCGAAGCGGCCGCGCGCGCGGTGGCCCAGGCGACGCGCGTCTGCGGGCTGTTGGACTGCGCGATGTCGATGAGTTCGGGCAGCGTGTAGGCATGGTCCGCATCGATGGTCGGCGGCGCCGGCGGCAGGACGCCCAGCGCCGGGTTGGGCGGCAGCACATGCGACACCGCCGCGCCGCCCGATTCGCCGGCCGTCCTGGCGGGCCGGATGTTCCCGGCCGCATCGACCGAGGGACGCCACGGCCGGTCGGGCGAAGGCGGCGCGAGATCGGCCGGCGGCGCGGCGCAGGCGGCCAGCAGGCAAGCCGCTGCGAGGTGCATCGACGCGCTACGCCGCCGCATGAGGCCTCTCCGGCGAAGTCTCGACGCGTGCCGTATCGCTCGGCTCCGACGCCGCAAGCGCAGTTTCCAGGTCATGAAGCCGCTGGTCCACCAGCGCCGCGAGCGGATCGTGCATGTCCGGCATCGGCGATGCCTCCGGCGCATCGACGGGTGCGCCCGCGATGCGGTCCAGCCGCGGCTGGAAGGCGCAGAGCTCACTCTCGCTCGCCAGCAATGCCAGCGGCTCCTGCAGTGCACCGAGCTGCCGCACGACGCCTCGGCGATGCGCCAGCCATTCGTCGGCGGGCCGGACCGAATCCGGCTCGTAGCGCGCGATGTCGAGATCGGACTCGATCGCGCCCAGGCGGCCGAGCCATTCGCCGGCGGCCTCGGTCGGCCGTGCACCGCCGCGCGTCTCTGCAGCCATGCGCTCGAGAAGGCCCGCGATGCCCGATTCGATGCGCTGCGCCACGCCGAGCGGCCAGAAATGGGCAGACACGACGTAGGCCACCAGGTTGCCGATCAGGATGCCGATGATGCGATCGCGGATGGTCAGCATGTCGAACGACGGGCCGGGGCCCTGCACCGCGCACAGCAGGAACGCGAAGCCGATCTGGAAGCCCGCATAGGCAATGCGCGGACTGCCGGCCGCGACCCAGGCCGCAAGCAGCGTGCCCGCGAACACCGCCGCCATCAGCCCGCCGATCGAAGTGAGCGAGGGCACGACGTAGAGCAGCGTGACCAGCCCGAGCACCGCACCCACGAGGGCGCCGGCGATGCGCAGGCTGAGCTTCTCCACGCTCTCGGCGACCGTGCCGAGCGACACGATGAAGACGGTGATGAAGCAGGTGTGGATGGTCGGCCAGTTCAGCAGCGAATAGAGCAGATAGCAGAACATCGCCGCGCCGGTGGTCTTGAGCGCGAAGCGGACGTGGTCGGTGTTGGTGAAGGCATCGGGCCGCAGGAAGCCGCCGCGTTCCGGCTGCGCAGCGGGTGCGACCTGCTGCGCGGGTCGGGTGAAGCGGGCCAGCAGGGCTTCGAAGGCGCGCTGCACGCGCGCGGCCAGCGTGGCCGCAGGCAAGGTGTTCGCGAGGTCCGCCGCGGCGGGCCCGGGAGCGAAAAGGCGGCCCCCGGTGATCTCCTGCGCCCTCGCGTCGACCGAGCGCGCGATCGCCTCGCGCGCCTCCAGCGGCGGCTGCGCCTGCGGGGTCTGCAAGGCGAAGGCCGTGAGCGACATCAGCGCGGCGGTGCTGCCGGCCGCCTGCCGCAGCCCGGCCATCTCCGATGCCGGCGAAGTGCGCTCGGCGCCCGCGAGCTTCAGCCAGGTCCGGACTTCGCCGTCGCCTTCACGCACGTGGTCGGCGAAGGCGTGCGCGGCCTGCGCATCGCCGCCGCGCAGCATCGCCGACACCAGCCGCAGCCGATGTGCCAGCGCGCGCTGCACCAGTTGACGCGGCGAGGGCGCGATCAGCAGCGCCACCACCGCACCCACAGCGGCCGGGATGCCGACGAACAGCCAGGCATACAGCAGCCCGCGCGTCGCGAGTTCGCCGAACGGCACGCGGCCGAGCACATCCAGCGCGTAGGCCACGATCAGCGCGAAGATCCCACCGCCCGCACCGAGCTTGCTGGCCGAGACCAGAAACAGCAGCCCGAAGGCGATGACGGTCATGCTCGCGACCCGCCAGGGCGGCCGCTCCAGCGTGGCATTGGCGACAACGAACACGAAGCCGATCAGCAGCGTGATCAGCAGTGCGGCGGCGACGCAGAGGAGCAGGCTGCTCGCGCGATCGCGCTTGACCAGGAAGAAGGCCACGTAGGCCGTGAGTGCCGGTTCGGGCGTGCCGTAGAGCACCGTGACCATCACGGTCAGCGTGCAGACCAGCGCGAGGCGGGCCGCGAATTCGAGCCGGCCCGGTTCCGGCGCCAGCAGGTGCAGCCAATCCGTCGCGGCGGATGAGGTCGTGTCAGCGGCAGGCGGCGCCATGCCCCACCTCGACCACCGCACTGGCGCCGACACGCGTGAGCGCCGGCGGCGGTTCCTCGAGCCGCACCCGCACCGGAAACCGCCGTGCCACCCGCACCCAGTTCAGCGAACTCTGCACGTAGGGCAGCGAGCGCGGCAGGTTGACGCGGTCGTCGGCCAGCACGCCCCAGCCGATGCCGTCCACCACCCCCCGGATCGGCTGGCGGCGATCGACCATCGAATAGACGGTCACACACTGGCCTTCCTGCACCTGGTGCAGGTCGGTCTCGCGCAGGTTGGCAATGGCAAACCATTCCTCGGTGTTGATGAGCGTGAACAGCGACTGCGACGGCACGACCATTTCGCCCGCCGACACCGTGAGCCCGACGACGCGTCCGTCGTGCGGTGCGCGCACGGTGGTGTCGTCCAGCGCGCGCCTGGCGATGGCGAGCGCGGCATCGGCCGCCGCCACCGCGGCAACGCCGCCCGCATCGTCGGCGACTGCCCGTTCCGCGGCCAGTGCCTGCTCCCGGGCCTGCCGCAGCGACGTGGCGGCGTCCTGGCGCGCGGTCTGTGCCTGATCGAGCTGCTGCTGCGGCACATAGCCCTTCTGGACCAGCGGACGCAGCCGCTCCTCGGTGCGCTCGGTCAGGCCCAGGTTGGTGGTGGCGCGGCGTGTCTGGTCGGCCGCGGTCGCGGCCGCCGAGCGCTGCGTGGAGACGACGCGCCGCTGCGAATCGAGCGCCGCGCGTGCCACGTCGACATTGGCGAGCGCCTGCGCGACGGCCAGCTTGTAGGGCAGGGGATCGATCTGGAACAGCAGGTCGCCCTTGTGCACCTGCTGGTTCTCGCGCACCGGCAGCTCGATGATGCGGCCGCCCACCGCCGCCGCCACGTGGACGATGTCGGCATCGATGGTCGCGTCATCGGTCGAAGGCCGGCTCGCCACATTGACACCGACCGCCACCACGATGCAGACCGCAATGATGGCCAGCGAAAGCGCCAGGCGCCGCCCCCATGCCGACCGGCTGGCGTTCCTCGTCACAGGCCCACCCAGACCCACCAGAGCAGCGCCGCGACAGCGACGCCGATGGCCGTGCACACGAAGAGCTGCAGCGGCAGCAATTGCGCGACGCCGCTCATGACGAAGAGGGCGCGCGCAAGCGCCGCACCCAGCACGCCGACCAATGCGCAGAGCAGCCACGCGGGAAAGTACGCGCCGGCCAGCGGGATCGACGGTGCGCCGGCGCAGCCGGACAGGCCGGGCAGGGCCAGGAACATCAGCGCGAGACCGGCAGCAATACGTGCCTGAAGCATGAACCTCCCCATTTCATGGAACGATGCTCGGCGCTCGTGCATCGGGGACGGGCTGCCGAGTACGGCCGACATATCTTCCCAAAGGAGCAGGCGAAAGCCAAGCCCGCCTCTTCAAGCCATGTGGTGCAGTTCGCGGCGCAGCACCTTGCCGACCGTGCTCTTGGGCAGGCGCTCGGCGAAGGTCACGAGCCTCGGCACCTTGTAGCGCGTGAGGTGCGCGCGGCAGTGCGCGATGAGGTCCTGCTCGGTCAACGCGGCACCGGGCGCCTGGACCACGAAGAGCCGCAGCGCCTCGCCGGTCTTCGCATCGGGCACGCCGATGCAGGCGCATTCGGCCACGCCGGGGCAGGCGGCGACGACGGCCTCGATCTCGTTCGGGAACACGTTGAAGCCCGAGACGATCACCATGTCCTTCTTGCGGTCCACGATGCGCAGGAAGCCGCGCTCGTCGAACACGCCGACGTCGCCGGTGCGGAAGTAGCCGTCCTCGGTGAATGCCTCGGCGTTGGCCGAGGGCTGGTTCCAGTAGCCGGCCATCACCTGCGGTCCCTTGGCGCAGACCTCGCCGGGCTCGCCGGGTGCCGCCTCCGCGCCGTCCGCGTCGAGCAGCTTGATGTCGGTGCCCGGCAGCGGCAGGCCGGTCGTGCCCGAGAAGGCATCGATGCCGCCGGGATTGAAGGACAGCACCGGGCTGGTCTCCGACAGCCCGTAGCCCTCGCGGATGAAGGTGCCCGTGATGGCTTCCCACTTCGCCGAGGTCGCGGCGAGCACTGCCGCGCCGCCGCCGCCGGCCAGCTTCAGGCGCGAGAAGTCCACCTCGCCGAGGCGCGGATGCATCGTGAGTCCGGCATAGAGCGTGTTCACGCCCATGAACACCGTGGGCCGGGCGGCCTTCAGCACGTCGACGAAGCCGTCCATGTCGCGCGGATCCGGCACCAGCCAGTTCTCCGCGCCGATGGAGAAGTAGGTGATGAAGTTCACCATCAGCGCGAAGATGTGATAGAGCGGGATCGCGGTGACGATGACCTCCTCGCCGGGCCGCATCGCGTCGGGCAGGAAGGCCCGGAACTGCGCGGTGTTCGCCACCAGGTTGCCGTGCGACAGGCACGCGCCCTTCGACAGGCCGGTGGTGCCGCCGGTGTATTGCAGGAAGAGCGGGTCCGACGGCGACAGCGCCACCGGCTGGCGCTGCATCGCGGCGCCACGGCAGAGCACCTCCGCGAAGGAGAAGCTGCCGGCCAGCCGCTCGTCCACTGCCGGCCCCGGCAGCTCGACGCCGCAGCCGTCGCCCGGCGCCATCGTGATGACCGTGCGGATGCGCGTGCCATGCAGCACCTCGGCCAGCGTGGGCGTGGCGCCGTTGAAGATCACGATGGTCTCGCTGCCCGAATCGTTGAGCTGGTGCTCGAGCTCGCGCGGCGTGTACTGCGGGTTCACGTTGACCTGCACCGCGCCGGCGCGTGCGATGCCCAGGAAGGCGATCGCGAAGCCCGGCAGGTTGGGCGCCATCACCGCGATGCGATCGCCCTTGCGCACGCCGAGCGCATGCTGCAGCCAGGCGGCGAACGCGGCCGACCCGTGGTCGACGTCGGCATAGCTCAGCGTCTGGCCGAGGGCGCGGAAGGCCGGCCGGGCGGCATGGCGCGTCATCGCGCCGTCGAGCATGTGCACCACCGAAGGATGGGGACAGAGGTCGATGTCGGCCGGGATTCCGAAGCCGGCATAGCTGGCGAGCCAGGGGCGGGGAGGCATGGTGGGCAGTCCTTGAAAGGGCGTCCATCGTAGGAAGAGGCCCCTCGGGCGTCAGTGACCGTCGCGGCCAGTTTTTTGGCTTTGCAGCACAATCCGGATCGCTTCCTTGGAGACAACGATGAACGGCAGCAAGCGCACCACGTCCGCTGCATGGGTCGGCGGCATCGCCAGCATGCTCGAGTCGCAGGGGCTGGACCCGCGCGCCCTGTTCGAGGCTTTGGCGATCGATCCCGCGCTGCTGGGCCGCTCCGACGCGCGCGTCGAGACCGAGAAGCTCAACCATCTGTGGGAGCTCGCCGCCGAGCGCTCCGGCAATCCCCACATTGCGCTGACCGCGCCGTGCATGGCCCAGCTCGCGAGCTTCGAGGTGCTGGGCTACGCGATGATGTCCTGCCCCAACCTGCTCGCCGGCCTGGAGCGGCTCGCGCGCTACCTGCGCATCGTCACCGAGGCCGGCGATGTGCGGCTGGAAGAGGTCCCGGCGGGCTGGCGCCTGGCCTTCGAGCTCTTCGACGGCGAGCACCCCGTGCCGCCACCGCTCGCACCCTGCAGCGGCGCCTGCAGGAAGAGGGCACCTCCTTCCAGCAACTGCTGGACGGCACGCGCCGTGAACTCGCGCAGCGCTATCTGCGGCAACCGGAGGTCTCGCTCGTCCAGGCCACCTACTTGCTCGGCTTCTCGGACCAGAGCATCTTCCATCGCGCGTGCAAGCGGTGGTTCAACACCTCGCCGGGCAGCTACCGCAGTCGCGTCGGGCGGGAAAGCGCCGAGCGGCGCGCGATCGGCTGAGTGCCGCACCCGGCCCCGCTGAACACGAAGGAGAGCATATGACCCCCGAACATTGGGATGCGCTGGTCGTCGGGGCCGGCCAGGCGGGGCCCGCACTGGCCGTGCGGCTCGCGCAGGCCGGCCATCGGACCGCGCTCATCGAGCGCGACCGCCTGGGCGGCACCTGCGTCAACACCGGCTGTACGCCGACCAAGACGCTGGTCGCCAGTGCGCGTGTCGCCGCGCTGGCGCGCAGGGCGGCGGATTTCGGCGTGGCCATCGGCGGCGAAGTCGCCATCGATTTCGCACGCGTGATGGCCCGCATGCGCGGCGTCGTCGGGCAGTCGACGCTCGGCCTTGAAAAGTGGCTGACGCAGACCGCAGGACTCGAGCTCGTCTCGGGCCATGCACGCTTCACCGCGCCCGACACCCTCGTGGTGGGCGAGCGCGTGCTCGAGGCGCCGAAGATCTTCCTCAACGTCGGCTGCCGCCCGGTGGTGCCGGACTGGGCGCGCAATTCGGCCGTTCCCTTCCTCACCAGCGAAACGCTGCTCGCGCTGGAGGCGCTGCCGCCCCATCTCGCGATCGTGGGCGGCGGCGCGATCGGCCTCGAGTTCGCGCAGATCTTCCGGCGCCTGGGCAGCCGGGTGACCGTGTTCGAAATGGCCGATCGCCTGCTCCCGCGCGAAGATCCGGAGGCCGCGGCGGAAGTCCGCGCGGCGCTCGAAGACGAAGGCGTCCGGTTCGAGCTCGGCTCGGGCTGCTTCGGCCTCGAGGCGGGGGACCAGGACGAGCCGGTGGTGGTGGGCTTCGCGTGCGGACCGCTTCGCGAGCGCCGCGCCGCGACGCACGTCCTCGTGGCCGTCGGCCGGCAACCCAACACCGAGGACCTCGGGCTCGACCTCGCAGGCGTCGCGCTGGACGCGCGCGGCTTCATCCGCGTCGACAGCCAGTTGCGCACCAGCGTCCCCGGCATCTGGGCGCTGGGCGACGTGAACGGCCGCGGCGCGTTCACGCACACCTCGTGGAACGACCACGAGATCGTGGCCGCGAACCTGCTCGATGGCGAGGCGCGCAGCGTCGACGAGCGCGTGGCGCGCTACGCACTCTACGTCGACCCGCCACTTGCGCGGATCGGCGATTCGGAGCAGCAGGCACGCGAACGCGGCGGGCGTGTGCTCGTCGGGCTCATGCCCATGAAGAACGTGGGCCGCGCGCGCGAGCGCTCCGAGACGCGCGGCTTCATGAAGGTGCTCGTCGATGCCGATTCGATGCGGCTCATCGGCGCCACCCTGGTCTGCATCGAGGCCGACGAGGTGATCCACTCGCTGATCGCGATCACGAGCGCCGGGGCCGACGTGCGCAGCATCGCGGCGAGCGTGCCGATCCATCCCACCGTCAGCGAGCTGATCCCGACGATGCTGCAGCGGCTCAAGCCGCTTTGAGGCGGCGGACGGGGGCAACCTGGGCCCGGGATTGCCCCAGATCAAGGAACCGACGGCCGGGCGTTGGCACGCGGGCCCCGGGTCCTTATGCTTTTGCGCTACAGGTTCAACCAGGAGATGCTCGATGAATGCCATCAAGATTGCACGACAGCGGATCGAGCGCGACCCGCAGAGCGAATCATCGCGTGCGCTCGTCCGTCTGGTCCTGGCCCTGCAGAGCGAGACCTCGTTCGATGTCACATGCCTCTACAAGCTCGACTACGAGACCTTCGAGCTGGCGCTGTCCATCCTCGAGGAATGGCGGCTCGATCACTACTACGCCAGCAAGCTGAAGCTGATCGACATCTCCCTGCAGGCGCGCGCGCTCGGCGAGGAACACGCCGGCGCCTGAGGCTCATTGCGCCGCGCCGCTGCGCTTGTCGAGCAGCGCGCTGCGCACCTCCTTCTTCAGCACCTTGCCGACCTTCGAGCGCGGCAGGTCGGGCCAGATCTCGACCTGCTTGGGCGCCTTCACGCTGCCGATGCGCGTCTTGACGAACGCCTGGATCTGCGCGGGATCGACGCTCTTGCCCGCGCGCAACTGGAGCACCGCGACCACGCGCTCGCCCCACTTGTCGTCGGGCAGGCCGACCACCGCGCTGTCCTGCACGTCGGGGTGCTGCATCAGCGCCTGCTCGACCTCGACCGAATAGACGTTGAAGCCGCCGCTGATGATCATGTCCTTGGCGCGGTCGACGATGTGGAGGAAGTTGTCGGCATCGAGGTAGCCGATGTCGCCGGTGTGGTGCCATCCGTGGCGCGAGGCTTCGGCGGTGGCCTCGGGGTCCTTGTAGTAGCCGGCCATCACGAGCGAGCTGCGCACCACGATCTCGCCGGTGTCGCCGCGCGGCAGCAGGCGGCCGTCGGCGTCCATCATCGCCACCTGCACCAGGGGGCCCGGCCGGCCCGCCGACGAGAGGCGCTCGCGCGCGACCGATCCGTCGGCCTTGAAGTGATCGCGCGGATGCATCATCGAGATCATCATCGGCGCCTCGGTCTGGCCGAAGAGCTGCGCCATCACCGGTCCGATCCTGGTGAGCGCCTCTTCGAGCCGCGCGGCCGAGATCGGCGCCGCGCCATACCAGAAGCACTGGAGGGAATCGAGCTTCGTCGCCGCCAGCTTTTCGTGCGCGAGCAGCATGTAGATCAGCGTCGGCGGCAGGAAGGTGTGCGTGACCTCGTGGTGCTCGATCGCCGCGAGGAAATCGCCGATGTCGGGCTTGGGCAGGATCACGATGCGCCCGCCGAGCGTCATCACCGGCAGGCACAGCACGCCGGCCGCATGCGTCAGCGGCGCGAGCGCGAGATAGACCGGCCGGCCGATGAAGGGATAGCCCATCAGCGTCAGTGCCGACATCGTCTCCAGATTGCGGCCGGTCAGCATGACGCCCTTGGGACGGCCGGTGGTGCCGCCGGTGCCGGCGATCATCGCGACGTCGTCGGGCGGCTCGATCTGCACGGGCTCGTCGGGGACGCCTTCGAGCCAGTCGGCGCACGCGGGAGCGATCGCGCACGCGCGGTCCAGGCAGACCAGCGTCTTCAGCTTGGGCAGCTGCGAGCGCATCTGCTCGACCATCGGCAGGAAGGCGCTGTGGAAGATCAGCGCCGCGCAGTCGAAGGCATCGAGTACGTAGCTGTTCTCGGCCGCCTCGTTGCGCGGATTGATCGGGCACCACACGGCGCCGGCACGCGAGATGCCGAACACGCAGGCGAAGGCATGCGCGTCGTTGCCCGACAGCACCGCGACCTTGTCGCCCGGCGCGATGCCCGAGCGCTGCAAGGCCCGCGCGACCCGGTGGCTGAAGCGCTGCACCTGGGCATAGCTCAGGTCCTGCCCGTTCATGGTCAGGCAGGGCGCATCGGCGCCGAGCTGCGCGCCCTTGTCGAGATAGTCGGTCAGCCGCATGACGCAACCACGCTGCGATCAGGACCGGGTCAACACCGGGTCCATCACCAGGCCGAAGGTCTTCAGCGCACCGAGCAGTTCTCGGTGGCCGAAAGCCTGGCAACCCGACGCGAAGCCGGCACGCCGCGGCGGCTGCTGCAGCAGCGAGTACGCCCCATAGGCCTGCAGCAGTCCGGTCTGCTTGTAGTTGCAATGGCCGTGGATCACGCAATGCGCGCGGCCCATCGGCCCCGAGGCGTAAACCGAGTCGAGCGAGCGGTTCAGGCGCGGGTTCTCGCGCGGCGGCATGGTGTTCATCACGCTCGCAGCCGTCTGCGCCAGCGCCGCGTAGCGGTCGTCGTCGTTCATGCCCTCGGTGGCCTTCAATGCGGCGGCGACGATCTGCGGCACCCCCAGCATCAGCGGCCGGTTGAACACGCCGCCGAGCACCTTCACGTTGGCGACGCGCGGATCGCGCTTGAACCACACCGGGTGGGAGGTGCCGCCCCACGGCAGCGCCAGCGCGAGCTCGTGCTGGCCCGGGATCGCGACCTGGTACAGGCCCGCGTCGGCGGGCCATTCGACGTACTGCTTCTGCTCGAGGTAGTAGGCCTTCGAGGTCGCGGCGTTGACGAGGATCGTCTGGGTCGAAGCGATCGTCGGGCTGCCGCCCCAGAACACCGCGATGTCGAGCGTGTCGAGCCCCGGCGCTTCGAGGCACAGCTGGGCCGCGATCTCGCCGGTGGTGTACATCTGCGCGAGGCCCGGCGCGAGCAGCAGCCCCGCGGACGCGAACTGCGCGCCGTACTCGCGCTCGAGCGTGATCAGCCAGTCCTGCTCGCCGGTCGTGTCGGTGTAGTGGCACTTCGCCGCGAGGCAGGCCTGCACCACCTCAGGCCCGAACTTCGCGAACGGACCGACGGTATTCAGCACCACCGACGCGCCGCTGAAGACTCTGGTCAGCGCCTCGGTGCTGTGCTGCACCTCGGCCACCTCGAAGCTTGCGGTCTCGATGCCTGGCACGTGGCTCTTCATCGCATCGTTGAGCTTCTCGGCGTTGCGGCCGGCCGCGATGAACGGGATGCCGTATTCGCGCAGGTATTCGCACACCAGCCGTCCGGTGTAGCCGGACGCGCCATAGACGACCACGGGTTTCTTGCTGCTGCTCATGCGTGTCTCCTGTTGATGCGGAAGAGCTGGCTACATGCCCATGCCGCCGTCGACCGGCAGCCCGATGCCGGTGATGAAGCGCGCGGCGTCGGAACTCAGGAACACGACCGCATCGGCCATGTCGCCGACTTCGCCGAGACGCCCCAGCGGCGTCTGCCCGATCACGTCCGCCACGGCCGCGTCGACGCTCGGTGCGAGCCCCGCGGCCACGATGTCGTTCGCGAGCTTCATGCCCATCTCGGTCGGCACCAGCCCGGGATAGACGCAGTTCACGCGCACGCCGTAGCCCAGCTTGCCCGACTCGTTCGCGGCGATGCGCGTCATGCGGTCCACCGCGGATTTGGTGGCCGAATAGCCGGCAATGGCGGGAAAGGCGATCGTCGCGGCCACCGATGCGATGTTGACGATCGAGCCGCCGTGGCCTGCCGCGCCGCCGGGCTTCATCGCCCGGAACGCGTGCTTGATGCCGAGCAGCGTGCCGACCGCGTTGACGTCGAACATGCGGCGCAGGTCCTCGGCCTTGACGTCGATCACTAGCGAGGTGATCTCGATGCCGGCGTTGTTGACGAGCAGGTCGAAGGAGCCGAGTTCCTTCACCGTGGCGGCGACGGCGGCTTCCCAGTCGCTGTCGCTCGTGACGTCGAGCTTCACGAAGCGGGCGGTGGCGCCGCCGCTGCCGAGCGTGTGTGCGGTTTCCTTGCCGAGATCGACGAGCACGTCGCCGATCATCACCGACGCGCCGGCGTCGGTCAGTGCCTTGGCAATCGCGGCACCGATGCCGCGCGCGGCACCGGTGACCAGGGCCTTGCGGCCGGTCAGGTCGATCTTCGTCATGTCTTGTCTCCGGTTGTGATTCGTGGATCTGGAAAACGAAGCGGAGGCCATGCTAGGAGTCGACTTGACAGGTGTCAAGAAAAAACTGGGCATGTGTCAAAACACGTCTCGTGTGCTATCTTTTCGAGCGTCACACCTCGGGTAAACACCGAGGGCCCTCACGATTTCCACACTGCCGATGGACCGTATTTCCCGCTCTCAGGTCGACAAGTTTTCGCAGCGCCGCGCCGAGCTCGGCGAAGCGACCTTGCAGACGCTCGCATCGCTCGGCTACGCGCGCACCAGCCTGCGCGAGATCGCGCAGAACTCCGAGTACTCGCACGGCGTGCTGCACTACTACTTCAAGGACAAGGTGGACCTGATCCTGTGCAGCGTGCGGCAGTACAAGGCGGTGTGCGTCAAGCGCTACGACCAGGTGGTCGAGGAATCCACCCGCTTCGAGGAACTGATGGAAGGCTTCCTCGATGCGCTCGGCGCCACGGTGCGCGACGAGGCGCCGCTGCACCGCCTGTGGTACGACCTGCGCTCGCAGTCCCTGTTCGAGGACGCCTTCCGCGCCGACGTGGCCGAGATCGACAAGAGCCTCGAACGCATGATCTGGCGCGTCATGGTGCGCTTCTCCGAGCTGGGCGG
The DNA here is from genome assembly GCF_900090195.1 of Variovorax sp. HW608. NCBI lineage: Bacteria > Pseudomonadati > Pseudomonadota > Betaproteobacteria > Burkholderiales > Comamonadaceae > Variovorax > Variovorax sp. HW608. Next base: position 2,198,938 of record NZ_LT607803.1, read on the forward strand.
CCGGCCGCTCACGGTGCCGCCGGGCGTCGCCTATGCGGTGTTCGACGGCCTGTTCCAGCAGTGCCTGCTCAGGCACCTCAACGGCGACAGGCGCGCGGTCTCGACCATGCAGAAGCATGTGCGGGTGGCGATCCTGCAGCTGCTCGGCGAGCCCGGTCTGCCGCACTGAGCAAAAGCGTTCAGCGCCGCAGCGCTTCGCGCCCGCGCAGTCGCGCCCAGAGTGCCCGCAGCCGCCGCGCGCGGTCTTCGAACAGATAGGAGCCGGCCAGCGCGAGCAGGCCGGACACGATCCCCGTCACGATGGCCTCCAGGCGGGGAAAGCCGTAGTGCCCCGGATGCGAGAAGCTGTCGCCGACCATCGTCAGGAGCCCGACCAGCAGCGCATTGCCGAGGCGGTTCGCATAGAGCTTCACCGCCGGCGTGAAGGTCAGGGCCAGCGCCAGGATGCCGGTAAACAAGCCGGTCTGCAGCGCGAGAACCCAGTGGGGCGCGCTCAGGATGTTGCCGAGGCTCCCCGGCATGCAGGTCATGCAGGCGCTCGTCGGCTGCCAGAAACGCTTGATGAACAGAATGAAGCGACGCTTCCATGAGATCGGCATCATGCGAACCTCGTCGGTGCACCAGGTGCAATCGTCTCACATTGCCGCCAGAATCGGGGCGCGAAAAAACGCCGCGCCGCCGGGCGTGATGACCGATCAGACCGAGCGCATGAGCCCGCCGTCGACGCGGATGTTCTGCCCGGTGATGTAGGCAGCGCCTTCCGACGCCAGGAAGGCGATCGTCGCCGCGATTTCCTCGCGCTTGCCGTAGCGCTTCATCGGCACCGAATCGCGGCGCGGCTCGGTGGCCGGAAGGCTGTCGATCCAGCCCGGCAGCACATTGTTCATGCGGACGTTGTCCGCCGCGTAGGTGTCCGCGAAGATCTTGGTGAACGACGCCAGCCCGGCGCGGAATACCGCGGAGGTCGGGAAGAGGGCGCTCGGCTCGAAGGTCCACGCGGTCGAGATGTTGATGATCGCGCCCGCCTTCTGCTGCTGCATCACCGGCGCGACGAGACGCGTCGGGCGGATGACATTCATCAGATAGGTGTCCATGCCGCGATGCCAGTCTTCGTCGCTGATGTCGAGGATCTGCGCGCGGGGACCATGGCCCGCGCTGTTGACCAGAACGTCGATGCGGCCCCACCGGTTCATCGCCAGATCGACGAGCTTGCGCAGGTCGTCGATCGACTGGTTCGAGCCCGTGACGCCGACGCCGCCGAGCCGCTGCGCCAGCGCCTCGCCCTTGCCCGACGATGAAAGGATGGCCACCTTGAAGCCATCGGCCGCGAGGCGTTCGGCGGCTGCCGCGCCCATGCCGCTGCCGCCGGCGGTGACGAGTGCTACTTTTTCGGATGTCATGGTTGTGCTTCCTGGCTGTTGATGCGATGCGCCCGCATGCTAGACCAATGCCGCGACGAGGCTCGCGATGCCGATCCCGACCGCCGCCAGCGCATCGCCGGCGATCAGCCCGCCGCCGAAGAGGGAGGCGCTGCCCATGTCCTGCGGCAGGTCCTTGCGTCGTGGCGTGCGTGCGCCCAGCAGGCTGCCCGCCACGCCGCCCGCGCCCAGCCACAGCGAAGTCGGCAGGTTGACGAAGCCGCCGAACGACAGCGCGTAAGGCGATGGCAGCACGATCGCATCGAGCACGAAGCTGCGCGGCCGCAGCCACTTGCGCAGCAGCTCGATCACCGCGCCGGCCGCGACGCCGATGCCGATCGCGGTGCGCTGGTGGGGCATCTCGTTGGTCAGGCCGCGCAGCACGCCCACGAGCTTGTAGGTCATGGCCGAGGCCCATTCGGCGGGTTGCTGCTCGGCCTTCATCACGGTCTGGTCCTGCAGCAGCACCGGGTAGGCCGCCATGAAGAGCCGCGCGAACACCACGGCCATCGTCGCGCCCATCAGGATGCCCAGCACCTGGTAGCGAAACTGCAGCACGCGCGGCGTTCCGAGCCGCCAGCCGGTGGAGCGGTCCTGCTGCATGTCGCAGGCCACGCTGGTCGCCACCAGCAGCACGGCGCCGGCCATCAGGCCCACGCCGGGGTCACGCAGGCCGAGCGCGGCGAGGATGATCACCGTGACCACGAAGGCCGACGAGATCGGATTGGAGTCGCTGATGCCCACCGAGATGCCGTTGACCAGCGCGAACAGCAAGACCAGCCCCACCGCCACCGCGAGATAGAGGACCGGCTGGCCGAGCAGCACGTGCCCGCAGACCACGGTGGCGATCGCCCAGGACAGCACCCACAGCACGAGGCGGGCCGTGTTCACGCGCTTCCACGCGTCGGCCGGCGGAGATGAACCGCCGGCGGCTTCGCGGCGCGCGCGCGGCAGCGCCTGCGCGAAGATCCGCACGAGGTCGATCAGCGCCGCCCCCATGATGGTGCCGAGCGCGATCAGGAACATGATCTTGCGCGGCGGATCGCCTGGCTGCAGCCAGCCGATGCCGACGAAGTAGGGTTTCAGGGCGAGGCCGATCAACCCGCCCACCACCGCCGGCACGCCGATGCGCGCGCCGATCACCAGCCCGGCACCGAAGGTGGACGCCGAGAGCTCGATCGCACCCAGCAGCGGCAGGCGGCTCGCGGCCAGCCCCGACGCGAGGCCCACCAGCGCACCGCCGCCGAGCTGCTTCACCGAGCGCCGCAGCAGATCGGGATCGGTGAGCGCCCGAAGGATGTTCGCGACCGCGAGCCCCGACGGAAACGCGAGCCGCATGCGATCCACCAGCACCGGCGTGTAGAGCATGCCCACGCCGACGCCGAACATGCCGACGCAGGTGAGATACAGCACCATTTGCCAGGCGGGCGGTTGCGGCAGGCCGAGCCATGCCATGGCCTGCAGCAGCACGCCCAAGCCGCTCATGCTCGCGACCGAGGCCGCGGCGGTCTGGATGTAGTTCGCGCCATGACGGCCGGCCGCGCCATAGCCCGCGGTGACGGCCGAACCGAGCAGCCCCGCGAGCACCTGCCCGCCGACGAAGAAGCCCAGCGAGAAGTTCATGTACGCCGCGGTCACGCCGGCCAGCGGCCCGAGCACCAGCATGCCCGCCGCCGCGAGCAGCAGGTGATATCGCCAGCTGCCTTCCACGGGCAGCCAGCGCCAGCGCAGGTTCGCGTTTCGGTTCATGCTGGGCGCGACTGTGGACGCAAGACCCAGCGCTGCTGTTCGTCGAGTAGATTTTTTCAAGGCAGGCCGACGCAAGCCCTAGACGAACGGCACGTCGATGAGCCGAAGCTGGATCGCCTTGGCGATCGCATGCGCTCTGTTCGATGCGTTGAGGTGCACGATGGCACGCTTCATGTGGGAGCGCACCGTCTCGCAGGACAAGCCCAGGAGCAGCGCGATGTCGTCCGAAGTCCTTCCCTGTGCGGCGAGGGACAGGCACTCCTTCTCGCGCGCGCTGAGCCATGCCTTCGAAGCGGCGGCGTCGTTCCACAACCACTTTCGAAGCGACGTGTTCTGGAAGTAGTGGCACAGGGCGAAGAGCGTATTGACGGTCGGCTGCGACGACCCGTCGAGATACGTGGTCGAGTTTTCGGAGATCGCACTCACGAAGGCGAACGAACCATTCGGCATGTGCAGCGGGATCGTGATGCCCTAGTGCAGGTTCTTGTCATTGAGATGGTCGACGCAGGCGCGCTCCCCGGCGCTCAGGCATTCGCCGCTCTGCACCTCGATCCATTTGAGCGGCAGCGTCGTGTTGAGGCAGAACCTGTAGTAAGGGTCGCACAGATGGCTCCAGTGCCGGTCCCAACGGCTCGGGAAAGAGCGTGTCTTCACGACCGGGGATGCGAGGCTTCCGTCCGGCAGCCTCGGCATGGCGGTCCTGCCATAGGCAAAAGATGAAAAGCCCAGGCCCGCCAAGGCCTGATGCAACGCGTCCAGAGCCGATTCGAGATCGGCAGCCTGCTCGAGGTCCGCCGCCAGGCCTCCCGTCAGGTCGCCCTGCAGGGAGGCGGGAGCTTCGTCCGACATGAGAGACGTCATGGATCACCTCTTTCTGCAGCCAGGGCTGGCGCCGCCGGTGTTCCCGATGGTTCTCCCGCGACCCGCGCGTGTCAAGGCTAGGCGATCAACTTCGGCCGCCGATGCTGCCAGGGACGCGTTGCGCCTTCGAACGCGGACGCGACGCGGAACACCTTCAGGTCGTCATAGGCAGGACCGACGATCTGCATCCCCGTGGGAACGCCGGTCTGGCCGTCGAAGCCGGTCGGGACCGACATCACCGGCAAAGTGCCGACGAGGTTGAACGGATAGGTCATGAACCAGCCGATGAAGGGGTTCACCGACTTCCCGTTGATGGCCAGCGGTTCCTCGCTGCTGCGCCCGGCCACGATCTTCGTCGTCGCTGTTGTCGGGCAGATCAGCGCATCGTGGGTCTCGAAGATCTTCGCGAGCGACGCGTACATCTTCTGGCGCACGAGGTTCAGGCCGTAGAACCGGGACACATCGACCTTCTTCCCTTCTTCGAGGATCTTGATCACGTAGGGGTCCACGTCATTCCTCGACTTGGTCAAGAGGCTTCCTGCCAGTGCATAGAAGACACCTTGCCACCGGGTGTTCCATGTCTCTTCGATTTCCTGCGTCCAGCCGATGTCGACTTCGTCGACCACGGCGCCGAGCGAACGCAGGACCGACGCAGCATGGCGCGTGTTCTTCTCGACTTCGGGGTCGACCGCGAAATAGCCCAGGTCCACCGACAGCGCGATCCTCATTCCGGCGATGCCGGCGAACGTCGGCGGGATGACCACCTTGTCCCGCAAGGACGACATGTCGGCCGGATGCTGGCCGGATGTGACGTTCTGCATCAGAGCGCAATCGCCGACGCTGCGGGCCAGTTCGCCGTAGTGGATCAGCCACTCGTTCGGGTGTTCGCGGTCGTTCGGGTTGCGCCCCCATGGCGGCTTGTAGCCGAACACGCCGTTCATCGAAGCCGGGATGCGGATGGACCCGCCGCCGTCCGTTCCGTCCGACAAGGTCGTGTAGCCGGCGGCCAGGGCCGCGCCGCCTCCGCCTGTCGAGCCGCCGGGGGTATACGCAGGGTTCCACGGGTTGTGCGTGACGCCCCAAAGCGAGGAAGCGGTCACGCCTGAATGCGCGAACTCCGGTGTCGTCGTGCGGCAATGCATGATCGCTCCGGCGGCGAGAAGGCGCTCCACAGTCGGCGCGGTTTGATCCGGAACGAAGTCCTTGTAGAGCCTTGAGCCGTAGGTGGTGATCTTGCCCTTGACGGAGTGATAGTCCTTGATGGCGCAGGTGATGCCTTCCAGCGGGCGGACCGGTTCGCCGCGCGCATACTTGCGCTCCGCGATCCGCGCCTGTTCCAGCGCTTCGTCGAAATAGGTGTAGGTGAGTGCCTTGAGCGCGGGCTCCCACGCTTCGACCTGCTTGATCTGCGCCCGCAGCAGTTCGACCGGCGAGAGCTTCCTGGCCTTGAACCTCGCGATCGCCTCGCCGGCCGTCAGGTAGGCGATGTTGTCGACGTCGACCTCTTCGGATGGCCTCGCGGTGGCCGCGCGCGATGCTGCCGGCAGGACCGTTCCCGCGACGCCTGCAAGTGCCGCGATGCTCAGTCGGCGACGATCCAGGTCCGGCTGGACTTCGGAACGCTCGTAGGGGGCTTTGCTCATGATTTCTCGTCTCCTATGGGTGGAATCTCGCGAGTGATCGGATCACTCGCGTTGATTCGACGCCGTGGGCCCCTGAGCCGCAATTCCCCTAAAGGGTGAATCGGGCCGGAAAACGAGGCGGAAACCGGCTATCTGCGCAGCTCATCCGCGAAGCTGCGCGGGACCGGGACAGTCATGTCCAGGAGCATCTGCCCCATGCCTTTTCCCAGTGGATCCATGCGCATGGAGGAGGGCCCCCCGCCGTCGAGCGCTTCATGCAGCAGCAGGTTCATCGACGCCGAGCCCGGCAGATAGAAGCGTTCGACCTTCCCGTGCACCAGATGATCGAAGTACGCACGCACCCGCTCGGGGGTCACCCGGCTCCAGAGCAGCGGCAACCAGTCTGCCTTGCGTGCCACGAGGCCGATGTTCGAGAGATTCCCCTTGTCGCCGCTGCGCGCCCACGCGAGCTCGACGAGCCGCACCTCTTCCTGATCCTCTCCGGATTCGACGTAGGCGGACGGCACAGGAGCGCGATCCTCGTTCAGTGCGTTTCCCGTCTCGGCGGGCACATCGACGGCGTGCCGCTTCCCATCGAGCACATACGAAACAGGCACTGCCCGCTTGTCCAGCGGAAAGGCAAATGGCTTGATCAGGGGAGACACCGCAGGACGGCCTCCGCCCGGGCTGGTCGTGCCCGGCGCCCACGAGGTGCCCGAGGGAGCGATCTCGCGCGCAAACATGGCCAGCGCGGCCTTCTGCGGATGGTTGGCCACCACGCGCATCATGACCTCGCGCACGGCCGGCGTCCGTGCATGGGGTCCATAGAGCGACTCGGACCCGATGACCTCGACGTAGGTCGACGTGAAAGGCGCCTGGCCGCTGTCGCGCAGGATCTCGCTGGTGCGCTCGATGATGGCCTCGGCCGTGCGCCGCGCCTTCTTCTCGGCATCGATCCCCACCACGACCATGCTTCCGGCGCAGCGAAATCCATCCAGCTGCGTTGCCGAGACCTTGTAGGTGGGCAGGGGAGCCCGCCCCTTGGCGGGGCTGACGCGCACGCGGTCGACGCCCTGCTGTTCGATGGTCACCTCGCGGAAGTCACATGTGACGTCGGGCAGGAAATAGGCCCCGGGATCACCGATCTCGTAGAGCATCTGCTCGGCGACGCCGGCGCGAATCACCTTGCCGCCGGTGCCCGGCGGCTTGGTCACCACGAAGCTGCCGTCGGCGTGGCATTCGACGACCGGATAGCCCATGTGCGCCCAGTCCGGGATCTCCTCCCAGTCGGTATGCAGTCCGCCCGTCGCCTGGCAGCCGCATTCGATGATGTGGCCGGCCAGGCTGCCGGAGGCCAGCAGATCGTAGTCGCCCGGTTTCCAGCCGAACTCGTGCATGAGCGCGCCCAGTGTCACGGCGCTGTCCACGCAGCGGCCGGTGATGATCACTTCGGCCCCCGCGTCCAGGGCCGCCGCGATGGGCAAGGCGCCAAGGTAGGCGTTGGCGCTCAGGACCTTCTCGGGCAACGGCTCTCCAGTGAACATGTCGGTGACGCCACGCTCGCGCAGAGCAGGCATTTGCGCGGCGACGTCGTCGCCTTCCACCACCGCGATGCGAAGCTCGATCCCTTCCGCCTGGGCCAGCGCCCGCAGTGCGTCGGCACACCCTTGCGGGTTGATGCCGCCGGCGTTGCTGATGACCTTGATGCCGCGCCTCTTCACTTCGGCAAGCACCGACTTCATCGCAATGTCCACGAAGTCGGTCGCGTAGCCCATCTCCGGTTTCCTGGCGCGCGCCGACGCGAGGATCGCCATGGTCGTCTCGGCCAGATAGTCGAAGACCAGGTAGTCGATCTCTCCACGCCCGACCAATTGGGGTGCGGCCACCATGCTGTCGCCCCAGAAGCCGGAGGCACCCCCGATTCGAACGACCTTGTCTTTGCTTGTGGATTCAGTCATGGACTCCGCGCTTTCTCCGTGCTTGGTGGATGCGCTTGAGCTTATCGCCCGAGCTCGCGAATTGCTTGTGCCAACTCGCTGCGCGTCTTCGGCCCGGGCGTCAATGCATCGCGGACTGGGCAGTTTCGGCGCGCAGTTGCGCCTTGTGAATCTTGCCGGCTGGCGTCAGCGGCAACTGCGTGCGCAGCTCGACCTGCCTTGGCAACTTGTAGTCCGCGATCTTGCCCGTACACCAGGCGACGATCTCCGCGGCATCGAGCTGGCAGCCTTCCTTGGGGATCACGAAGTAGCGGCCGACCTCGCCAAGCACGGGATCGGGAATGCCGATGCCCGCAACCATCAGCACATTCGGGTGTGTGGCGATGAGCGCCTCAACCTCGGCCGGGTACACGTTGAATCCACCCTGGATGTACATGTCCTTCATCCGGCCCTTCAACGTGATGTAGCCGCGCTCATCCATCGAACCCAGGTCGCCCGTCCGAAGCCAGCCGCCCGCGAATGCGTCCGGATTCGACGCGGCGCCAATGTAGTCCCGCACCACCCCCAGGCCGCGAAACTGCAGTTCGCCGATCTGGCCGGGTGAGAGCGCACGGCCGCCGGGATCCGTGATTCGCACTTCGGCCCCCTGCAGCGCGGTGCCGATGGTCTCCATGAGATTCCGATCGGAGCAGGCCCATGGCGTCATCACCAGGGCGCCCGACGCCTCCGACAGGCCGTAAAGGTTCATGACCGTCGCGCGGGGCATTCGTTGGCGCAGGTGCGACAGAAGCGTCTGATCGACGTTGGATCCTCCGGTGATGATGAGCCGCACCGTATTCAGGTCGATCTGCGGTGCTTCGGGGTGCGTGAGCAGCAGCGTCATCATCGTCGGCACGCCGACCAGGATCGCCGGTGGACGGCGTCGGATCATGTCGAGCACTGTCTTCGCCTTGAACACCGGCACCAGCTCGCAGCTTCCTCCCGCGACCATCTGGGACAGCACCCCGCAGGTGATTCCCCCCACGTGATTCAAGGGGTTCGAGAGTTGCAACAGTTCGCCCGGCTGGATGCGCGTGTGGCGCGCTTGAGCGCGTGCGGAGGCGAGCAGACTCGCGTGGGTCAGCGCGCAGCCCTTCGGGCGGCCCGTCGTTCCGGAGGTGTAGATGACCATGGCAAGGTCATCCGGCGAAACGTCCTGCGCCGCGCTGGCCAGCCGGAACGGATCGGGCGCCACGGCGGCCAGCTCGCGGAACCGTACGCCTCCGATGGCGATGACGTCGCGCAGCTCGGACAGCCGTGCAGACAAGTGCTCGAACATCGCGAGGTAGTCGAAGTCCTCGGCGCGAGACATGGTGAAGACGGCGCGAACGCGACTGTCGGCGAGCATGTACTCGATCTCCGCATCCCTGTATCGGGGACTGAGGGCGACCACGGCGACACCGATGCGCGCGGCTGCGAAGAAGAGCTGCAGCCATTCGATCTGGTTGTACGCGAGGATCGCAATGCGGTCACCCCGGCTCAGTCCCAGGCGGAGCATGGCTGTTGCAAGCAGGTCGGCTGCTGCCTGCATCTCAGCAAACCGATGGGCCTGATCCGAATCGATATAGGCCGCCACGCCGGGGTATCGCTGAGCCGCGTCCTGCAAAGCCGCATAGAGCGTATCGGGAAGGTGCGAGGCATTGGATGTGATGTGCATGGTGGGATGAGGAAGGAGGGCCTCCCGAGGCTAGAACAGCCTGGCCGCGTTTGGCTTGCGTTCAGTGGCTGAGCGACACCAGGCAGCCTGGTGCGCAGCCAGTCCGCGCAAGACCGTTCGCCCCGCTGCGGATAGCCTTCGACACGATGAAGGACACTGCCACCGACCTCCGCGCCGAATACCGCGAACTCGCCGACCTCTGCCGCACGCTCACGCCCGCCCAATGGCGCCTGCAAAGTGCGTTCTACGGCTGGACGCCGTGGGATGAGGTCGCCCATCTCTGCTTCTTCGACGAGACCGCGCTGCTGGCCGCCACGGATGCGAAGGCTTTCGCCCGCGACACCGTCGCGCTGAACGCCATGCTGGACACCGGCAAGGAGATCAGCGCCATTGCGCGCGAGAAGTACGGCCACCTGGGCGGCGCGGCATTGCTCGCGCACTGGGAGCCGATCGCGATACGGCTCGTCGACGTGCTCGCGGCCCTCGACCCGAAGGCGCGCCTGCCGTGGTATGGCCCGACGATGAGCGCGCGCTCGTTCGCCACCGCACGCCTCATGGAGACCTGGGCCCACGGGCAGGATGTATGGGACGTGGTGCGCCGCCGGCGTCCGCTGACAGGCCGGCTCAGGCACATCGCACACATCGGCGTCACGACCTTCGGCTGGACCTTCGTCAATCGCAAGCTGCCGGTTCCGGAGGTCATGCCTTTCATCGAACTGCAGGCACCGGATGGCAGCGCCTGGCGCTGGGGCGATCCCGCGTCGAGCGAATCGGTGCGCGGCTCGGCGCTCGACTTCTGTCTCGTCGTCACGCAAAGGCGCAATCTCGCCGACGCGGACCTGCGATGCACGGAAGGCAGTGCAACGCAATGGCTCTCGATCGCGCAGTGCTTTGCGGGTCCGCCGGCCGATCCGCCGGTACCCGGCGTGCGCAAGGTGGTCTACGACGTCGCATGACGGGCCTTCCGCTGGCGCTCGAGATGCAGGCGCCGATCGAGGCGGCGCTCTCACGCCTGCGCGAGGGCAGCGCCGAGCAGTGCCTGTCGGATCGCACCTTCTCGAATCTCTATCTGTTCCGCGACGCGCACGACTATCGCTACCTGCCGGGCGAGTGGCCTTGCATTTCAGGCCGGACCTATGACGGCGTGCGGCACCTGATGCCCTTGTTTTCGCCGGCCGATGCGCCGGTCGATGTGCTGCGTGAGCTGCTCCGCGGACATGACTGCCTCTACCCGCTCGCGCGGTGCGATGCACAGAGGCTGCCGCCGGGTCTCTTCAGCCAGACCGACTCGCCCGACGACGCCGACTATCTCTACGCCGCCCGGCAATTCACCGACTACCCGGGCCGGGCATTGGCGCACAAGCGCAGCCAGATCCGCCAACTGCTCGGTGCACATCGCCTGCATGCGAAGCCCTTCGATGAATCGCACTGCACGGCGGCGCAAGAGGTGCTGCAAGGCTGGATGAGGCAGAAGGGAAAGTCGGCGGGAGAAGCCGACGAACAGGCCTGCATCGAGGCGATCGCCCATGCCGCGCGCCTCGGCCTCGAAGGCTTCGTGCACTTCGCGGACGGCCTGCCCGTGGGCTTCGTGCTCGCGCAGGCGCTTCAGCCCCGCGTCTACGCAATGCGCTTCGCCAAGGGCCTGGATACGCACATCGGCATCTATCCCTACATGTTCCAGCACTTCTGCCGGAACTTCACGCGTCCTGTCGACTGGCTCAACTTCGAGCAGGACATGGGCCTTGCGGGCTTCCGGCGCAGCAAGCGGTCCTATGGACCCGCGGCGCTCATTCCCAAGCTGCGGGTCCGCCTGCGCGGCTGAGTCGAAGCACATCAGCCAGTTCGCGCAAGACCGCGCGGGCCCCGCTGCCTAAAGTCCCTGCAACACACACATCCCAAGAACATGGCCACCATCGAATCGACCATCTCCCCAGGCAGCGAGGCCTTCAAGGCCAATCGCGAAGGCATGCTGGCGCTGATCGAGCGCGTGCACGGCTACGAACAGCGCACCGTCAATGCCTCTGCCAGGTCGCGTGAACGCTTCGAGAAGCGGGGCCAGCTGCTGCCGCGTGAGCGCCTGTCGCTGCTGCTCGATCCGGGCACGCCGTTCCTCGAGATTTCCTCCCTTGCAGGCCTTGGTCTGGACAACCCCGACATGGAGAAGAGCGTGCCCGGCGGTGGCGTGATCGGAGGCATCGGCTGGGTCTCGGGTGTGCGCGTGATGATCAATGCCTCCGACTCCGGCATCGATGCCGGCGCGCTGCAGCCCATGGGCATTCCGAAGCAGCTGCGCATCCAGGAGCTGGCGCTCGAGAACAAGCTGCCCTACGTGCAGCTGGTAGAAAGCGCGGGCGCCAACCTCATGACCTACAAGGTCGAGGAGTTCGTGACCGGCGGCAATCTGTTCCGCAACCTCGCGCGGATGTCGGCAGCGGGACTTCCGGTGATCACCGTCACGCACGGCTCTTCGACGGCCGGCGGCGCCTACCAGACGGGCCTGTCGGACCACATCGTGATGGTGCGCGGCCGCTCGCGGGCCTTCCTTGCCGGGCCGCCGCTGCTCAAGGCCGCCACGGGCGAGATCGCGACGGAAGAGGAACTCGGGGGCGCCGTGATGCACACGTCGATCTCCGGGCTTGGCGACTACCTCGCGGAGGATGATCGCGACGCCATACGCATCGCGCGCGAGATCCTGGCACACATCGACTGGAACCGCGACATGCCGCTGGAGCCGCCTCGCCGCTTCAAGCCACCGCGCTACGACGCCGAGGAGCTTCTGGGCATCATGCCGATGGACCCCAAGCGCCCGGTCGACATGAAGCAGGTGATCGCGCGCATCGCCGACGACTCGAAGTTCCTCGAGTTCGGCGAGAACTACGGCAGCGCCACCGTCTGCGGCCACATCAAGATCGAAGGCCTTCCGCTGGCCATCATCACCAACAACGGTCCGATCGACCCGGCCGGCGCCACCAAGGCCACGCACTTCATCCAGGCCTGCTGCCAGGCGAAGACGCCGATCCTCTACCTCAACAACACGACCGGCTTCATGGTCGGCAGGGCCTACGAGGAGGGCGGCATCATCAAGCACGGCTCGAAGATGATCCAGGCGGTGACCAATGCCACCGTGCCGCAGATCACGATCTACTGCGGCGCCTCGTTCGGCGCGGGCAACTATGGCATGTGCGGTCGCGGCTTCCATCCGCGCTTCTGCTTCTCGTGGCCGAACGCGAAGACAGCGGTGATGGGCGGCGAGCAGGCGGCACAGACCATGGTCAACGTGACCGAGGCCGCGATGAAGCGCAAGGGCGGCGAGGTCGACCGCGAGAAGCTGCAGGAAATGGAGCGCCGCATCATCGACCGCTTCGACAGCCAGATGAGCGTCTTCACGACCAGTGCGCACGTCCTTGACGATGGCGTGATCGATCCGCGGGACACGCGTGCGGTGCTCGCCAAGGTGCTCTCGATCTGCCGCGACGCCGAGCTGCGCCAGCCGCAGAAGATGCAGTTCTCGGTCGCCCGGCCCTGAGCACGCCATGGACGCAGTGACCGGTACAACGCCATTCATCACGGACCCCGATTCATGACCGCCCCAACCTCATACGCGACGCCGTTCCACAAGATCCTGATCGCCAACCGCGGCGAGATCGCACTGCGCGTGATCCGCAGCGCACGCGCGCTCGGCTACCGCACGGTGGCCGTGTACTCGACCGCCGACGCCGGCGCGCGCCACGTGCAGGAGGCCGACCAGGCCGTCTGCATCGGCGAGCCGCTGCCGGCGCAGTCGTACCTGCGCATCCCGGCCATCATCGAGGCGGCGAAGCTCACCGGCGCCGATGCGGTGCACCCGGGCTACGGCTTCCTCGCGGAGAACGAGGACTTCGCGCAGGCCTGCAGGGACGCAGGCCTGGTCTTCATCGGCCCTTCGCCCGAGGCCATCGTCTCGATGGGCAACAAGGCCGGTGCCAAGTCGCTGATGCAGGCGGCCGGCGTGCCCTGCATTCCCGGCTACCAGGGCGAGGACCAGAGCGAGGAGCGGCTCGCGCAGGAGGCCACGCGCATCGGCTTCCCGGTGATGATCAAGGCCACGGCCGGCGGCGGCGGCCGCGGCATGCGGCTCGTGTCGTCGGCCAGGGAGTTCCCGGGCCTGCTGCGCAGCGCACGCTCCGAGGCGCAGAGCGCCTTCGGCGATCCGGAAGTGATCCTCGAGCGCGCGATCACCCTGCCGCGCCACATCGAGATCCAGATCTTCGCGGACCGACACGGCAACGCGATCCACCTCGGCGAGCGCGACTGCTCGGTGCAGCGACGGCACCAGAAGGTGGTCGAGGAAGCGCCTTCGCCCGCGGTCGATGCCGAGTTGCGCGCACGCATGGGCGCGACCGCGGTGGCCGCCGTCAAGGCGATTCGCTACGAGGGTGCAGGGACGCTCGAATTCCTGCTCGACCGCGAAGGCAACTTCTATTTCATGGAGATGAACACACGGCTCCAGGTGGAGCATCCGGTGACCGAGGCGATCACCGGGCTCGACCTCGTGGAGCTGCAACTGCGGGTTGCGGCTGGCGAGCCGCTGCCGATTGCACAGGCGGACGTCCGCTTCTCGGGCCACGCGATCGAAGTGCGCCTGTGCGCGGAGGACGCCGACAGGGGCTTCATGCCGCAAAGTGGCACCGTTGCGCTCTGGAAGATGCCCGCGCAGTTGCGCGTGGAGGACGCCCTGCGTTCCGGCAGCGAAGTGCCGTCGTTCTACGACTCGATGATCGCCAAGCTCATCAGCCATGGCCGCACGCGCGACGAAGCACGCCGCAAGCTGGCCTCCGGCCTCGAAGATGCGGTGGTGCTCGGCGTGACGACCAATCAGGCCTTTCTGCGCAGTTGCCTGCTGCACCCGGTGTTTGCCGCCGGGGGCGCCACCACGGCGTTCATCGGCCAGCACCAGGATGCATTGCTCGCACCCGATGTGCAGGCGCGCGAAAGGGCGGCGGCGCTTGTATCGGTGCTGCTGCACGAAACCACCGGCGACGGGCGCCATCGGCCTCCGGGGCGGCGTATGCCGCACAAGCTGCCGATCTCGCTGCGCTTCGACCTCGGCGGCACGGTGCGCAACGCGAGCGTGACCCTCGGCAGCCATCGGAATTTCGATGTGACGATCGACGGCAGGACCTTCGTGGTCGAGCTTGCCTCGCTCTCCGACGATGCGGTGCGCTTCGTCTGCGACGGCGTGCTCGAAGGTGCCGCGTATCACCGCGACGGCGCGACACTGCTGATCCAGTACCGAGGCCTTGCGCTGCGCGTCGAAGACAAGACACGCGCCGCTTCGGCCCGCCAAGGCGAGAGCGGCGGCGACGGCAAGCTGCGGGCCTCGATGAACGGGCGCGTGGTCGCGGTCCTCGCCGATATCGGCCAACTCGTGCAGGCCGGCCAGCCGATCGTCACGCTGGAGGCGATGAAGATGGAACACGTCCACACCGCACCGGTGAGCGGCAAGCTCACGGCGGTGCATGTGGCGACCGGCGAGCAGGTCGCGGCCGGCCGCGTCGTTGCCGAAATCGAAGCGATCGCGCAAGAAGGCCTCGCCTCTTTCGACGAAAGGCGCAAGAACCGACATGGACCGGCCGTTGAACACACCGACCCGACGGCTTGAACAAGAAAAGATGGGACCGGAGACAAGCATGGAAGACCGTACGCTGATCGATGGCCTCAAGCGCCAGTTGCACGAGCGGCCGGATGCAGTGGCCTACCGAACGGGCGACCACCGTCTGACATTCGCCGACGTGGAGCGTCTGACCAGCCGCATCGCCAATGCGTTCGTGGCGATGGGCGTGGGGCGCGACAGTCGCGTGGCGGTGCTCACGAGGCATCACACGCCGACCCTGCTGTTGACACTGGCGGCCTGCAAGGTCGGCGCGGTCTGCATGCCGGTGAACTGGCGCCTGTCGGGCCCGGAGATCGCCTACATCCTGCAGAACGGCGAAGCGCCTTTCCTGATGGCCGACATGGCCTTCATTCCGACGGTGCGCCAGGCTGACCTGCCGCGCGTGATCACGCTGGTGTGCACGGAACAATCGCTCGACGGTCTCCCATCGTTCGAGAGCTGGTACGCGGAGCAATCGGCAGACTTCACGCCCGTCGAGGCCGAAGCGAACGACGCCGCGCTGCAGCTCTATTCCTCGGGCACGACCGGGCTGCCGAAAGGCATCGTGCTCACGCATGCGGGCCTCATCTCGACCTCGCGCGTGGTGTCGAAGGAATGGGAGTTCGACAGCCGCCACGTGATCGGCAACCCGCTGCCGGTGTTCCATGTCGCGGGCATGACCATGCTCTTGCTCACGCTCTACACCGGCGGGCAGACCTCGGCGCATTCGGAATTCGATCCGGCCGCATACATCAAAGCGATCGGCGATCACGGCATCACGCACACCTTCATCGTGCCGGCGATGATCCTCTTCATGCTGCAGTCGCCCGATGCATGCAGGGGCGACTACCGGACGCTGCAGGTCATTGCCTATGGCGGATCGCCGGTCAGCGAGACGGTGCTCAACCAGGCCTTCGAAGCCTTCGGCTGCAAGTTCCTGCAGGTCTACGGGCTCACCGAGGTCTCGGGGCCGGCCACCTTCCTGATGCCTGAAGATCATCGCTGCGGCGATGCCGAACTGCTGCGCTCCGCGGGGCGGCCGATCGGCGGGGGGCGGCTGCGCATCGTCGATCCGATCTCGCTCGAAGACCTGCCCGAGGGCGAGACCGGCGAGATCTGGATCGAGTCCGAGCGCAACCTCAAGGAGTACTGGCGCAACCCCGAAGCGACGGCGGCGGCGTACCCCGAAGGCCGCAACGCCAACGGCGGCTGGTTCCGGTCGGGCGATGGCGGCTACCTGAAGAACGGCTACCTGTTCATCAACGACCGCATCAGGGACATGATCGTCTCGGGCGGCGAGAACATCTATCCGGCCGAGGTCGAGAACGTGCTGATGCGCCACCCGGCCGTGGCCGACGGCGCGATCATCGGCGTGCCCGACGAGACCTGGGGCGAGGCGGTCAAGGCCTGCGTGGTGCCGCGTCCCGGCTCTGCGGTGACACCGCGCGACATCATCGAATTCATGCGCGCAAACCTCGCGCACTACAAGTGCCCGAAGTCGGTCGACTTCGTCGCCGAGCTGCCGCGCAACCCGAGCGGAAAGATCCTCAAGCGCGTGCTGCGCGAACCTTACTGGCGCGGCCGGTCCCGCGCTGTCGGCTGACCCCGAAGGGCTCACGCCCCAATCAATGTTCGCGGGAAGCCGCAAGCTCGCACTCTATGGCGGTCCGGCGGCCGCATCACCGCGCTACCAGTTCGCGTAACAAGAAGGTCAGTCTCATGCAGGTGGATTTCGATTTCAGTGGACGTCATGTGGTGGTGTTCGGCGGCACGACCGGCATCAACTTCGGCATCGCGCATGCGTTCGCGCGCCAGGGAGCCCATCTCACGGTGGCGAGCCGCAAGGTGGAGAACGTCGAGGCCGCGACGGCCGATCTGCGCAGCCACGGCGGGAAGGTGTTCGGCACCACGGCCGACGTACGCGATGACGATGCGGTGGGTGCGGCGCTGAAGGGGGCGGTCGATCGGTTTGGTCCGATCGACGTCCTCGTGTCCGGCGCCGCGGGCAACTTCCTGTGCGAAGCCAAGGACATGTCGTCGAACGGCTTTCGCGTGGTGGTCGACATCGATCTGGTCGGAAGCTTTCACGTGCTGCGACAGGCGCATGCGCATCTGCGCAAGCCCGGTGCGGCGGTGATCAATATCACCGCGCCGCAATCTTTCGTGCCGATGCGCTACCAGGCGCACGCCTGCGCCGCCAAGGCCGGCGTCGACCAGCTCACACGCGTGCTCGCGCTCGAGTGGGGAGCGCAGGGCGTGCGAGTCAATTCCATCTCGCCTGGGCCGATCGATGGTACCGAGGGGTTTCGCAAACTGATGGCGCCATCCGAAAGCGAGCGTGAGGCAGCGCGCAACGCGGTGCCGCTCAAACGATTCGGCAGCCTTGACGACATCGCGAACCTTGCGCTGTTCCTGGCGTCGCCTTATGCCAGCTATATCTCGGGCGCGCTGATCCCCTGCGATGGGGGCGGGGCGCTGGAAAGCGTCAAGCCCGCGTTGGAGTCGGCTGGCGCACGGATCTAGGTGATCTCGCAGGGGAGGGGCACGGCGTCTTTGCTCGCAGGATGTGGGTACCTCAACGCCCCCATCAGCCAGTGCCCGGGCCACCATTGGGTCTGCCGAAATTGCCATGACACGCCCTGAGCCGCGCTTCATGCCGCCGAGCACCTTGGCGTCGATCAGGCCGCGGGTGGCCTTAGGCGGACTCAGGCGAACGCGGCGCCCGGCCGCAGACGAGCGCGAAGGTGCTCGTAGACCTCGCGCGTGACGTTGTTGGCCACATGCCGACGCACGTAGAGCGAATAGACGAGATCGGGCAGGGCAGGCATGCCCTCGTTGGGCCCGAGGACGCGCAGGCTGGCATCGAGCTGCTCGACCCCGCGTGCCGTGACACCCAGCCCGGCCCGCAGTGCAGCCCGGATGCCGATCAGGCTGCTGGAGGAGTAGCGCTGGACATAGGGGATGCCGGCCGCCTCCAGTGCCTCCTGCCCCAGCTTGCGGAAGATGCTGGGCCCGTCGACCATTACCAGCGGAATGGGTTGCCCCAGCTGGTGCAGGTAGTCGGCCGCGCACAGCCACACGGTGGGAGAGCTGCGCAACGGCAGCCCCTCGAAGTCCTCTTCGGCACGGTTGCTGATCGCCATGTCGATGTCGCCCCGGCGCAAGGCCTCCGCCAGAAAGGGGCTGCGGCCGACCTGGATGCTGACTTGCAGCATGGGCCAGTTGCGCACGACCTCCGACAGCAAGGGCGGCAGCACCGTGTCCGCCACATCGTGCGGCGCGCCGATGCGCAAGTGTCCGACGAGCCCCCCCTGCTGGACCACGCGCAGGGCTTCATCATGAATCGCCAGGAGCTGGCGCGCGTACGCCAGCAGCCGCCTGCCGTGCTCGGTGAGCCGCTTGCCGCGACCGTGCTTCTCGAACAAGGCATGGCCGACCTGCTCCTCGAGCCGTTGCATTTGCTGCGTAACGGCGGATTGCGTGCGGCCGAGCTGCACCGCTGCCGCGCCGAAGCTGTCGAACGATGCGATCGCACACAAGGTGCGCAACAGGTCGAGGTCCAGCGAGGCCATAGTTCAATTTTACTGATGGATTGACTGACAGTACTGCATTGATCGGGGCGGCGTCGCTTCGTACAGTGCGGCTAGATTTCCCCACCGGAACAAGAGGAGCACCAGGTGTCCATCACCATCGAAGAGCGCGCGCAGGCAGTCCAGTCCGCGATCGCGCGAATGAAGTCCATCATCGGAACGAGCGGCCCCGACCGCGCGAAGCTGCAACAGGTGCTGGCCACGTTGCTGGAGCTTGCGTCCCGTCGCGAGTTGTGGTCCGGATTCGAGGCACCGGAGCCGGGTGAGCACCAGAATCGCTACCTGATCGCGGAAGACTCGGACCAGAGCTACGCGCTTTATCTCAACGTTATGCGGCCGGGCAAGAAGATCGTCCCGCACGACCATACGACCTGGGCCTGCATCGCCGCAGTGGAAGGTACGGAACACAACCGCGTCTACGAACGGCTCGACGAAGGCAATGTGCCGGGCATTGCGCGCTTGCGGGAGCGCGAATGCATCGTGGTCGCACCGGGAGCCGGCATCGCGCTGATGCCCGACGACATCCACTCTGTCGAGATCCGGGGCGATCAGGTGATCCGTCACTTGCACATGTATGGCCGCGCCCTGGAGACGCTGGACCGCCGCACGGCCTTCGATCTGGTCGCCGGCACCTGCAAGACGATGGATATCGGCGTGCAAACGCGCCGCTGAACCGGAAACATCGTGACTGCAACGATTTCCCCTCTGATCCTCAAGGCCTGGCTGCACGATGGCGGCGAGATCGCGCTGCTGGACGTGCGCGAACACGGCCAGTTCGGCGAATCGCACTTGTTCTATGCCGTCCCGCTGCCCTTCAGCCGCCTGGAGCTGGACATCTGGCGTCTCGTCCCCCGCAACAGCGTGCGCTGCGTGGTCTACGACAGCGGCGCTCACGATAGCTTCGACGTCGCACGGCGGGCCGCAGCCCGCCTGGAAGCGCTCGGCTGGACGAACGTGTGCGTGCTCGAAGGCGGCACCCGCGCGTGGCAGGCTGCGGGATACGCGCTTTTCGCCGGTGTGAACCTGCCGTCCAAGAGCTTCGGCGAATTGGCGGAGCACGCCTATCGCACGCCGCGCATCAGCGCGGACGACCTGGCGCAACGGCTCGCCAGGGGCGAGCAGCTCGTGGTGCTGGACGGCCGGCCGTTCAGCGAGTTCCGCAAGATGAACATCCCGACGGCACTGTGCTGCCCAAACGGCGAACTTCCATATCGGATCAAATCGATCGTGCCGGACGAGAGTACGCCGATCGTGGTGAACTGCGCCGGACGCACGCGCAGCATCATCGGCGCGCAGACGCTGATCAACCTCGGCCTGCGCAATCCGGTGTACGCGCTCGAGAACGGCACCCAGGGCTGGTACTTGCGCGACCATGCGCTGGAGCACGGCGGCACGCGAACCTATGCGCCGGACAGCGGTACGACCGTGCTGCGCGACAACGCACGAAAGCTGGCGGCGCGCTTCAGCGCAGCAAGCGTTGACGCCGCCACCGTGCGCGAGTGGGCCGCGCAACACGACCGCACCTTGTACCTCTGCGACGTCCGCATGCCCGAAGAGTTCGCGCAGGGCAGCCTGCCCGGCGCGCAGCACACGCCCGGCGGGCAGTTGATGCAGGCGTTCGATCAGTACGTCGGGGTTCGCGGCGCCCGCCTTGTGCTGTTCGATGACGACGGCGTCCGCGCGCCCACTGTGGCGAGCTGGCTGCGGCAGATGGGGCATGAGGCGTGGGTGCTGCAAGAAGGCCTGGCCAGTGGCCTCGCGCTGCCGTCGCGGACTGCAACGCAGTCGCCGCCTGCACCGGCCCGCATCGACGCAATCGAAGCCGCTCGTCTTGCCGATCGGCACGAGATCGCCATCATCGACCTGCGCGGCAGCATGGAATTCCGCAAGGCCCACATCGCGGGGGCGACATGGACGATCCGTCCGCGCCTGGCTGAAGCCCTGCGCGACGAACGCCGCCCGGTCGTGATCGTTGCGGATGACGACGCCGCAGCGCGATGGGCCGTGGAAACCGAATGGCCGCAGACGCTGCCGCAGCCGCTGCTGCTCAAAGGCGGCTTGCCCGCGTGGCGGCAAGCGGGCCTGCCCGTGGAAGCGACAACTGGCACGCCGCCAGATGCGGACTGCATCGACTTCCTCTTCTTCGTGCACGATCGCCACGATGGCAACAAGGAGGCCGCGCGCCGCTATCTCGCGTGGGAGACGGGATTGGTGGCACAACTCGACGACCAGGAGATCGCCGCCTTCCGGCTGCCCGCGGCGGAGCGCTCACATGACCGATGAAGCGGATCGCAAGGGCCGGGGATTGCAGACGCGCCTGGTTCAGGCGGGCAAGGATGGGGTCTCTTCCGGCGGCCATGCGGTGAACCCACCGCTGGTGCGCGCCAGCACGGTGCTTTTCGCGGATACCGCGCAGCAGCGCGACATGCGCTCACGGCGCGACAGCGAGCGACTCTTCACCTACGGCGCCCGCGGCACGCCGACCACCTTCGCGCTTGAAGACGCCGTGAGCGAGCTGGAGGGCGCCTATCGCACGCGCCTTTTCCCGAGCGGCCTCGCGGCCATCGGCTTCACGCTCCTGGCTTACCTCAAGCCCGGCGACGATTTGCTCATGTCGGATGGCGTGTACGAGCCGGCTCGCGCATTGGCGAGGAGCTTCCTGGAGCCCTACGGCATCCGCACGACGTTCTTCGCAGCGGATGGGTCCGACCTCGAACAGCGCTGGCAAGCCGGCACGCGCATGGTCTTTGCCGAATGCCCCGGATCGCTTGTCTACGAGATGTGCGACCTGCCGGAACTTGCGCGATTCGCCCACGGGCGGGGCGCGCTGGTCGCCGCCGACAACACCTGGGGCTGCGGGGTGCTTTACCGCCCGCTGGCGCTGGGCGCCGACATCTCCGTGACCGCCGCCACCAAGTACCTGTCGGGTCACTCCGACGTGACGATGGGGACCGTCTCGACGACGAAGGACGTGTGGCAGCCCCTCCAACAGCGCTGCGAGGCATTCGGCATGACTGCGAGTCCTGACGACGCCTGGCTGGTGCTGCGCGGAATGCGCTCGCTCGCGCCGCGGCTGCAGATGCACGAGCAGCATGCCTTGCAGGTGGCTCAATGGCTCGCCGGGCGTGCCGAAGTGCGCGCCGTGTTCTGTCCGGCGCTGCCGGCCGACCCGGGCCACGCGCTGTGGAAGCGGGACTGCACCGGCACGAACGGACTGCTCTCGATCGAACTGCAGCCAGGAACCGGGCCAGCGGCTGTCGACCGCTTCATCGACAGCCTGTCCTTGTTCGGCCTCGGCGCATCCTGGGGCGGCTACGAAAGCCTGGTGACGGCCGCCAACATGCAGCGCGCGCGCTCCGTCACGGACTGGAGCGCACGCGGTCCGGTAGTGCGCCTGCACATCGGGCTGGAAGACCCGGTGGACCTGATCGCCGACCTGGGTCGAGGCTTCGCCGCCCTCTAGCACACCGACTGGCCCTTCATCAATCCACCGATAACGAGGAGACCTCACATGCCTTCCAACCATGTCGCGAATCGGCGCGAGTTCGTCGCAACTCTCGGTGCCGCGCTCAGTTCGCTGGCCCTGCCTTCGCTGGCCAACGTGCTTCCGCGCGCAGGCGACTTCCCGAGTCAGCCGATCCGGCTGGTGTCTCCGTTCCCGCCGGGCGGTGGCAATGACTTCCACTTACGGCTCGTCTCGAACGAGCTTGCGCAAGTCACCGGGCAGCAAGCGGTCGCCGACAACCGCGGGGGTGCGGGCGGCAATATCGGCACAAAGTACGTGGCCGATGCCAAGGCCGATGGCTACACCGTCCTGCTGTCGCAGGTTTCGATCATGGCGGTCAACCCCACGCTGTACAAGGCGCCCGGCTTCGATGCGGTCCGCAGCTTCTTGCCGATCACGCAGGTCAATGCGGCGCCGATTGCAGTCGTTGTGCCCGCAGCTTCTCCCATCAAGTCCATCGCCGACCTGCGTGCCGTCTCGAGGAGTCACGCGGTGACATACGCATCGCCCGGCAATGGAACGCTGTCGCATCTGCTGGGCGTCGTGCTCGAGAAGGACGCGGGGATCAACCTGACGCACGTGCCATACCGGGGTGCGGGGCCTGCGCTGGCCGACGTATTGGGTGGCCAGGTCCAGGTGTTGATCACCTCCACTTCTTCCGTCGCGGGGTACATCAACCAGGGCAGCCTGCGCGCACTGGCAGTGAGCAGCCCGCGGCGAGTGGGCGTCTTCAAAAGCGTACCGACCCTTGAGGAGCAGGGCTTCAAGGACATGACCTACGACGACTGGTATGGCTTCTTCGCGCCGGCCGGCACATCCCTCGACCGCGTGGCGTACCTGCACCGCGCGATCACGACCGTGCTCAGCAGCCCGACCGTCAGCCAGAAGATCCTCGACGCGGGCGGCGAGCCGGTGGCCGGTACGCCTGAGCAACTGGCCGATCAATTGCGGCAGGACGTGGCGCGGTGGAGCCGCATCGCCAAGTTGTCGGGAGCGGCGCTCGATTAAACCGGATGCCGGCGCGAGAGCGTCTGGCGTTTGGTGAGCGAGCAGTGCTCGATCCCTGCGCTCATTTCATAGTTTGCTGCGGAAGTTTGGTTTGCGTTTCTGCAGGAATGCCTCCACCCCTTCGTGGGATTCGGGAGTGTTGTAGTACAGAGCCAGCGCCTGCATCCCCAGCGATGCGATACCGCGGATGGAGTCCGAGTCAGCATTGAAGGATCGCTTTGCGATCGCGATGGCTGTGGGACTCTTCTCCATGATCTCGGCACACCACTTCTCCACTTCCTCATCAAGCTTGTCGTGCGGCACGACCGCGTTGACCAGACCCATTTCCAGCGCCTCCTGCGCGCTGTAGCGTCGACACAGATACCAGATCTCCCGAGCCTTCTTCTCGCCGATCACGCGGGCGAGGAAGGCCGTGCCGAACCCGGGATCCACCGAACCGACCTTGGGGCCAACCTGCCCGAAGATCGCCTTGTCCGAGGCGATCGCCAAGTCACAGCAGGTGACCAGCACATTGCCCCCGCCGATGGCGAATCCATTCACCCGCGCGATCACGGGCTTGGGCACCTCACGGATGAGTCCCTGCAACTCCTCGACCGGCAGGCCGATCACGCCCCGGCCGTCGTAGCCGCCGTCGTGCGCTGACTGGTCCCCCCCGGTACAGAAGGCTTTGTCGCCGGCGCCGGTAAGGACGATTGCACCGATCGACTTGTCCCATCCCGCTCTATGGAGCGCATCGATGAGTTCATCGCAGGTCCTGCCTCGGAAGGCGTTGTATTTCTCGGGCCGATTGATACGCAGGGTGGCTACGCCGTCCTTCACGGCGTATTGGATATCGGTGTAGTCAGGCATTCGGTGCTCTTTCAGGAACAAGGGATTGGGGGAGGAAACCGCCACCTTTTCGAGGTAACAGGCCCATATTGTTCACATAGTCGACCATGATTCATATATAGGTACTTCCCCTGATGTTTTGGACGCTCATCGTTCGTATAGTCGACCCAGATTCTTAAATATGAACTTTGGAAAGAGGAATATGGCCGGACCGTTATCCCGCGTGCGCGTGCTGGATCTGACTCGAGTGCTGGCGGGGCCTTGGTCAACACAGATGCTTGCGGACCTCGGCGCCGATGTGATCAAGGTGGAGCGCCCCGTCCTCGGCGACGACACCCGCCATTGGGGACCTCCCTGGATCAGGGACGAATCCGGCGAGCCGACGACGGACTCGGCGTATTTCTCTTCCACCAACAGGAACAAGCGCTCCATCGCCGTCGACATCTCGAAGCCGGATGGGCAGCGCCTGATCAAGGATCTCGCGAAAAACTGTGACGTACTGGCCGAGAACTACAAGGTCGGCGATCTCAAGCGCTATGGCCTGTCGTACGAGGACCTGAAGGTCGTCAACCCAGCTCTGATCTATTGCTCGGTCACCGGCTACGGTCAGGACGGCCCTTACGCCGAGAAGCCCGGCTACGACTTCATCTTCCAGGGTGAGGGCGGCTTGATGAGCATCAATGGCGAGGAGGACGGCAAGCCCGGCGGTGGCCCGATGAAGACTTCGATCGCAATCACCGACGTCCTGACGGGCCTGAACGCGACCATCGCCATCCTTGCCGCACTGGAGCACCGTCGCAACACGGGTGAAGGTCAACACATCGACGTCTCGCTGCTGGACACGATCGTGCACTTTGGCTCCAACCAGATCGCCAGCTACTTCACCACGGGCGAGGTACCCAAGCGTTGGGGTAATGCCCATCCCAATCTCACGCCGTACCAGTCGTTCCGTACGCGTGATGGGCACTTCATCGTCGCCTGCGGCAACGACGGGCAGTTCGTCAAGCTCTGCGCAGCACTCGGACAGGAGCATCTGGCCCAAGACCCGCGCTTCGCCCGCATGGCCGATCGCAATCTCAACCGGGAGCCTTTGATTGCCCAGCTCTCGACCATCTTCGAGCTGGAGACGACAGCCTTTTGGTTGAAGACCTTGGAGCACAGCGAGGTGCCCAATGGAAGCATCAATACGTACGACAAGGTCTTCGAGCATCCGCAGGTCGTGGCCCGCGAGCTCAAGGTTTGCCAGCGGCATGCCGCCGGTGGAGCGATCACCACCGTAAGGAACCCCATTCGCCTATCGAAGACGCCGATCGAGTACCTGCGGCCACCGCCACTGCGCGCAGAGCACACGCACGAGGTTCTTTCGAGCGTGCTCGATCTGTCGGAAGACGCACTCAGGCAGCTCGAGGTTTCCGGGGTTATTGAAACAGCGAAGAAGGATAGGTGAGACAAGCATGTACTACGCATTGACAGACGACCAGCGGCAGATACAAGACCTGCTTCGGAGGGTGGCCCGAGAAAAGGTGGCCAAACGGGCGGACGAGATTGACCGTACGGCCGAGTACCCGCACGACATGTACGAATTGCTCAAGGAACTGGGGCTTTTCACGCTGCCATTTCCGCCCGAGTACGGCGGCACGGGCAGCATGCTGTCGGCGTGTATTGCCATCGAAGAGCTGGCGCGCGTTTGCTACAACACCGCCTACCTGCTGCTGGTGCAGTGGGTTCCCTTTGGCGCGATCCTGCACGGCGGCACCGCCGAGCAGAAGCAAAGGTTGCTTCCCGGCCTAGCGTCCGGAGAAATGCGGGGTGCGTTTTCGACGACGGAGGCGCAAAGCGGATCCGACGTCAGCGGGATCCGCACGCGCGCCGTGAAGGTGGCGGATGGCTACCGGATCAATGGCGCCAAGATTTGGTGCACGAATTCCGACTTGGCCGATTTCGTCCTGGTAGCCGCCAAGTACGAGCAGGGTGGGAAGGACGGGATCAGCCTGTTCATCATCGAAAAGGGCGCAGCTGGCTTCACGGTCGGGAAGAAGGAGGAGAAGATTGGCGCGCGTGGCGTGCCCTCCTGCCCGCTCTTTCTGGACGACGTGTTCGTCCCAGACATCAACCTGGTCGGCGGCGGATTCAAGGCCGTGATGGAAGCCTTCAACGCCAGCCGGCCCCTCATCGGCGCACGCGGCGTGGGCCTGGCCCAGGGTGCCATCGACCACGCCAGCGCCTTCGTCAAGGAGCGCCACGCCTTTGGCCAGCATGTTTCCGACTTCCAGGGCGTGCGTTGGATGCTTGCCGACATGGCGATCCAGACCGAGGCCGCGCGCAATCTGGTCTATCGCGCCGCATCGATGGTCGACCAATCTTCGCCGAGTGCGGAACTCGCGCCTGTCGCCGCAATGTCCAAGTGCTTTGCCAGCGACACGGCGATGAGGGTGGCCACCGACGCTGTGCAGCTCTTCGGCGCTGCGGGCGTGTCCGCGGAGTACCCGATCAACAGGTACTTCCGAGATGCCAAGGTGCTCCAGATCATCGAAGGCACCAACCAGATCCAGCGAAACATCGTGGCCAACAGCCTGCTCGGCCGCGTCCCTCGTTCCAACTGATCTCTTCCAAAGGAAAACACATGAGCGACTACAACATGCCGACAGTCGGCTTGGGCCTGTACTTCGAGGACCTGCCGGTCGGCCGAAAGTTCAAGACCCTCGGCCGCACCGTGATGGATGCCGACATCTGCGCGTTCTGCAACGTGATCCACATGACCGAGGTCCTCTTCACGGACATGGAATTCGTGAAGAACGAGTCGGACATCAAGGGACGCATTGCACCGGGCGCCTTCATCTACGGCATCGCCGAGGGCCTGCTGGCTCAGTCGACCATGCAGAAGACCGGCTACGCCTTCCTCAATATGGAGCTGACCGTGCACAGCCCAGTCTTCGCGGGTGACACCCTGCACGTCGAGTGCGAGGTGATCGAGTCGCGCGCGTCGAAGAGCCGGCCGGGCCGCGCACTCGTGCGCACGGCCAACAAGGTTGTGAACCAGAAGGGGCAGGTGGTGTTGAGCTACACGCCGCTTCGCATGGTCAAGTCCAAGGCCGTGGCTGCCTGATCGCTCAACCGCACCCAAAGGAGCCAAGCATGAATGGACTGAAAAACCGGGTTGCCGTGATCACCGGGGGCGCAGGCGGCATCGGCGCAGCGCTGTGCCGCAGGATGAACGAGGAGGGCGCCAAGGTCGCCATCCTGGACCTGAACAAGGACGCAGCCACTTCGCTCGCCGATGAGTTGGGCCGCAGCGGCGTAGCGGCCAAGGCCTACGGCCTGGACATCACCGATTACGAGCAAGTCGAAGTGACGATCGCAGACATCGAGGCCACTCTCGGGCCGGTTGAGATCCTGGTCAACAACGCTGGCTGGGACCACGCCGCTCGCTTTGTGGACACCAATCCGCAACTCTGGCAGAAGCTCATCGCGATCAACCTGGTCGGACCGCTGAACCTGCAGCACACCGTGGTCAAACGCATGATCGCCCGCGGCGCAGGAAGGATTGTGAACGTGTCATCTGATGCCGGCCGCGTCGGCTCGTCGGGGGAATCCGTCTATTCGGCATGCAAGGGCGGAATCATCTCCTTCTCCAAGACTCTCGCCCGTGAAGTCGCCAGGAAGCAGATTACCGTCAATGTGGTCTGCCCAGGTCCCACCGAGACAGCGCTGTTCCGCGATTTCGCCGGTGCCGGCGAGTCGGGCGACAAGCTGCGCGGCGCGCTTGCGAAGGCCATTCCCTTCGGCCGCCTGGGCCAGCCGCAGGACGTGGTGGGAGCAGTGTGTTTCCTCTCATCGGACGACGCCGCGTTCATCACCGGCCAGGTGCTGTCCGTGTCGGGTGGCCTGACGATGGCGGGCTGAGCAGCGGCAGCCATTCACCAAGAAATATCAAGGAGACTACACATGAGCCTGAAAGCCATTGCCAGATCGTTGCTGGCCGCTGTTGGCATCGGCATGGCATGGACTCCAGCGTCGCATGCCCAGGAGGCGTATCCCGCCAAACCGATCCGTCTGGTGCTCGGGTTCGCCGCCGGTGGCGGCACCGACGTCATCGCACGTGCCCTGGCTCAACGGATGGGGGAACTCCTTGGCCAGCCAGTCATCGTCGATAACAAGGCGGGCGCCAACGGAAACATCGCTGCCGAGACAGTGGCGCGCGCCACGCCTGACGGCTACACACTGCTCTACAACACTTCGTCCATCGCGATCAGTCCAGCGCTCTATCCCAAGCTGTCCTACGACGTCAGCAAGGACCTGGTGCCGGTCTCGCCAACAGCCAACTTGCCAATCATCCTGGTCGCAGCGAAGAATCTCGGCCTGAAGTCAGCGCAGGATTTCGTCGCGTATCTAAAGGCTCACCCCGGGCAGTTGAACTACGCCTCCGCGGGTAACGGAAACATCACCCACCTTTCGGCGCTCTTGTTCCTGCAGGCAACTGGTACCAAGGCCACGCATATCCCTTACCGCAGCGAGGCTCCGGCGATCACGGATGTGGCGGGCGGCCAAGTGGCGTTCTATCTGGGCACTGCTCCCGGGGTGACCCCGCTGATGAAGGATGGCCGCGTACTGGGACTGGCCGTGGCATCTCTCAAGCGGATGCCGACCGCTCCAGAGCTCCCTACCATGTCGGAGACTGTGGCCAAGGACCTTGAGTTGGGTGCCTGGTCGGGCATCATGGCGCCCGCCGGCACGAGGCCTGAAATCATCGACAAGCTCAACGCGGCCGTCGGGACGGCGCTGAAGGACAAAGCGCTTCTGGAGAAATTCGCGATGCAGGGTGCCGAGCCACGGCATGGCACGCCGTCGCAGTATGGCGCATTCATACAGTCCGAGCTCTTGCGCTGGTCCCAGATCATCCGCGCCAATGGCGTACGGATGGATTAAGCAAGGGAAATGTCCAGGATGACTCGCTTGAACGAGGAGCAGCTGCAGGCGGTTGTCGATCGGTCGTCGTTCAATCGCTGGCTAGGGATGAAGGTTGTGTCCGTCGGCGAGAGCAACTTGACCTTGCGAATCAGTTGGCGCGACGAACTGATCTCCAGCCCGGAAAGGCAGTCGATCCACGGCGGGGTCATCGCCGCGCTGGTCGACTGCGCAGCGGACTACGTGATCGCGGCGGACGTAGGCCACGCGGTGCCGACGATCGATCTACACATCGACTATCACAGGATCGCCCTGCCAGGCGACCTCGAGGTCGAGGCCAGCATCACGCATCTCGGTTCCACCTTGGGCGTCGCGACGGCCAAGGTCACGGATGCGCAGGGCAAGCTCGTTGCCAGCGGCAGAGGCCTCTACATGACAGGGGCCCGACCTCTGTCGCCGCCCCCCGCCGCGGCGAATTGAGCCGGATCCACCACCCATTGACACGAAAGAGAATCATGAAGAGCAGCCGCAGACAAATCTGCAAGAGGCTTGGCGCGATCGCCCTCGGTTTTGGCATGGTGCTGCCAGCGGCCGCCCAGGACAAATGGCCCACACAGCCTATCAAGCTGGTCGTTCCCTTCGCGGCAGGCGGTGCGACGGACCAAGTCGCTCGGCTTGTCGCCTCGAAGATGGGCACGATACTGGGCACCACAGTCATCATCGACAACCGCACCGGAGCAAATGGCAACATCGGCGCCGAGCTTGTCGCGAAGGCGGCGCCTGACGGCTATACCTTTCTCCACACCACCTCTTCCATCGCGTTTACTGCCGCCTTCAGGCAGAAGGTCCATTACGACCTGTCGAAGGATCTCCAGCCGGTGACGCTGGCGGTCAATCAGCCGCTGCTGATCATGTCCAGCCTACAGTCCGGCGTCGTCGATGCAGCGACCCTGCGGCAGTACCTTCGCAAGAACGACAACAAGGTCAGTTACGCCTCATCGGGCAACGGCAACCTCACGCATCTGGCCATGTATGTCATCCTGCATGCGCTGGGGGCCGATGCGACGCACATTCCTTACAAAGGGGGCGCCGCAGCTTTCCCGGACGTCATCGCCGGACGTGTCGACCTGTTCTCCGATCCCATCAATTCCGCCTTTCCGCATGTGCGCGAAAAGCGGGTCACCGCCCTGGCAGTCACGGGCGCGAAGCGTTCGGCACTTGCACCGGATGTACCGACGGTCGATGAGTCTCTTCTGCCTGGTTTCACCATTGGCGCCTGGCAGGCGGTGTTCGCCCCCGCGGGCACGTCGCCGGAGATCGTCGCGAAGGTGCGGCAAGCCTACCGAGCCGCACTGCGGGATCCTGCCATCAAGGCCAAGTTGGCTTCCGAAGGAGCGGAGGCAGTGGGCTCCTCAGGCGAGGAATTGAAGAGCTTCATGGATGCCGAGATCAAACGCTGGGAGAAGGTGGTACAGACCTCCGGCATCAAGCTGGATTAGCCGCGCCACACCATTCGTCAATCACTCTGGGAGAACCAAGGCATGGGTCCGCTGCAGGGAGTCAAGATCATCGAGCTCGCGGGAATCGGTCCCGCACCCTTCGCGGCTATGCTGCTGGCCGACCTGGGCGCGACGGTGATACGGATCGATCGACCCGTTCCGGCTCGACTCGGTATCGAACGCCCCCTAGAGTTCAACCTGCTGTTGCGCAACAGGCAGAACCTGTCGATCGACCTCAAGAGCGAGGCGGGCAGGGAATTGGTCCTGGAATTGGTGCAAAAGGCGGATGGCCTCATTGAAGGGTTTCGACCCGGCGTCACGGAGCGCCTGGGGCTGGGCCCCGATCCCTGCCTGGCCTGCAATCCGCGACTGGTGTATGGGCGGATGACGGGATGGGGCCAGGAGGGCCCATTGGCGCAGGCCGCCGGACACGACCTCAACTATATTGCTGTGACGGGGGTCTTGTCCTGGATCGGCCGATGCGCTCAAGAGCCGGTGCCTCCTCTCAACCTGCTCGGCGATTTCGCGGGAGGCGGACTCTATCTGGCGCTCGGCATGCTCGCCGCCATGCTGGAATGCCGCACGTCCGGTCGCGGCCAAGTGGTCGACGCCGCCATCGTCGATGGCACTGCGTCCTTGGCTACTTCGGCATTCGGTATGCACGCTGCGGGCCTACTTGGGGCACGGGGCACCAACATCCTCGATGGTGGTGCGCCGTTCTATGACGTGTACCGCTGCAAGGATGACAAGTACATCTGCGTTGCATCCATCGAGCCAAAGTTCTACGCAGAGCTTTGCAAGTTGCTCGGGCATTCGTCCGAGGAAATCGGGCTCCAGCAGGACCGACAGGCATGGGACACTTCGAAGGAGAAACTTCGGCAGATCTTCGAGTCCAGGACCCGGAACGAATGGTGCGCGTTGCTGGAGGGGACTGATGCATGCTTCTCGCCCGTGATGGAGCCCGACGAGGCAGCCTCGCATCCGCATCTGAAGGCACGTCAAACCTTCGTGGAAGTGGCGGGCGTGACGCAGCCGGCCCCGGCGCCGCGCTTTTCCCGCAGCGCGCCAGATGAGCCAAAACCTCCGGAGGCGCCGAGCGAGCGCAGCAGCCTGGATGCCCTGCGCAACTGGCTGGGAGAGGATGGGGCGAACAGATGGTCCGGTCAGATTGCGCGGACCGGCGTTTGAGGCCGCCTCAGGATCGCCGGCCGGCCGGCCTGTACGTGCGCGCGTTCGCGAGCGCCCGCGATGCCCGGCCGGCGACATCGATGACGAGTTCGCGCATCTTGGGCAGCGACTTCGCCATCCGATCTATCGGGGCAGCAAGCAGCAAGGCATGAGAGACCTGACCCATTCCGTCAACGAGGGGCGCGGCGATGCCCGCCGCCCCCTCCACGGCCTGACTCAGACTGATGGCACAGCCATCCTCGCGGATCTTGTGCAGATCCTGGCGCAGTTCCTCTATCGCGACAACTTCGCCGGTGACGGGACTGTTGAAAGGGCCCGTGGACAGGAAGGACTCGATCCACTCAGGCGTTTGATACGCCAGCAAGACACGGCCCGCAGCGGACACGAACAGAGGTCGGACCGCGCCGACTCCGACGGCGTATCGGACGGCCTGCCGGCTTTCAATAGCGTCGATGTACGAGACGATGCGGTGCTGCCGGTCCAGAGCAGTGAGATATGCGCTTTCGTCGCTCTGGCTGGCCAGCTCTTGCAGGAAGCCATGCGCGAGGCTGGTGTAGGAATGGCCCGCCATGAGATTCATGGACAACTGCAGGATGGCCGGGCCCGGCCGGTAACGGCCTGCCGAGTGGACCAAATAGTCCGATCCCACCAGCGGGCGCAGAAGCGCCAACAAACTGCTCTTCGGCGAGTTCAACACCTGGCTCAATTCCGTCAACGTCATGCCCTCCTCGACATTCGCGAGAGTCTCGAAGATGTTGAGGACCCGAACCAGCGAACGCGGGCTGCGAGAAAAAGGATCAGGGGTGGCCGCCTCGGCGTGGGCGGGAATCTCATCCGAAGCGGGTCTTTGAGTCATCTGCATGGGGAAATGAACTACTTCATTTTATCGAAGACCTCTCTTCACCAACCGGTCTGCGACAGCATCGCAATCACGATTGTCGAACATGAGAAACATTGACTGCATCTGCATCCTGGGTCCGAATCGGCCGGGCGCATCTCTTCTTAGACGGCCCCTGTCGGCGACAACCCCAGGCAGTATCGTTGTACGAGTCGAATACGCGGGATTGAACTACAAGGACGCGTTGGCGACGATGCCCGATTCCAAGGTGTTGCGTCACTTCCCCCGCATCGGTGGCAGCGACTTCTCCGGCGTCGTGGTGGAGTCCTTGGACCCTTTCTTTCGGCCGGGCGACAAGGTGTTCTCCTGCGCGAATGGGCTTGGTGTGGATCGGGATGGCGGGTTTGCCGAATTCGTAAGAATCGACGGTACCCACCTGCGACATCTACCCGCCGCGTTGTCCGCCTTTGAGATATGCGCCCTGGGCGTCGCCGGGATTACGGCCGCGCTTTCCCTTCACCTTCTGGAGGCGCAGGGGCTCGTGTGCGGAGCGGGGCCCGTGCTCGTCACGGGCGCCACTGGCGGCGTCGGCACCATGGCCATCGAGATGCTGGCCCGTCTGGGCCACGAGGTGATCGCACACACTGCAAAGCCTGAGATGCGGCAGCACCTGCTCGACCTCGGGGCCTCGGACGTGATCAGCACGACCGCAACCGAACGTCCCGGGAAGCCGCTCGAACGCGCAACCTGGGCCGCGGCCATCGACACCATCGGCGGCGATGGCCTCGATCTGATGATCCGGCGGATGATGCCCAGGGGCTGCATCGCCAGTGTGGGCAACGCGGCCGGAAACACCTTCGCGTCCAACCTTCTGCCCTTTATCCTGCGAGGCGTCAGGATCATCGGCGTCAACCTTACCGAGTACGCGGAACTGATGGACACACTGATGGCGAGGCTCGCCGACGAGCTCAAGCCGGTCCGAGCCCTCGGTCTCACGCAGATCGTTGACATGGAGGACGTCCCGCACATGCTCAACGCCATGCTGGAACGAAGAACGACGGGGCGCATCGTGATGCACCCGTTTCCCACCGGGCGCACGGCCTCGTGTGGGTTTCAATCAAGAAAAGGACCCTGACGATGAGCGCAGAACTGACCATTCACGACGACATTGCGCTAATCACACTACACCGGCCCGAAGTTCCTGGCATCGCCGTATGCCAGCTATATCTCGGGCGCGCTGATCCCCTGCGATGGGGGCGGGGCG
The DNA here is from genome assembly GCF_900090195.1 of Variovorax sp. HW608. NCBI lineage: Bacteria > Pseudomonadati > Pseudomonadota > Betaproteobacteria > Burkholderiales > Comamonadaceae > Variovorax > Variovorax sp. HW608. Next base: position 2,232,478 of record NZ_LT607803.1, read on the forward strand.
CTGGAAAGCGTCAAGCCCGTGTTGGAGTCGGCTTTTCCTCGTTGGCGATCAGTTGCTTGAGGACGCGCCGTGCACGCACCGGGCCGCCGTCGGTTGCCAGCATCACGGGACGCAGCGAGTCGAGGTCGGTCGTGCCCATGTTGCGCTGTACGGCCTCGATCATGGGCTTGTCCTGGGTGTCGAAGGCCTTGCGCAGGGAGTCCAGCCGCATTGCGTCCATCGCCGGGTCCCGCTCGCCCCAGTTCCGCCCTTGCGCCCAGTAGTAGTGCGTCGTGGTTTCCGTCGCGGGCGTCATCAGGTGACAGCCCTGGCTTTCGTGCGCGTTCTCGCGAGGCTCTCCTTCAGGCAGGACACCCACCGTGAGCTTCATCACACCGGCGGGATCCCAGCGGACATTGAGCCAGCGTTGCACGCGCCGGTCGCCGGCCTCGTACCACTTCTGCAGCACCGGCGGTAGCACCTCGTTGCTGGTCAGGCGATTCGAGTAGACGGTGTTGCCTTCCTGAACGATCTCTGTTTGGGCACGCCGCACAGCGTCGCTTCCAAGCAGGCCAGGATGCAGGAACTCGATATGGCCGAGGTCCATGATGTTGTCCGTCATGAGCTCGTAGTGGCCCTCCGCCAGCGTGTAGCCCTTGACGTTCTGAAAGTTCGGATCGCTCAGGAAGTCGAACTCGGGGATGGCGGCCGCATCGGCCTTTTCTGCGTCTCCCATCCAGATCCAGAGAAGCTCGTATCGCTCGACGAGCGGATAGCTACGCACCACCGCCCTCGGCGGGATGTTGCCGTTGCCGTGAGGATTGAGGGTGCATGCGCCGCTGCAGTCGAACCGCAGGCCGTGGTAGGCGCATTCGATCTGGTCGTCGACAAGGCGCCCCATGTGCAGCGGCGCGAAACGATGCGGGCAGCGATCTTCGAGTGCAACGGCGACGCCATCGCTGCGCCGGTACATCACGACGGGCTTGCCGAGCAGCTGCTTCGCCAGCATGCTCGCGCCGAGTTCGTCGGCCCATGCGGCGACGTACCAGGCGTTCATCAGGAATGCCATGTCCGGTGCTCCTCGTTCCTATTCAGGAAGAATGTTCAGGTCGCTGGTGAGCCTGGCCCAGCGCGAGTGCTCGGCGGCAAGGTAGGCAGCCATCTGATCCACGGTGCCCGCGCCCTCGGTCATGGGGCCGATGTCGAGCAGGCGCGCTGCCATATCCTTGTCGCTCAGCACTGCATCGAGATCTCGGTTGAATCGCTGGATGGCTGCCGCTGGAGTGCGAGCGGGCGCGACGATGCCGACCCAACCGGCGTAGTCAAAGCCGGGAAGGGTTTCCGCAAGGGCCGGAACACTCTCCCAGCCAGCGATGCGCCTTGCCGTGGTCACTGCGATCGGGCGCAGCCTTCCGGCCTTGACCATTTGAGCGATCGATGGAACGTCGCTCACGATCACCTCGGTCTGGCCGCCGACCGTGTCGGTCACGCCAGCGGACACCGATGCATAAGGCACCGAATTCACCTGGATGCCGAGCTGTGCGGCAATGAGGCGCGTCATCATGCCGCTGAAGGTCTTGGGGCCTTCGTTGGCCACGCTCAGCTGTTCGGGGTTTGCCTTTGCGTAGGCGACGAGATCGGAGAGCGATTTGATCTTCGAGTTCGCGTTGACGGAGATCGCGAAAGGCACCTTGCCCACCATGCCCACGGGAACGAAGTCCTTCCTGGGTTCGTAGGGCAGGTTCTTGAAGAGGTAGACGTTGGTGACGAGCGCCGCCGCAGTAGCGAAATAGAAGGTGTAGCCGTCGGGAGCAGCCCTGGTGACCGCCTGAGCACCGATGGCATTCTGGCCGCCCGGCTTGTTCTCCACGACGATCGGCTGGTTCCACTTTCTCGAGAGCTGGTCGCTGATCATTCGCGCCATGGCATCGGCACCCGAGCCGGCTGGCTGCGACAGTACAAGCTTGACCGGCTTGTCGGGCCAGGTCTGCGCCGAGGCGGCGAAGGTGGCGGCGTAGAGCGCCGTCGCGCTGACCGAAAGGGTGAATTGACGTCGATTCATTGCATGTCTCCTGAGTTGGTATGTCTTGTTCTCGTGGGTCTTGGTCACGCGAGGCAGGCCTGCGCGACTCCGAGCATTGCAGCGGCTTCGTCGACCAGTTCCGCGGCCGCGCTGGTGGAAGCGGCCACGCCGAAGACATAGTTGTCGGGCCGCACCAAGGCCGCCCGGCATTCGTTGCGTTGGAACCAGTTCGCTGCGACGCCTTCCGTCTCCGGGGCCGATGCGAGATCGACGACTTGCAGCCCGGGAGGCGCACTCGCAGGTCCCCGGAACGTCGCGGCATCGGCGAGCACGAGTCGCCAGCCATTGCCGAAAACCGTATCCATGCGCTGCTTGCCCGTCCGGGTCCGAAGCCAAGGCTGCGGGAAGAGGGTTCCCCGGGCGGCATGCGGCTGCTTCGACAGGAGTCCACCTTCGAGCCGAGGCAGGATGTCCTGGCGCGGCGTGCCGCGGACTTGACCGCCGCAATCGGCCAGCATGCGCGAGTCACGCTCTCGAGCCTTGTCGACATCGCGCTCGCAGATCACCGCGCCGATGCCCTTGATCCGACTCGTGAGCTCGCGCACGTGCGCCTTGCGTTCGGTGCCATAGCTGCCGAGCAGCGTGTCGGCAGCTGCTCCGTGCACCTCGCCGGCGAGGACGGCGCCGAGTTTCCAGGAGAGATTGGCCGCATCGCGCACGCCCTGGCACATGCCCTGGCCCAGGAAGGGCGGCTGCATATGGGCGGCATCGCCCGCCAGGAAGACGCGACCTCGGCGCCACTCTACCGCGACCAGGGCGTGGAAGCGATAGCTTGCCTGGCGCCACAACTGCCCATCCTCGGGCCCGAGCCAGCGGGCCAACAACTTCCAGGTCTCCTCGGCCTTTTCGACCTGGCGCGGATCCTCGCCGGGCTTCAGCGAAATCTCCCAGCGCCGGTGGTTCCTGGGGCCGATCACCAGCGTGCACGGGCGCTCGGGTTCGCAGTACTGCACACTGACCTGGGGCAGCTTGGCGAGCCCGCGCTCGTTGACCAGAACGTCCACGACGAGCCACGGCTCATCGAAGTCGAGGTCCTCGAGCGGCATGTCGAGCTGCGTGCGCACGGCACTCGACCCGCCATCGCACGCGATCGCGTAGCGGGCACGGACGGTCTTCATGCCCTTGCCGGGGCTGTCGATCGCGAGGGAGACGCCATCCGTGTCCTGGTCGATGCGCAGCATCTCCACGCCAAGATCGACTTCGACGTTCGGCATCCTGGCCACCCGTTCACGCAGGGTGCGCTCGACCGCCGGCTGCGTAAACACCAGCGAAGGCGTGTACCCCTGGGGGTACGGCGGATCGACCATCGTCATGCGACGAATGAGCTGGCCGTCGACCCCGAAGTACTCGGAGTTGGTGAAGGGTTCGCAGAAGGGCTGCACGGCCTCGGCGACCCCCAGTTGCTGGAACACGCGCATGATCTCGTGGTCCAGTGCGATCGCGCGGGGGATCTGGTAGACATCGACGAGGCGCTCGCACACATAGACACGCAGTCCGCGTTGTCCCAGCAGCCCAGCGGCTACCTGGCCCACCGGGCCGTAGCCGATGATCGCCACATCGAACACGGCGGCGCTCATTGGGTAACCTCCGTGCTCCGCACTGCGGTGCGAGCCCCCTTCGGAACGGCCGGGCGGGGGCTCATGACGCCTCGTTCACGATCGGGTTGGACAACATGCCGACGCGCTCGATTTCCACCTCGTAGGTGTCGCCGGCCTTCATCCAGACGGCAGGCGTGCGGGCCTGGCCGACGCCCGCGGGCGTGCCCATCACGATCACGTCGCCGGGCTCCAGCGTGAGCACGTCGGCCAAGAGGGCAATGGTCTCGGCGACGCTGAAGATCATGTCGGTGGTGTTGGCGTCCTGCATCACCTCGCCGTTGAGGCGGCCCTGGATCTTGAGGCCCACTGCACCGGGCGGCAGTTCATCGGCCGTGACCAGTACCGGGCCGAAGCCGCCGGTGCCGTCGAAGTTCTTGCCGATGGTCCATTGCGGCGTGCGCTTCTGGTAGTCGCGCACGCTCATGTCGTTGAAGCAGCTGTAGCCGAAGACGTATTGCAGGGCGTCGGCTTCCCTGGTGTGACGCGGCACCTTGCGTCCGATGACGACGGCGAGTTCGGCTTCGAAGTCGAACTTCGAGGACACGCTGGGCACCACGCCCGCATCTCCGTGCGCGATCAGCGAGCTCGCCCCGCGGAAGAAGAACCACGGGTAGTCCGGCTTCTCGCGGCCGCCTTCCTTCGCATGATCGAAGTAGTTCAGGCCGAGGCAGACGGTCTTTCCCGGCTCGGGTACCAGCGGAGCAAGAGGCGTGTCGGCCAGCTTCGCCTTGGACTTCGGGTTCTCGAGCGCGGCGCGGCCGACGGCGTGCAGGTCGACGCCCGCCTCGAGCGCACGCCGCAGATCGCTGGGAACTTGCGGTTGCGCGTCATTCAGGTCAATCAGGGTGTCGCCTTCGACGACGGCCAGGCGGGGCGCGCCATCGCGCAGGTAGGTGGTGAATTTCATGACAGAGGTGCTTGGTTGGAGATCAGGGATTCGGAGCGAAGAAGACGCGCTTTTGCGCCTGCTTCAGCGTGGCGCCGGGAGGCGGCGAGATGCCCCATTGGTCCACGCGGCCGGGAGGCCACTTCCAGTGTTCGGGGCCGTGCGAGGCGTAGCTGTCGTCGATCTGTTCCACTTCGGCCGTGTATTCAATGACCACGCCAAAGGGGTCGAGAAAGTAATTGAAGAGGTTGTTGCCGGGCCCGTGGCGGCCCGGTCCCCACTGAATTGGGAATCCGGCATCCTTCATGCGACCGCCGCCGCGCATCACCGACTCGTAGTCCGGCATCAGGAACGCGATGTGGTTGAGCGCGTCGTTGTCCGAGATGCCGATGGCGATCGTGTGGTGATCGCTCGCGCAGTTCATGAAGGCCATGATCCCGGTGCGATCCGCGAGACGGAACCCCAGCGCCTGCTGCAGGAATGCTTGCGTTTCATCCACCGCGTGGCTGTTGAGCACCACGTGCGTGAGACGGATGGGCCGATCGGCAACGAGCGCATCCTCGGAGCGACGCGCGTCGCCGTGCACGACCTGGAAGACCCGGCCATGCGGATCCTTGAACTTGAGGCCGATACCCCCGGCCGGATCGCGCGTCAGTTCATGAGGCGCCGCAAGCAAGGTTCCTCCGGCGGCCAGCACCTGGCCTTGGATCACATCGAGCGCCGCGCGGCTGCGCGCACGCAATGTCACCTGTCGAAGCTGCGGCACCTCGCCACCGCGATGCAGCGCCAGCAGGTAGGTGTTGCTGCCTGTGCCGCGCAGGTACAGCGCGTCGTCGCCTCGATGCGCCACTTCGAGGTTCCAGGTGCGTGTATAGAAGTCCTCGGCCTTCGCCAGGTCGGGAACAAGGAGCGCCACGCTGCGCAAACTCTCGATCCAGGGTGAACTCATGGGGTGGTCTCTTTCGTCGTCAGGCCGAGAAAGCGCTCGGCGTTGCGGTGCACGAGCGCGCAGGCGGTGTCGGCGTCGAAGCCGGCGGCTTCGATGCGTTGCACCGGCGTGCGATCGTGGAAGTTGAAGGGGTAGTCGGTTCCCACCAGCAGTTGACCGGGACCGAACTGATCGACCAGATGGCGAAGCATCGGCGTGTCGAACACGAGGGTGTCGTAGAAGAGCTGGCGTGCCTGCAGGGCAGGGGAGGCGCCGATGCTTTCCTTGAGGGCCGGAAAGACGCCCCATCCCTGCTGAAGGCGCGGCAGCAGCGAGGCCAAGGTGCCGCCGCCGTGGCTGAAAGCGATGCGCAACCGCGGTCGTCGCAGCAGCAGATTGCTGGTGATGACAGATGCTGCCGCCAGGCCCACGTCACCCGGATAGGCCAGCACCTGCTGCAAGGGGGCGGGTCCGACGAGGCGGTCCATGCCAGCGGGCCGCAAGGCATGCACGAACACCGCTGCCCCCATGTCCTCGCAGGCTTCGAAGAACGGGTCGAGTTGCGGGGCGCCAACCGGGACGCCATTGATATTGCTGCCGATCTCCACGCCGGCAAAGCCAAGCGTCCTCACGACGTATTCGAGTTCGGAGATCGCCAGGTCGATGTCCTGCAGCGGCACGGCCCCCAGTCCGGCGATGCGACCGGCGCCTTGCCGGGCCATCTCCGCGATGCAATCGTTCGTGTAGCGAAGCAGTTGCTGCGCGTCACCTGCTGCCATCCAGTACGACAGCAGCTCGGGCATCGGCGAGACCACCTGCAGCGCCAGGCCCATCCCGGGGAGATCCTCCAGGCGGCGGGCGGTGCTCCAGCAGGCATCGGACACCGTTCGGTACACCTTGTCCGCGATCATCACGTGCCGGTGACATGCGTGTGCGGGGGCCATGGACGGCCAGTCGGCAGGCACCTTCGCGCCGATATAGCGCGGGAAGGATTCGGGCACCACGTGCGCATGCACGTCGATGCCGCAGTTGCAGGCGGTCGTATGTTTCATCGTGTCGAGACTGTCTCCGGGGCGCAATCCTAGAAATCGGCGTCAATCCTGTACAGCCGTTTTGGCCGATACATAAAATCGGTTTCATGGATATTCGTTCGGTCGACCTCAATCTCCTGGTGCTGTTCGATGCGATGGCGCGGCTGCGCAGCGTGAACAAGACGGCCGAGGAGATCGGCCTGAGCCAATCGGCCACCAGCGGCGCGCTGTCACGATTGCGGGAAGTGTTCGACGACGCGCTGTTCGTGCGAACGGCATCGCGAATGGAGCCCACGCCGCGGGCGCTGGAACTTGCGCCGGCAGTGCACAGGGTGGTTCAGGCCATCCAGTCGGAGATCCTTCAGCAGCCGAGCTTCGATCCGCTTCGTGCCGAGCGGACATTCACCATCCTCACGCCGGACATCGGCGAGGTGGCTTTCTTGCCGGGCGTGCTGCGGCGCCTGCGGCAGGAGGCGCCACGGGTGCGGCTGCATGCGCTCTCCAAGCCCAGAGCGGCGGCTGCGGAATCCCTGGAAAAAGGTGAAGCGGATCTGGCGGTCGGCTTCTTTCCCGACCTGCAGCGCGCGGGCTATTTCCAGCAGGCGCTATTCACGAGTTCCTATGCGTGCGTCGCATGCGCGCGCAACGATGCGGCCGGCGATCGCATGACCCTCAAACAATACCTTGCGGCTCGACATGTGGTTGTAAGACCCGATGGACGGGAGCACCTGTTGGACCGCTACCTCGATGACAAGGGCTGGCATCGGCCGGTGACTTTGGAGTTGTCGCATTTCATGAGCCTGGTGTCGATCCTGCCGGGCAGCGATCTCATCGCCACGGTGCCCCAGGACATCGCGACGGTCCTCGGGCGACTGGTCAAGGTGCGCGAGATCGCGCTGCCGTTCAAGCCGCCTCCATTGCAGGTGCGGCAGTTCTGGCATCGGCGGATGCAGAACGACCCCGCGAACCGCTGGTTGCGGGACCTCTTCTATGCGGTCAACCGCCGCGATACCGGCGCGCAGATGCCCCTCTGAGCGGCGTCCGCGACGGCGGCCAGGCGTGCTGTCTGCCAGCAGCCGCCTGATCGATCGTCCGTTCCCTAGGGAATCTCCCCGATCCAGCGAGCCGGCCAGGCGCTGGAAAGAACCATATCGCGTATCACGTCGTGCACCAACGAGTGGACGGCCGACTTCGCCGGAGTGGTCGGACGCGCCATGCTGGTGGCGCACACGACCCTGCGCGTCATCGCGGAGCTTTCCAGGCGGGCGCTTCGAAGATTGCCTTGCGCCACCTCTTCGGCCACGGAGCCAAGGGGCAGGATGGTTGCGCCGATTCCCGACTGCACTGCGAGTTTGACGCTGCGCAGGGCTTCGACTTCGGCCACGACATTGGGTTCGATCGACAGGGGCGCGCAGGCGTCGTCGATGATCTTGCGCAATCCGTGCTCTTTTCCCGGCAGGATCATCGGCCGCCGGGCGAGCGCCGACAAAGGAAGGCGCTTGGGTAGCTTGGGGCCCGTTGGCCCATCGACGAAGACCAACCATTCATCCAACAGTGGCTGCTTGAGCAGGCCGGGTTCGATGGCGTCACCGAAGAGCACCGCCAGATCGAGTCGTCCGGACTGCAGCCACTCGCGCAGAAACCCGCTGTAGGCCTCGACGACCTTGAGGCGCACCTCGGGCAGCCGAGTCCGGCAGGCGCTGAGGATCGCAACCGTGGCGGTCAGGCCAACGGTGGTCGGCAGGCCAATGGCCACCTCGCCTCGCGGCACCGAGCCAAGTTCGCGCACGGCGTCACGCGCTCTTTCAATGTCGGAAAGGACCACCTTTGCGTGGTCCAGGAAGACCTTTCCAGCATCGGTCAACGTGACGCCGCGGCTCGACCGATTGAAGAGTTGAGCGCCGACCTCCGACTCGAGGGCGGCAATCTGCTGACCCAGCGCCGGTTGCGCGACATGAAGCCGGGTCGAGGCCTTGAGCAGGCTTCCGGCCTCGCTGGCGCCGATGAAGTAGCGAAGTTGCCGTAGTTCCATGGCTATCCGTAAATCGTCTATCGGATAGCCCCATTATGTATTTCTCAAGGAGCGTCCGAATCCCGAGAATGACTGCACCGGACCCCACTCAAAAGGAGACAAGTCAATGGCTGTCGACATTGATCATCTGCGCACCTGGATCGACAAGACCGTCGTCATCGACGACCTGGTGACACCTGTGCCGCTCAAGGCATTGACCGCGACGCTTGATCGCGACGATCCACCTGTAGGCCCGGATAGTGCGGTGCCGCCCTGCTGGCATTGGTTGTACTTCCTGCCGCTTCCCCAGCAGTCGGAAATCGGCCCCGACGGGCATCCCCGGCGAGGAGGCTTCCTGCCGCCGGTGCCGCTCCCGCGACGGATGTGGGCGGGCAGCCAGCTGAGCTTTCACAGTCCTCTGCACGTCGGCCAGCGCATCTCGAGGACATCGCGGATCGCGGATGTTCGCTTGAAGGAAGGTCGCACGGGGCCACTGGTATTCGTGAACGTCGATCACGAGATTCACGCTGAGGGGACACTGGCGATCTCGGAGCGCCACGACATCGTGTACCGCGACATGCCTGCTCCCGGCGAGAGCGCTCCGGCCGGCGTGGCGGCGCCTGAGGGCGAGGAGTGGAGCCGCCGCATCGAACCCGATGATGTGCTGTTGTTCCGCTACTCGGCGCTCACGTTCAACGGCCATCGAATCCACTACGACCGCCGCTATGTGACGGAAGTGGAGGGCTACCCGGGCCTCATCGTGCACGGACCGCTGATTGCCACGCTGTTGCTGGATCTGCTGCGGCGCAGCCTGCCCGATGCGCAGGTCAGGAACTTCTCATTTCGCGCCATCAAGCCGCTGTTCGACGTTGCGCCCTTCACGGTCTGTGGTCGTCGCGAGGACGCCGAGACCGTGAAGCTCTGGGCCCGCAGCCCGGAGGGCCATCTCGCGATGGACGCCACCGCGAGTCTGTACTGAACACGCCTGCAAGGAGACACCCATGTTCAACGAGAGCGACGAGTATCAGGAAATCCGTGACGCCATCCGCCAGTTGTGCCGCCAGTTTCCGGACGAATACTTCCGCGAGATCGATCGGAAGGATGCGTACCCCGAAGCGTTCGTCAACGCGCTGATGGAGGCCGGCTGGCTGGCGGCCATGATCCCCGAGGAGTACGGCGGCACCGGGCTGGGCCTCACGGCGGCCACGGTGATCATGGAAGAGATCAACCGCAACGGCGGCAACGCGGGTGCTGTGCACGGCCAGATGTACAACATGGGCACGTTGCTGCGCAACGGAAGCAAGGCGCAAAAGGAGAAGTACCTGCCCGGCATCGCAGCCGGCAAGCTGCGCATCCAGTCGATGGCCGTCACGGAACCGACGACCGGGACCGACACGACGAAGACCAAGACCACCGCGCTAAGGAAGGACGGCCGTTGGGTTGTCAACGGCCAGAAGGTCTGGATCTCGCGTGTCCAGCATTCCGACCTGATGATTCTCCTGGCCCGTACGACGCCCTTGGCCGAGGTGAAGAAGAAGTCCGAGGGGATGTCGGTCTTCATCGTCGACTTGCACCAGTCGATCGGCAAGGGCCTCGAGGTGCGTCCCATTCCCAACCTCGTGAACCACGAGACCAACGAGCTTTTCTTCGACAACCTCGAGATTCCCGAGGAGAACCTGATCGGCGAGGAGGGCAAGGGTTTCAAGTACATCCTCGACGGCCTCAATGCGGAGCGCACGCTGATTGCGGCCGAGTGCATCGGGGACGGCTATTGGTTCATCGAACGTGCCCGCAAATATGCGAACGAGCGCATCGTGTTCGATCGGCCGATCGGGCAGAACCAGGGGGTTCAGTTTCCCCTGGCCGATGCGTTCATCGAGGTCGAAGCGGCCAACCTCATGCGCTTCGAGGCGGCGCGTCGCTTCGATGCGCATCAGCCTTGCGGCGCACAGGCCAACATGGCCAAGTTTCTCGCCGCCAAGGCGAGCTGGGAGGCGGCCAACGTGTGCCTGCAGACGCATGGCGGCTTCGGCTTCGCGAAGGAATACGACATCGAGCGCAAGTTCAGGGAGACCCGCCTCTACCAGGTGGCGCCCATCTCCACCAATCTGATCTACGCGTACGTTGCCGAGCACATCCTCGGTCTGCCGCGTTCGTTCTGACCCTGCGAGGAGCCTGTCATGAAACGACCTCTGGATGGCGTGACGGTCGTCACCCTGGAGCACGCAATCGCGGCCCCGTTCTGTACGCGTCAACTGGCCGACCTGGGCGCCCGTGTGATCAAGGTGGAACGCCCCGGTGTGGGCGACTTTGCGCGCGCCTATGACGAGCGGGTGCAAGGGATGGCCTCGCATTTCGTCTGGACCAATCGCTCGAAGGAGAGTTTGACGCTGGACGTCAAGCATCCGGAGGCGCAGAAGGTGCTGGCACAGCTGCTCGAAGGCGCGGACGTGCTGGTACAGAACCTGGCGCCCGGTGCGGCCGCCAGGCTGGGCTTGTCTTTCGAAGCGCTGCATGAGAAGCATCCCAGACTCATCGTGTGCGACATCTCGGGCTACGGGGACGACGGCCCGTACCGCGACAAGAAGGCCTATGACCTCCTGATTCAAAGCGAGTCGGGCTTCCTCTCGGTGACCGGATCGGATGCGGAGCCTGCGAAAGCGGGTTGCTCCATCGCGGACATCGCGGCCGGGATGTATGCATACACCAGTATCCTTGCCGCTCTCATCCAGCGCGACAAGACGGGCCAGGGGAGCCGTATCGATGTCTCGATGCTCGAGAGCATGGTCGAATGGATGAGCTATCCGCTCTACTACGCGTTCGAGGGGGCGGCCCCGCCGCCGCGAGCCGGCGCGGCTCATGCCACGATCTATCCCTATGGGCCATTCCCGGCCGGCGATGGCCGCACGGTCATGCTGGGACTGCAGAACGAGCGCGAGTGGATGGCCTTCTGCAAGACGGTGCTGGGGCAGCCGGAACTCGCGGTCGACGAACGCTTTGCATCGAACACCAGGCGCGTAGCCAACCGCGAGGCGCTCCGGGCGCTCATCGCTCAAGGCTTCTCGTCGCTCACGCTCGAGCAGGTCGTCCAGCGCCTGGACGACGCCCAGATCGCCAACGCCAGCGTGAACGACATGCACGATGTCTGGGAGCATCCGCAACTGAAGGCACGCAAGCGGTGGACCCAGGTCTCGACGCCAGGCGGGCCGATCCCCGCGCTGTTGCCGCCCGGAAGGACGGAGGCTTACGCCCCGCGGATGGATGCCGTGCCCGGCCTTGGCCAGAACACGGACGCCATCCTGCACGAACTCGGCTGGATGAACGAGCAGATCGCGTCGATGCGAAGCGCCAACGCCATCTGATGAAGCGCGGCCGCCATCAATGTGCGGTGATCCAGGCCGCAATACGATCCACCACCTCGGTCTCCAAACCGTTGTAGCCGTGGTGGCTCCAAGCCTCGCAGGGGTCGCCCTTGCTGATGCCGCCGCTGACCGGGATGAGTTCCTTGCGCGGCGCGCTGGTGAACTTCTCCATCAGGCCCGAGGTCTCGCTGAAGGGGCACTGCTTGCAACCGTCCTGCTGGTGGTGCACCACCAGCACCGGTACGGTGACGCGATCCAGTGGCATGGCCGGCACCGGGCGGCCGCGCGGGTCGCTCAGGATGGTGGAGGTCAACACCAGGCCGTCCGGCCCTCCATCGGCACGCGGCAGTTGCGTGCTGATCCAGGCGGCCGACTGTGTGCCTCGGCTGGTGCCCACCAGCCACACCGGAACCCCGGTCTTGTCGCGCATCCATCCGATCACCGCCTTCAGATCGGCCACGTGCTCGGGCGTCTGGCGAAAGCCATTGAGGAACGGCGCCGACTGCCGGTCCGAGGGTGCATCGACGACCGCCACGGCGAGGCCTTGCTGCCTGAACAGGTCGCGTGTGCGCACAAGGAAGTTGCCATCGCCCCAGTTGACGCTTCCGTTAGGAAATATCTGCAGGCCACCGTGACCGCCGGCCAGCAGAATGACCGCGGCGCGCGGCTTGTCAGGGGCGAGGTAGAGGAAGCGCTGCGTCACGCCGGGTCGTGTCGGAATGTCGACCACCTGGGCTGCGGTCTGCGCCCTCGGCGAAAGGGACAGGACGAACAACAGCAGAAACAGAAACGACCGCCGGCGAGCCATGAAGGGTTTCACGGTGAACTCCTTGGAAAGAGATCATCGACTTCGAGCGTCTACTTCAAGCCGCGCCAGGGCGGGCGAATCGAGCACAAGGACATCCAGGGGGGCCTGTCTTCCGCGCACCGAGATGCGCTGCACGGGTGGCATCTCGGATTCCGGAATGCCTGCGTTACGGGCTGCGAAGTCCGAGATCACGAGCGTCGCACTGCTCAACTTGGTCTGGTCCTGAAGGCGGCTCGCCGTGTTCACCACCTCGCCCACGGCCGTGAACGAACGTACGCCGCGATGCCCCACGTCGGCCACGGCGGCGCTGCCAGCGTGTATTCCAATCCCGAACGCCAGCGGCTGCCCGAAGTCCGCCTCGAACACCGCACTCCAGGCGCGCATGCGTTCGTCGATGAGCTTTGCGGCGTGGACGGCGCCGCGGCAGGCGTTCTGAAGATTTCCTTCCAGGCCGAAGAGGGCCATGACGCTGTCGCCGATGTACTGATTGGCAACGCCGCCCGACTCATGGACTGCGTCGCCGACCAGCGCAAAGTAGTGGTCCAGGACGTAGACCAGGTCGAAGGGCCATTGCTTCTCGGACAACCCGGACCAACGCCGCAGATCGACGAACAGCACGGCCACTTCCCGCTCGCTGTCGAGCCTGTTCAGGCTGGCTGTTCGGGCGGTCATCACCGGCGTGACCTGCAGGTCACCCAGCGGTCGCAACTGACATGCCAGTCGGACGTTCTCTCCAGCGCGCACCCGGGCGAGCGTTCGCTGTTCATCCGGGCCTGGCGGAGGGGAGTTTGCAATGGGGCCCGAAACCCGAATGCGGCAAGTCGAGCACCGGGCCCGACCGCCGCACACGGACAAGTGCGCGATGCCGTGCTTCCGACTGGCTTCCAGGACGCTCCAGCCCAAGGGAACCCTGACTGTCCGGTCGGGGTAGGTCAGCGTGATCGTTCGTCCTCCCAGGCGCTCCGATCTTGCCCTCCATGCGAGCGCGAGCAGGAAAGCCGACAGGCCGGCAGCGTAGCCGATGCGCCCAGTGCCGACAGCGTCCTTGAGCAGCGCGGAAACGCTTGAAGGCGGCTGACTGTTCGCGATCGGTTGGGCTGCGGCTTCGCGCCCCATCGACAAGAAGCCGAGCGCCGCAATGAGGGGCAGGACGACGGCGGCCGTCAGCAGGAGAGGCTGTGCATGTCGCCAGGAAGAACGCTGGCGCAGGGCGAAGTGCAGTCCCATGCACCCATGGGTCCAGGCCACCACCATGATGAACATCTGCCACCAGCCGCCGGTACCCCAGAGATTTCGCAAGGTCTGCGCATAGGTCGCCTCGAATCCGGCCAGCGTGTAGGGCCCGCGCGTCGCTGCCAGGTGCGAGGCCAGCAGCAGCGGCAGTGCCAGGCCGAGGCCGATTCGAAGCATCTGGGGGACGGGCATGCGCAGCGTGCGGCGCTCCCAAAGGGCCGAGAACGCCAGCACGAGATGAATGAACGCGGCACCATACAGCAGCAATGTGCCTGGCCACGAATGCCAGAGCGCGGTCGCCCAGCGCAATGTCGTCTCGGCGGCCTCCAGCGACACCAGGCCCATGGCGTGGTTGAGCAGGTGCAGCGCCACATAGATCATGAGCACCCAGCCACTGGCCCAGCGCAGGTTGCGGCGGGAAAGTGGAGGCAGCGCGGGCTGTTTGAGCAACGAAGTCATCGGCGCATGAGCATAGCGCCGCATGAATGAATGCCGATCCTCCTCCAGCCCGACGCTGCGTCGCTTTGCTTTCGGGATCTCGATCTAGTTGAGGCCGCGCTGGCGACCTGCCAGTGCGTAGCGGCCGGCGCCCAGCAACATCACGGCGAACGCGCCGAACAGGTACAGGCCCTGCAGTTCGAGCGCCCAACCGCCCTGGTTCGTCAGCTCGAAGAGGTGGCCGGTATGCACCAGCAGGACGGCCACGACCATGTTGACGACCACGACGGCGGCCGCGGCGCGCGTCCACAGTCCTGCAATCATCAAGGCAGGCGCGAGGATCTCGCCCACGTAGACGAGATAGCCCAGCGCACCGGGCAGGTCGTGGGCGGCCAGCATCTTGAGGACGAAGCCGGGACCGGAGCCGAGCTTGAACAGTCCATGGAGAAGCACCAGCACGCCGACAGTCACGCGCAGGACCAACTTGCCGGCGTCATCGCCCCAGGATGGAGCCAGCCCCTGCCTGGAGTCGGTTGCGGGGGCAGCCATTACCGCGTTCATTGCAGATGCTCCAGGTTCTGGTTGGGTGCGTGGGCGATTGACATGGCTTCGGCCTGCGAAAGAGCGCGGGCGAGCACGAATGACATCGTGTTGATGATGAACTCCTTGAAAGGGGGGTGAATTGAGAATTCGAGCCAGCTTAGCCCCTCGGGCGCTGCGCTTCGATGAGCGGGAGTTTGCTTGCCGCGGCCGAACTTGAATGTGCGTTTACGCACATCCCGGAGCAAGTCGTTTTCGCCCGTTCTGCAGGCTCTCTCTCACTGCAAGGAACTCAGTCGGCCTGCAAGACGCCGCGCTGGATCTGGTCGCGCTCCAGCGATTCGAACAGCGCCTTGAAGTTGCCTTCGCCGAAGCCTTCGCGGTAGTCGCCCTTGCGCTCGATGAATTCGAAGAACACCGGTCCGAGCATCGGCTGCGAGAAGATCTGAAGCAGCAGACGCGGCTGGCCGCCTTCCGTCGTGCCGTCCAGCAGGATGCCGCGTGCCTGCAGCTCACCCACCGGCTGGCCGTGGCCGGGGAGACGCTTTTCCAGGTTCTCGTAGTAGATGTCGTTGGGCGCGGTCAGCAAGGGAATGCCGGCCATCTGCAGTTGGTCGATCGAGTCGAGCAGGTTGTCGGTCAAGAGGGCGATGTGCTGGATGCCCTCGCCATTGAACTGCATGAGGAACTCTTCGATCTGGCCGCCGCCCTGCTTCGCCTCCTCGTTGAGCGGGATGCGGATCAGCCCGTCGGGTGCGGTCATGGCCTTGGAGGTCAGCCCGGTGTACTCGCCGCTGATGTCGAAGTAGCGGATCTCGCGGAAGTTGAAGAGCTTGGCGTAGAAGTCGGCCCAGTAGGCCATGCGCCCACGATAGACGTTGTGCGTGAGGTGGTCGACGACCTGGAAGCCGTGGCCCTCGGGGTGGCGCTCCACGCCCGGGAGGAATTCGAAGTCGATGTCGTAGATCGACTTGCCGTCTTCGAAGCGGTCGATGAGGTACAGCGGCGCGCCGCCAATGCCCTTGATGGCAGGCAGGCGCAGTTCCATCGGTCCGGTGGGAATTTCGATCGGCTGTGCGCCCAGCTCGAGCGCGCGATGGTAGGCCTTGTGCGAATCCTTCACGCGGAAGGCCAGGCCGCAGGCCGAAGCGCCGTGCTCCGCGGCGAAGTACGCGGCCTGGCTCTTCGGCTCCCGGTTGACGATGAAGTTGATGCCGCCCTGGCGGTACAGCAGCACGTCCTTCGAGCGATGCCGCGCCACCAGCTCGAAGCCCATCTTCTCGAAGAGCGGTTCCAGGACGTTGGGCGCCGGAGAGGCGAATTCGACGAACTCGAAGCCGCACAGGCCCATGGGATTGTCGAAGAGATCAGTCATGGCATCAGTCCAGTTGGACGCCCGCCTTCTTGACAAGGCCGGCATACCGGTTGATTTCGGTTTCGAAGTAGCTGCGCGAATCTGCCACCGACATCGGCCGGATCACGTTCTGTTGTTCCGCCATGGCCTGCTTGGCCTCGGGCGTGTTGAATGCAGTGACCACTGCGTCGTGAATCCTGTTGACGTCGGCCGGCTTCATTTTGGCAGGGCCGATGACCGCGAACCAGCCGTTGATGTCCACGTTCGGAAAGCCTTGCTCCGCATAGGTCGGAACATCAGGCATCGATGCGACGCGCTGGCGCGTGGCGACGGCGAGCGGGCGCAGCGCGCCGCTCTGGACATAGGGCTGCGCAACCGGCACGGAAATGATTCCGAACTCGACGACGCCGGCAATGATGTCCGTCACCATGGGTGCCATTCCCTTGTAGGGGATGTGCCTGGCCTCCACGCCCAGTTCGTCCAGCAGTTGCGCCGCAGCCAGGTGGATGATCGTGCCATTGCCGGAAGATGCGAAGTTGTACTTGCCGGGCTTCGCCTTCAGCATCGCCTGCAGCTCCTTCACGCTCTTGGCCGGAACCTTGGGATTGACCACCAGGACGAATGGCGTGGCGCCGATCACGCAGATCGGCGTGATGTCCTTCAGCGAATCGAATGGCATCTTCTTGAAGACGCTCGGGTTCACCGCGTGATTGTTGGAAACCCACCCCAGGGTGTTGCCGTCAGGCGCGGCCCTGACGATCTGCTGAGTGCCGGGAATGCCACCGGCGCCGGCAATGTTCTCCACCACGAGCGGCTGGCCGAGGGCCTTGGTCATCTGGGGCGCCACGGAGCGAAGCTGCATATCGATGCCCGAGCCGGCGCTCGCAGGCACGATGAAGCGAACGGGCGGCTTGTCCTCTGCATGGACCGCGCCGGCGGCGAATCCGGCGATGGCGGTGGCGAGCAGGCTGCGGCGAGTCAGGTTGAATTGCATGTTGTCTCCTGTGCGCCGGTCAAAACCGGCAAAGTGTTGTGAATGAAAGTTTCATACGTTGAAGGCTTAGCCAGCTACGGCGGCCCCGAGTCATGCGTGCACATCCGCGAGGGTGTGGGCGAAGCGTTGATAGGGGGACGAGCGGGCCGGGTATCGAGCCGCGTAATACATGCCCCGTGGCGACAGCTGCGGGTGGTCCGGGGTGCCGAGGCAGTAGGAGAATGCCGAAGGTCACACCGTCGCTGCCGCATTGGCGAGGCAGAGGCGGACCCCGCGCGGTCAAAGACCCCGAGCACGCACGCAAGCACTTTGTTCGGGAACCGGGAGATCCCGCGTCCTTCTGCGCAGCGCTGGGAAGCGCTGGCTGCAGAGCGCATCGTGAAGCCCAAGGGCGTACGACGATGAGCCACAGGCGCGGGAAGTCGGACTGCTGCGTAGTACCGAAGAAGCTGCCGAACAAGGCTGCGGGGGAAGCTCCTGCGGCGGCGGAGGTGGTGGAGGGAAGGCGGCAGGCCAAGGGAAATGCCATCGCGGCGCGCATGTCCCGCAGATCGGTGCGGGTCTATGACATGGGAACCGCGCTCGATGGCATACGACAGACGGCAAAGGGCCGTCGTGATGCGAAGTTCACGGGACTGCTGCATCACATCTACGCGGTCGAACGCCTGCGGGCGGCTTACCTCGCGCTCAAGCGCGACGCGGCCGCCGGGGTGGACGGCCAGACCTGGCAGACGTACGGACAGGACCTGGAGGGCAATCTCCTGGAGTTGTCCGAGCGGCTGGCCCGAGGGGGCTACCGGCCCCAGCCTGTGAAGAGGGCGTACATCGACAAGGCCGACGGCAGCAAGCGCCCGCTGGGCGTGCCGGCGCTGGAGGACAAGCTCGTCCAGCGTGCCACGGTCGAAGTGTTGAACGCCATCTACGAGCAGGACTTCCTCGGGTTCAGCTACGGCTTCAGGCCCGGGCGCAGCGCGCACAACGCGCTGGATGCCGTGGCGGTGGGTGTGGGCGCAAGGAAGGTGAACTGGATACTCGATGCGGACATCGCCAAGTTCTTCGACACGATCGAAAGGGACTGGCTGGTGAAGTTCATCGAACATCGCGTGGCTGACACGCGCGTGGTGCGGCTGATCAAGAAATGGCTGCACGCGGGCGTGCTGGAGGACGGCAGGCTCACGCAAGGTGAGTTGGGGACGGTTCAGGGCGGGAGCATCAGTCCGCTGCTGGCCAACATCTACCTGCACTATGCGTTGGACCTGTGGGTGAAGCAGTGGAGGGGGCGCCATGCCCGGGGTGACGTGATCGTCGTGCGCTACGCCGACGATTGGGTTGCGGGGTTCCAGTTCCGTGATGACGCCGAGCGCTTCCAGCGCGCGGTGGCCGAGCGGCTGGGCCAGTTCGGGTTGAAGCTGCATCCCGAGAAGACGCGGCTGATCGAGTTCGGGCGCTTCGCCCACGAGAACCGACGCCGCAAGGGACAAGGCAAGCCGCAGACCTTCGACTTCCTGGGGTTCACGCATTGCTGCGGGACGACCCGAAAGGGCAAGTTCATGGTCCTGCGACTCACCAGTGCCAAACGCCTGCGAGCCAAGCTGCAGGTGATCAAGCTCGAACTCAGAAGGCGCATGCACCAACCCATCCCGGAGCAGGGCCAGTACCTGCGGGCGGTGGTGACTGGGCATGCGCGCTACTTCGGCGTGCCGTGCAACGGCGCGCGGCTGAGGACATTCCGCCATCAGGTCGTCGGGCTGTGGCATCGCACGCTGTGCCGCCGCAGCCAGAGCCACGACCTGCCTTGGCGACGCATGTATCGCTTGATGGCGCGCTGGCTGCCTGTCCCGAACATCTGCCACCCCTACCCGAACCAGCGTCTGATCGTCATGACCCAAGGCAGGAGCCGTATGCGGTAGCTCCGCACGTACGGATCTGTGGAGGGGGTGTTGGGTGACTGACATTCCTACTCTGACTCTTGAATGATTACGCAGTGCGGCTGGCTTCAAGCCTCGAAAGAACCTCGTCCGTGTGTTCACCCACGCGCGGCAATGCGCGACGCACGCCGGGGCGCCGGCCGCCCATCAGGAGCGGAAGCAAGACCGCCTTGGTGATGCTGCCGTCCTCGGTCTGCATGTCCACGAGTCCGCCGGATTGGATCAGGTGCGGGTCGCTCACGAGCTGGTCGGGGCTCACGATGGGGGCGTAGGGGATGCCCGCCGATTCCAGCTTCGGCGTCAGTTCGGCGAGCTTGTGGGTCTTGAGCGTCTGGCCGAGTCGCTCCAGCAGCTGCGGGCGTTGCGCGACGCGCTGCGCGTTGGTCGCGAGGTAGGGATCGGCCGCGAGGTCGGGGCGATCGAGCACGTTGCAAAGAATCGCGAACTGCTTGTCGCTCGTTGCGCCGATGAAGAGCTGCTCGTTGTCCGCGAGCGTGAAGATGTCGTAGACGCTCCAGGCCGAAACACGCGACGGCATGGGCGGGGGCGGCTCGCCGCTCATCAGGAATTGCTGCATGTGCTGCGCCGCCAGCAGGGTGCAGTTCTCGAACAGCGCGCTCTGGATTTCCTGTCCGCGGCCGGTGCGATGGCGCTCCTGCAGCGCCGCAAGGGCTCCGATGGCGCCGAACATGCCGCCCATGATGTCGTTGACGGAAGAGCCGGCGCGCAGCGGCTGGCCCTTCGGTCCGGTCATGTAGGTGAGGCCGGCCATGTTCTGGACCACCTCGTCGAGTGCGAGGCGCCTCTCGTAGGGTCCGGGCAGGAAGCCCTTGTGGGACACGTAGATGATGTACGGGAACTTCTTCGAGAGCTGCGCGTAGTCGAGCCCGAACTTCGCCATGAGGCCGGGGCGGAAGTTCTCCAGCACGATGTCGCACTGGCCGATGAGCTCCTCGGCCGTGTCGCGGCCGCTTGGCGTGTTGATGTCGATCAGGACGCTCTTCTTGTTGCGGTTGAAGGTCCGGAAGAACCCCATGCCAAGACCGGGAAGGTTGCGGGTCTTGTCGCCACCGGGTGGCTCGACCTTGATGACCTCGGCGCCCAGGTCGGCCAGGATCATCCCGCAGGTGGGACCCATGACCATGTGGGTGAACTCGACGACGCGAACGCCTTCCAGCGGCAGGCCGCTTCCTTCTTGCTTTTCCATGATGTTCCTTGAGAGTCAGGCGACAGCCCGCGCACGCAGCTGTTCGAAGCTGAGGATGTGACCGGCGATGGCGCTCGCTGCGACCGTCGAAGGGCTGGCCAGCCAGACCTGGCCGGGTCCCGAGCGACCGGGGAAGTTTCGATTGATGGCGCTCACGGTGACCTGGTCCGGGCGCTCGGAGACGCCCGGGCCGGCGTTGACGCACGCCCCGCAACCCGGCTCGATGAGTTCAGCCCCGACGCGCTCGAACGTATCGAGCATGCCTTGCCTGGCGCAGTATTCGCGCACGTCCTGGCTGCCGAACTGCAGGATGAGCCGTGTGCCTTCGGCCACCCGCAATCCGTGGTCTTGAGCCCAGTGCAGGACTTCATGGACCCGCTGCAGGTCCTCGCGCTTGCCACCCGTGCAGGAACCACCGTAGGCAATGTCCACGCGCACCGGCGCGGGAAGTTCCGATACGGCCATGCCTCGCCCTGGGTCGCCGGGCTGGGCCAGCATGGGCTCGATGCTGCTGCAATCGACCTCGAGAACGTGCTCGATCTCGGCATCGGGGTCGCTTGTCATCCAGGGTTCCAGCTGCACCTCGATGCCACGCCGTTCCCGAAGGAATCGCACCGTCTCGGCGTCGGGAATGACGAGTCCCGTCATGCCCCCGATCTCGGCGACCATGTTCGTGAGGGTGGACCGCTCGTCGGTGCCGAGCGTGGCGACGACCTCGCCCGTGTACTCGAACACCTGGCCGATGGCCCGGCCCTCGCGAACATACGGCAGTCGCAGCAGGTGCAGCACGATGTCCTTGGCTTCGACGCCCGGCCGGAGCCTTCCATGGAGTTTCACCCGGCAGGTCGCAGGAACCTGGGTGCGGATCTCGCCGGTCAGCCATGCGCATGCCATGTCCGTGGAGCCCACGCCGAAGGCAAACGCGCCCAGGGCACCGCAGTGCGTCGTGTGCGAGTCGGTGCCGATCGCGAGTTGTCCCGGCAGGACATAGCGCTCGCTCATGATCGAGTGGCTGATGCCTTCGGACCCTTCGCGGTCCTTGAGGAAACCATGCAGCGTCGCCCCATGCTGCCGGCTGAAGCGTTGCTGCACCTTGGCGAGGGCCTGCGCGAGATCGAGCATGCCGATCTTCTTGCGCTCCTCGGGCATCGCGCGTTCGACGAAGGTGAGGTGGTCCGAGAAGAAGATGATCGTCGACGGGTCATGCAGCCGTACATCGGTGCCCATCTCGCGCTCCAGCGCGGCGATGCCGAGCGGCGAGCTGTACTCGTGCGCATAGCGCCAGTCGGCCTTGGCGAAGACCGAATCCCCGGGCCGGACAGTCGCTCCCCCGCTCGCTCGCGCGATGATCTTCTCGGCGTAGGTCATCGGACGCGGGGCCGTCGGCCGAGGCGGCAAGGTCCAGCCGTCGCGGCGGGCGCGCATGAGGTTGAAGAGACCTCGCCGGCGGATGAGCTCGGTGGTGAGTTCGTCTTCGCCGCGGGTGAATTCCTCGACCGGAATGGCCTCGCCCCGGCGGATTCGATCGATGAGACCGAAATCGGTCGAGGTGAAGATGCCCAGGTTGCGGCAGTTCTGCCGATAGATGCGCTCGAAGTTCTCGGCGATCACCAGACGGATGCCTGCACACCACTCGGCGAAGGGACTGGCCTCCCGTGACGAGCCCTTGCCATAGCGGCGCCCGGCGACGGTCACGCCAAAGCCGCCGTTGCGGACGCTGTTGGGAACGATCGGCGTGCGGTCGCCGGCCTTGAGGCCAAGGTAGGGATAGTCGCCGAGCTTTTCGTCGTAGTGGTAGGTGATCCAGGTCGGCGAGATCTCGTCGGTGGAGATGTCGGTGCGCAGCGGCTGCGCCTCTTGCAGGGTCAGGTCCTGCCCGGCCAGCTGGCGCTCGATGACGGCGGGGTCCTCGCAGAGGAACAGGATACGGCCGTCGAAACGGATGGTCTCGGTGTGGGTCATGGTCGCCCTCACGCCGCGACTGCGGAGGTCGCCCGGCCAAAGCCCTTCGGCAGGCCGGCGCGCCACAGGGCCCCGTGTGTCTGCTCGCCGGCAATCCAGCCGGCAATCCGTTCGCGCAGGCGCAGGAGCGCTTCGATGTCGATGCCGGTGTCGATGCCCATGGCCTCCAGCATGAAGACCAGGTCTTCGGTGCTGGCGTTGCCGCTCGCACCCGGTGCATGAGGGCATCCGCCGATGCCTGCCAGGGAGGCATCGAATCGGGCCACGCCGAGCTGCATGGCGGCATGGATGTTCGCCAGGGCCAGGCCTCGGGTGTCATGGAAGTGGCCGCACCAGAAGCGGTCGCCCGCAATCCGCAAGGCCTGCTCGAAGAGGCGGCTGACGGACGCCGGATCGGCATAACCCACGGTGTCGGCGATGCTCACGCGGTCGGCGCCGGCGTCCAGCAGGCCCTGCATCACGCGAAGCACCTCGGAGGGCTTCACTTCTCCCTGCAGCGTGCAACCGAATGCGGTACCGACGCCGCCTTCGATCAGGGTCCTGGAACCCGCGGCGTCCCGTGCTGCACGGATGCGACCCAGTTCGGCAACGACCTCATCGGTGGACTTGCGCAGGTTGGCCCGGCTGTGCGCCTCGCTGGCAGAGACCGGCAGCACCATCAGGTCCGCACCGCCCTCGATCGCGCGCTCCGCGCCCTTGAGGTTCGGCACCAGGACCGATGCGAAGAGGCCCGGCAGGGTCTTGGCATAGGCGAGGACCTCGGCCGTGTCGGCCATCTGCGGGAGCAGTCTGGGTGGGACGAACGAGCCGACCTCGATCTCGCGCTGCCCGGCGGCGTGCGCCTCACCAATCCACTGGCGCTTGTGGTCTGTACTGACGATCGTGGCGATGGCCTGCAGCCCATCGCGCATGCCGACTTCGCGTACCGTGACCTTGTCCGGATAGGACATGGTTGTCTCCTCTGTTTGACGTGGGGATGGACAGGAGCTTAGGATTTTCCTGATCGAATGAAAAACGGTATTTTGGAACGATCAACGTTCCGTTTCGGAAAGGCACAAAAGGAGATGAAGGAGCTCGACCTGGTATCCCTGCGGTATTTCGTGGCGGTGGGTGACACGGGGAACATCACGCGGGCTGCCGCGCAGGAGCACATCGTTGCTTCGGCCATCAGCAAGCGCGTCGCGCAGCTCGAGCTGGACCTTGGCGTGCCGCTGTTCGAGCGGCAGCGCCGGGGCGTGCGCCTCACGCCGGCCGGCGAGACGCTGATGGATCACGCCAGGTCCATGCTCGCGACCTCGAGAAGCATCATGAACGACATGGCCGCCTTTGCCGCCGGCGTGCGCGGCAAGGTCCATCTGTTGGCGTCGGTCTCGGTGATCTCCGAAGCGCTTCCCGACGATGTCGCCGCATTCATGCAGATGCCCGAGCACCGCGAGATCAAGGTGGACATCGAAGAAGAGGTGAGTCGCGATATCGTGAGACGCATCAGCGAGGGCAGCGCCCGGGTAGGCGTTCTCTGGGACGGTACGGACCTGGGCGATCTGCAGACCAGTCCCTACCGCACGGATCATCTCGCCGCGGTCGTCCACCCCGAGCACCCGCTCGCGAAGAAGCGCCGCTGCGAGTTCGTCGAGACGCTGGCCTGGGAGCATGTCGGGCTCGACCCCGCGAGTGCCGCGAACCAGATGCAGGCGCGCGCGGCGGCCATGGCGGGCAAGCGGGTGCAGTACCGCGCGATCGTCTCCAACTTCGAGTCGGCACTGCGGGTCGTGCGCGCGAATCTCGGGATTTCGATCATCCCGCGCGAGATTGCCGAGACCTACGTGAGCACGTTCGGAATCCGGGTGATCCCGTTGGCCGATGCGTGGGCGAAGCGCCGCTTCGTGATCTGCAGGCGCCCGAAGGAGAAGCTTCCGAAGGCGGCGGAGTTGCTGGTCGAATACCTGGAGCGTGCCGCCCGGCACTGATTCCAGGGCCCCGCACTCAGATCTCGACCTTCGACCCCAGTTCGACGACCGAATTGTTGGGCAGGTAGAGGTATTCGGCAGCGGCGCTCGCGCTGCTGTGCATCGCCGCAAAGATCTTTTCGCGCCAGTCGGCCATGCCGTCGCCGACGGTCGGCACCACGATGTCGCGCGAAAGGAAGTAGCTGGTCGTCATGGAATCGAGCTCGAAGTGGCCGTGCGTGACGTGCCTGAGCGCCTCGGGTACGTCCGGACTTTGCATGAAGCCGAAGTCCAGCGCCACTCGCCAGCAGCCCGGGCAGATCGGGGCAATCTCGCCGCGCTGGTCGGGCTCCAGCCTCGGGACCTCATGCGTGCGAACGGTCACGAACAGATTGCGTTCGTGCAGCACCTTGTTGTGCTTCAGGTTGTGCAGCAACGCGTTGGGGACCGTCTCCGATTGGGCGGTGAGGAATACCGCGGTGCCGGGCACCCGGGTCGGCGGATGGCTGACCACACTCTCCAGGAAGGTCTTCAGGTCCAGCGCCTCGGCGCGCTGCTTGTCCGAAAGAATGGCCCGACCGTCGCTCCACGTCGCCAGAATGATGTAAAGCGCAGCGGCCAGCAGCAGCGGGAACCAGCCACCGTCCGCGATCTTGAGCAGGTTCGAAGCAAAGAACACGGTATCGACCACCAGGAAGAAACCCGTGGCCGCAATGCACAGTGGCAGCGGATAGCCCCAGCCATAGCGGATGACGAAGAAGGTCATGGCCGTGGTG
The DNA here is from genome assembly GCF_900090195.1 of Variovorax sp. HW608. Taxonomy (NCBI): domain Bacteria; kingdom Pseudomonadati; phylum Pseudomonadota; class Betaproteobacteria; order Burkholderiales; family Comamonadaceae; genus Variovorax; species Variovorax sp. HW608. The sequence goes on from NZ_LT607803.1 coordinate 2,257,542, forward strand.
ATCACCATCACCAGACTGACCGAGATGCCGTACGCGGCGGCGAGCGCGGACGAGGAGTGGAACATCGCCACTGCGAGAACCACGCCGACCAGCAGCGCCAGGTTCACCGCCGGCACGTAGATCTGTCCCTTGTCGTGCTCGGAGGTGTGCAGGATCGTCATGCGCGGCAGGTAGCCGAGCTGGATGGTCTGCTTGGTGGCCGAGAAGGCGCCCGAGATCAGCGCCTGCGAGGCGATCACGGTGGCGGCGGTGGCGAGGCCGACCATGCCCATCAGCGCCCAGGTCGGTGTCATCAGGAAGAAGGGGTTTTCGATCGCCTTCGGATCGGCCAGCACCAGGGCCCCCTGGCCGAAGTAGTTCAGCACCAGCGCCGGCATCACCAGGGCGAACCAGGCCGATTGGATCGGAGCCTTGCCGAAGTGCCCCATGTCGGCGTACAGCGCCTCGGCCCCGGTGACGCAAAGAAAGACCGCGCCGAGCAGCACGAAGGCAAGCGGCAGATTCGCCAATCCGAATCGCAGCGCGTGATGGGGCGACAGGGCCCAGAGCACGGACGGATTGCGCAGCACCGGCACCAGGCCGCAAAGCGCGATGGCAAGAAACCACAGCACCATGATCGGGCCGAAGTAGCGCCCGATCCGCGCCGTCCCGTGCTTTTGCGCCAGGAAAAGCGCGCCCAGCACGGCAAAGGAGATCGGCAGCACGTAGGGCTTGGCCGCCGGTGTCACGATCTCGAGGCCTTCCACTGCCGACAGCACCGAGATCGCGGGCGTGATCACGCCGTCGCCGAAGAACAACGCCAGTCCGAAGATCCCGCACACCATCAGCACGCGGCGGACCTGCGGGCGATCGCGAACCGAGTGAGACGCGAGCGCGAGGAGGGCCATCAGACCGCCCTCGCCGTGGTTGTCGGCGCGCATGACGAGCCCGACATACTTGACCGAGACGACGATCGTCAGGGTCCAGAAGATCAGCGACAGGATGCCCAGGATGTTGTCGGGCGTGACCGCAACGTGCCCGCTGGCAAAGACTTCCTTGAACGCATACAAGGGCGATGTGCCGATGTCGCCGTACACCACCCCGACGGCGCCCAGGCAAAGCGCGCCGAGTGAAGAGCGAGAACTGCTCATTGAATGGTCGCTCCCATCATTCGGATTCATTATTGGCGCGGCGCACGGGCCTCATCCTGACTCATGCCGCGTAAATACGGTGTAAAAATTCCACGCGGACTTCGCGGCTCATTGGCGAGCAGCCTGCTCCGCCAGCGCCAGCTCCTTGGGCAGTTCGAAGTGGGTGTGGCGCGTCAGGAAGCGGATGCTGCAGTCGCCGATGGACACCACGTCCCCGTGGTGCAAGGGCCAGTGTTTCACCCGGCGGCCGTTGACCAGGGTGCCGTTGCGGCTGCCCAGGTCGATGACCCAGGTCGTGGCCCCTTCAACGCGAAGCTCCACGTGGTGCCGGCTCACCTGGGGATGGTCGATCTGGAGGTCGTTGCTCGCGTCGCGTCCGATGAGCGTCCGTTCGCCAGACAGTTCGATTTGCTTCGGGGCACTGTTCTTTCGCATCAGGAGCAAGCGGGCCATTGTCATCGGACTCTGAGCTGTATCGGCGGGCGTATAAAACTTTATGTTACACAAAGTGTAACCTATTTACTTAAGTGCCTCGGGGCAGAATCGTGCGAAAAATCTCATGTACAGCTTCGCCCGTCTTGTTTCCTGCGTGCTTGCGCTCCTGGTGGCCTGTTGCTCGCTGCCTCCGCTCGAGGGCCGCAGCCAGTCGCATGCGCTGCCGGCGGCCGAAGCCCGCAACACGGCGCTGGGCCAGGCCGTCGCCGCCGCGGCGCAGCTGCATCCGGGCCTCACCGGGGTTCATACACTGCTGGACGCCCACGAGGCATTCGCTGCGCGGGTGCAACTGGCACAGCACGCCGAGCGCACGCTGGACGTGCAGTACTACATCTGGCGCAACGACACCACCGGCCACCTCCTGCTGGAGGCGCTGCGTGCGGCCGCCGAGCGTGGCGTGCGGGTGCGTCTGCTGCTGGACGACAACGGCATCGCGGGCCTGGATGAAGAGCTGGCCGCGCTCGATGCGCATCCCAACATCGAGGTGCGCCTGTTCAACCCGTTCGTGTTCCGGCCCTTCAAGCCATTGGGCTTCGTGACCGACTTCTCGCGCGCCAACCGGCGCATGCACAACAAGAGCTTCACCGCCGACAACGCGATCACGATCCTCGGCGGCCGCAATGTGGGCGACGAATACTTCGGCGCCACCGATGGTGTGCTCTTCGCCGATCTGGACGTGCTGGCGACGGGACCGGTGGTCGAGCAGATCTCGAACTCGTTCGATGCCTACTGGGCCAGCGCATCCGCCTATCCGATCGCCTCGATGGTGAAGGCGCCTTCCGCGCAAGCCGTGGCCGCGATCGCGGCACGCGAAGCCCTGATCGATCGCTCCGAGCTGGCGGCGACCTACAAGAAGGCGGTGCGCGAGCTGCCGTCGTACGGCGCGCTGATCCGGGGCGACCTGCTGCTGGTCTGGGCGCCTGCGCACCTGCTGGTGGACGACCCGGCCAAGGGCCTGGCGCTGGCCGAGCCCGAGCAACTGCTGCTGCACCACATGAACGAGGCCGTGGGCACGCCGAAGCTTGCGCTGGACCTGGTCTCCCCGTACTTCGTGCCGACCGATCCCGGGACGGACTATTTCGTGGACCTGGCCCGCCACGGCGTACGGGTGCGCATCCTCACCAACTCGCTGGCCGCCACCGACGTGTTGCCGGTGCATTCGGGCTACGCGCGCCATCGGCAGCGGCTGCTGGAGGCTGGCGTGGTCTTGTACGAACTCAAGCCCGAGCTCGTCGAGCCGGCCGGCAAGGCCGAGCGAAGGGACGAAGGATTCCGCATGCCGGGCGGCTCGGGCAGTGCCGGCAGTTCGGGCTCCAGCCTGCATGCCAAGACCTTCGGCGTGGACAAGGAACGCATCTTCGTCGGCTCGTTCAACTTCGACCCGCGCTCGGCCCGGCTCAACACCGAGCTGGGGATCATCATCGACAGCCCCCGGTTGGCGGCGGCGATGGCAGAGATCTTCGAGAAGCGCGTGCCCTTGCGCAGTTGGGAGGTGAAGCTGAATCCCGACAGCGGCGCACTGCAGTGGTTCGGCGCCGCCGGCACGCCGCCTTCGACCCTGTCGGTCGAGCCCGCCACGACATGGTGGCAGCGGGCTGCCGTGTGGCTGCTCGAGCCCCTGCCCATCGATTGGCTGCTGTGAAGCGCGACTGCGCGCCCGCGCTCAGCGCAGGACCAGCACCGGCGTGTGCGAGTGCGTCAGTACCTGCAGGGTTTCGCTCCCCATCAGCAGCCGCTTGAGGCCCTTGCGGCCGTGCGAGGACATGACGATCAGCCCGCATTGATGCGTCTGGGCGGCCTCGATGATGGCATCGGAGACCACCTCGGCCTGCACGACGATGGCCTGCGTCTTCTTCACACCCTTGGCGTCGGCCGCGGCCTTGACCTGATCGACCGTGCGCTGCGCCTCGGCGTTCATCTGCTCGGCCAGCCGGGCAACGTCCACTTGCGGCAGCACCACCGATCCTTCGAAGTAGCTGGTGGGGTCGCGGCGCACGACCCTGATCGCCACCAGCTCCGCCTGCATCGAAAGGGCCAGATCGATCGCGCTTTGAACCGCCAGGTCCGAAAGCTCGGACCCGTCGGTCGCAACGAGGATGCGTTCGTACATCGACATGTGTCACTCCACAGCCTGGAGAAGTCCGGCCGCGGCTCAGCGTAGCGCACACGCGGGCGGCGAGCAAGGCGCGCCGGCCCGAACCGGCGCGCGGCCCCGTGTCCCAGGTGACGATCTACAGCAAGTTCGGCGTGCGGAATCGCTCGGCGCTCACCGCGCTCTGGCTCGGCAAGCTGCGATAGCGAATGGTGGAGTGGGGAGGGCCACTGGATCGATGATCGCGGCCTAGAAGCGACCCGTCGCCCGCCGCTGGACCGCCGTCTTGGCCGGCGGCTTGTCGGTCTGCGCCGGCGCGTTCTTCCGCGGCGCGCGCTTGGCGGGCTTGCGCCTTCCCTTGAGGGACTCGATCAGGGACAGGGCACCCTTGTCGAACTTCGCGTTTTCATCGGGCATGGCGGGCTCCGGATGGCGAAGCCGGATGGTACGCCGCGCCGGGTCCACCGGGTGGTTATTTCGATTGGTGATGCGTCGAATCACGCTTGCCGCATTGACGGAATATTGCGCCAAATCAATGATTCGTCCCAAGCCGCGAGCTAGTGCGGCTCGAACATCACCGCAAAGGCGCCCGCCAGTGGCTGCCGACAGCCAAGGAGACCCCATGAGTGAATGCCCCGTCACGGTGTTCCCGCCCCGCATCCAGTGGGAAAGCGATGGAACCAGCCGGATTCCCTTCCAGGCCTACACCGACGAAGCCATCTACAAGAAGGAGCTCGACCGCTTCTTCTACCGAAACCACTGGTGCTACGTCGGCCTCGAAGCCGAGATCCCGAATGCGGGCGACTTCAAGCGCACCGTGGTCGGCGAGCGCTCCGTCATCATGGTGCGCGACAAGGACGGATCGATCCACGTCGTCGAGAACGTCTGCGCGCATCGCGGCATGGCTTTTTGCCGCGAGCGGCACGGCAACCGCGAGAGCTTCACCTGCCCCTACCACCAGTGGAACTACACGCTCTCGGGCGAGCTCCAGGGCGTGCCGTTCCGGCGCGGCGTGAAGCAGGACGGCAAGGTCCACGGCGGCATGCCGGCGGACTTCAAGCCTGCGGACCACGGGCTCACCAAGCTCAAGGTGGCGACGCGCGGCGGCGTCGTGTTCGCATCGTTCGACCACGAGGTCGAGCCGCTCGAGGACTTCCTCGGGCCGGTGATCCTCGGCTACTTCGATCGGCTCTTCAACGGCCGCAAGCTCAGGATCCTCGGCTACAACCGCCAGCGCATCCCGGGCAACTGGAAGCTGATGCAGGAGAACATCAAGGACCCGTACCACCCCGGGCTGCTCCACACCTGGTTCGTGACCTTCGGGCTCTGGCGTGCGGACAACAAGTCGCAGCTCCTGATGGACGAGCGCCATCGTCACGCGGCGATGGTGTCGACGCGCGGCGCGGCCGGCAAGGCGGACCAGGTGACGCAGGTGTCGAGCTTCAAGGACAGCATGCAGCTGCACGACGCGCGCTTCCTCGACATCGTGCAGGAGCCCTGGTGGGGCGGACCGACCGCGGTGATGACCACCATCTTCCCGAGCGTGATCTTCCAGCAGCAGGTCAACAGCGTGTCGACGCGGCACATCCAGCCCGACGGGCATGGCGCCTTCGATTTCGTCTGGACCCATTTCGGCTTCGAGGACGACACCGAGGAGATGACCCAGCGGCGCCTGCGCCAGGCGAACCTCTTCGGCCCGGCGGGCTTTGTTTCCGCGGACGACGGCGAGGTGATCGAGTGGTCCCAGGAAGGCTTCGAGACCAAGCCCTACCACCGCACGGTCGCTGAACTCGGGGGGCGCGAGGTGGGCGACACCGACCACATGGTGACCGAGACCCTGATCCGCGGCATGTACGCGTACTGGCGCAAGGCGATGGAGGCCTGATGATGGAATTTCAGGACTACTTCGAACTCACGCAGCTCTACGCCGAGTACGCCTCGGCCCTCGACCGGGCCGACTGGGATGCCTGGCCCGAGTTCTTCATCGACGAGTGCATCTACAAACTGCAGCCGCGCGAGAACCACGAGCGGGGCTTCCCGCTCGCGACCCTCGCCTTCGACAGCAAGGGCATGCTGAAGGACCGCGTCTACGGCATCCGCGAGACGCTGTTCCACGACCCGTACTACCAGCGCCACGTGGTCGGCGCGCCGATCGTGCGCCGGACCGATCCGGACGGCCGCATCCACTGCGAAGCAAACTACGCGGTGTTCAGGACGCGGCTGTCCAAGGAGAGCACGGTCTTCAACGTGGGACGGACGATCGACGAGATCGTGCGCACCCCCGGCGGACTCAGGTTCGCCTCGCGTGTCGTCGTCTACGACAGCGAAATGATCCCGAACTCGATCATCTATCCCATCTGAAGAGGCACTCCATGACCATGACGATCAACTGGGTTGACGCGGCCGCACACGAAGACGTGCCGCAGGAAGACGTGATCGGTCTGGCAGTTGCCGGACGCGACATCGCGCTCTACAGCGTCGAAGGCGAAGTGTTCGCCACCGACAACATCTGCTCGCACGGCCATGCACGCCTGTGCGACGGCTTCCTCGAGGGCCACGAGATCGAATGCCCGCTGCACCAGGGCAGGTTCGATGTGCGTACCGGCAAGCCGAGTTGCGCGCCGGTCACCGAGGCGATCCGCAGCTATCCGGTGAAGGTCGAAGGCGGCCGCATCTGGCTCGCGATCGAGTAGTCCTTTTCCACTCCCGAGGTCTACATGGACACCATGGCAATGGGTGTCGCGGCCGGCGTCCGCCCGGACGCGACGATCGTGATCGTCGGCGCGGGACAGGCCGGCGGCTGGGCTGCGCAGACCCTGCGCAGCGAAGGCTTCGGCGGCCGCATCGTGCTCGTCGGCGACGAGGCCCATCTTCCGCACGAGCGACCGCCGCTGTCGAAGTCGGTGCTCGCGGGCGAAGCGGCCCCCGAGAGCACCTGGCTCTTCAAGGAAGACGCATTCGCGGCGCTCGGTCTCGACTGGCGCCCCGGGGCGCGCGTCACGCGCATCGACCGGGCGCTCAAGCGGGTCGATCTCGCCGACGGCGAGCCGATCGTCTACGACAAGCTGATCCTCTGTTCCGGCGGCCGTGCAAGGCCGCTCGCCGTGCCGGGTGCCGATACGGCGCGCGTTCACACGCTGCGCACCATCGACGACGCGCAGCGCCTGGGTTCGGTGCTCGGGAGTGCGCGCAGCTTGGTCGTGATCGGCGGCGGATGGATCGGGCTCGAAGTGGCCGCGACTGCGCGCAAGAAAGGGCTCGACGTGGTGGTGCTCGAATCGCAGCGCCGTCTCTGCGAGCGCAGCGTTCCGGCCCAGGTGTCTGAGCACCTGCTGGAACTCCATCGCGCCCACGGCACGCGCGTCGTGCTCGATGCCAAGGTCAAAGCCTTCGGCAGGGATGAGGAGGGGCGCTCGACGGTCGAGCTCGGCGACGGCGAGAGCTTGCGCGCCGACGCGATCTTCGTCGGCGTCGGCCTGGTCCCGAACGACGAGCTGGCACGCGAGGCGGGCCTGGAATGCGACGGCGGCGTGATCGTCGATGCGCGCTGCGTGAGTTCCGATGCGGACATCCTCGCCGCCGGCGATGTCGCGGTGACGCCGAATCGCTGGGCCGGACGGCGCCTGCGCCTCGAATCGTGGCAGAACGCGCAGGAGCAGGGCATGGCCGCCGCGCGATCGGCGCTCGGCCAGGCGGTGGACCATCAGCCGCTGCCGTGGTTCTGGTCCGACCAGTACGACATGAACCTGCAGATCTACGGCATGCCCTCGGCGACGGATCGCGTCGTGATGCGAGGCCAGCCCGGCGCCGGCAGCTTCCTGCTGTTCTACCTCGATGGCGAGGTCGTCCGCGCGGCGATCGGCGCCAATGCCGCACGCGACCTGCGCTTCGCGCGCCGCCTCATCGAGCAGCGCAAGCCGGTGGAGGCCGCGCGGCTGGCCGACCCCGACGTGCCGATGGCCAGGATCTGACACACGACCTCAAGACAAACGACGACGACGGAGACGAAATTCATGCGAAAGATCAATGTTCATGCGCTGGCCGACGAGGCCCGCTTCAGCGGCTTCCATCTGCGGGTGCTCGCCATCTGCGCGCTCATCATCATCTTCGACGGCTATGACCTCGCCGTCGTGGGGGCTGCGCTGCCTTCGATCATGAAGGACCTTCATGTCGATCCGACCCACGCCGGCTTCATGGTGAGCTCGGCCCTGTTCGGGATGATGTTCGGCGCGATCGTCTTCGGCACCGTGGCCGACCGCATCGGCCGCCGCTGGACGATCGCGATCTGCATCCTGCTGTTCAGCCTGTTCACCGCCGCGGCTGGCCTGACGCGCGATCCGCTCGTCTTCGGCATCGCGCGCTTCTTCGCCGGTGTCGGCATCGGCGGCGTGATGCCGAACGTGGTGGCGCAGATGACCGAGTATTCGCCCAGGCGCATGCGCGCGACGCTCGTGACGCTGATGTTCAGCGGCTACGCGGTGGGCGGCATCGTCGCGGCGGTGCTCGGCAAGGGCCTCATCGAGACCTACGGTTGGCAATCGGTGTTCTTCGCGGCGGCGCTGCCGGTCGTGCTGATCCCGCCGATGCTCCGGCTGATGCCCGAGTCGATGCCCTTCCTGCTCGGCAAGGACCGGGTGGACGAACTGAAATCGATCGCAGCGCGCCTCGATCCGGACTACCGTCCGCAAGGCGGCGACGAGTTCGTGGTGCCGCGCGAGGACAAGGCCGACAGCGCGCCCATCCGCCACCTGTTCGCCGAGGGCCGAGGCTTCAGCACCGTGATGTTCTGGGTCGCGTTCTTCATGTGCCTGTTCATGGTCTATGCGCTGAGCTCCTGGCTCACCAAGCTCATGGCCAATGCGGGCTACAGCCTCGGCTCGGCGCTGACCTTCGTGCTGGTGCTGAACGTCGGCGCGATCGCCGGCTCGGTCGGCGGCGGCTGGCTCGCCGACCGTTTCCACATCAAGCACGTGCTGGCCGGCATGTACGCGCTGGCCGCGGTGTCGATCACCTTGCTGGGCTTCAGGATGCCGACAGCGGCGCTCTACGTGCTCGTTGCGCTTGCCGGCGCCTCGACCATCGGCACGCAGATCGTGGCCAATGCCTACACCGGGCAGTTCTATCCGATGGCGGTGCGCTCGACCGGGCTCGGCTGGGCGCTCGGGATCGGACGCAGCGGCGCGATCATCGCCCCGATCCTGATCGGTGTGCTGGTCGGCATGAACCTCCCGCTGCAGCAGAACTTCGTCGCCATCGCGGTGCCGGCGTTGATCGGGATGATCGCTGTGCTGCTCATCGATCACGACAAGTCGGCGTCGCATCGTGCCCGAGCCGCGCACCGCAGCGGCAAGCCGGCCCTCGGCCAAATCTGAAGAAAGGACAAGCCATGAACGAACCCACCACTTACCTCTGGAACCCGCCGCCGGTGCCTTCGGTCGCCGTGCAAGGCCGCAGCGAGCGCTACCCGGTCAACCGGCTCTTCTTCGTCGGCCGCAACTACCACGCGCATGCGATCGAGATGGGGCGGCCGGTCGACAAGTCGGCCGAGGTGCCGTTCTATTTCACCAAGAGCCCCTCGACGCTGGTTGCCTCGGGCGCGACGGTCGCCTATCCGCCGGGCACGCGCGACTACCAGCACGAGATGGAACTCGTGGTCGCGATCGGTGCACCGGGCTTCCGCGTGAGCGAGGGCCAGGCCGCTTCGCTGATCTACGGCTACGCCTGCGGCCTCGACATGACCCGGCGCGACCTGCAGCTGGTGGCGCGCGAGAAAGGCCGCCCCTGGGACCTCGGCAAGGACGTCGAGGATTCGTCCGTCGTCTCCGAGATCGTTCCGGCCCCCGGCGTGGTGCAGGGCAGCGGCGAGCTCGCGATGACGGTGAACGGCAAGCTGCGCCAGAAGTCCGACCTGTCGCGGCTCATCTGGTCGATCCCCGAGCTGATCGCCGATCTCTCGAAGTACTACCACCTGCAGCCGGGCGATTTGATCTTCACCGGCACGCCCGAGGGCGTCGGACCGTTGCAGCCGGGCGACCGCATCGAAGGCCACGTGGCGGGCATCGGGTCCATCGTGCTGAACGTGGGGCCGGAGCAGCCATGACCACTGTCGATCCGACCGCTTCGGTTCCGTCCCCGGTGCGGCTCAAGGCCGTCCAGGGCCGCGGGCAGCCCGAGCCGACCGAAGCGCTCGAAAGCCTCTACCGCGGATTCGAGCGCGAGTTGCTGGTGCCCTTGTGGACCGAGATCGGCGATCTGATGCCGGTCCATCCGAAGTCCAAGGCGAGCCCGCACCTCTGGCGCTGGGACCGCCTCGTCGAGCTGGCCTCGGAAGCGGGCCGGATCGTTCCGGTCGGCCGTGGCGGCGAGCGGCGCGCGATCGCGCTCGCCAACCCCTCGCTCGGCGGCCGGCCCTTCGCGACGCCGACGCTGTGGGCGGCGATCCAGTACCTGATGCCCGGCGAAGACGCGCCCGAGCACCGCCACACGCAGCATGCCTTCCGCTTCGTCGTCGAAGGCGAGGGCGTGTGGACCGTCGTCAATGGCGACCCGGTGCGCATGTCGCGCGGCGACTTCCTGCCGCAGGCGGGCTGGAACTGGCACGCGCACCACAACGCGGCCACGCAGCCGATGGCATGGATCGACGGCCTGGACATCCCGTTTTCCTACTACACCGAGAGCCAGTTCTTCGAGGTGGGCCGCGAACGCATCGGCCCTGCCGAAAAGAGCACGCCGGAGCGCTCGCGCTCGGAGCGCCTGTGGGGGCATCCGGGCCTGCGTCCGCTGTCGCAGCCCGATTCGCCGGCGGCAACGCCCTTGCTGGCCTATCGCTGGGTCGATACCGACAGGGCGCTCGCCGACCAGCTCGCGCTCGAGCAGGAGGGCCACCAGGCGACGCTGAGCCCCGGGCACGCGGCCGTGCGCTTCACAAATCCGGGCACCGGCGGCGACGTGATGCCCACGATCCGCGCCGAGATGCATCGCCTGCGCGGCGGGTTCCAATCCCTGGAGCGGCGGGAAGTCGGCTCGTCGGTGTACCAGGTGTTCGATGGCACGGGCACCGTGACCGTCGGCGAACGCCAGTGGGAGGTCGCGCGCGGCGACATGTTCGTCGTGTCGTCATGGGCGCCCTTCACGGCGCGCGCGGCGCGCGACGTGCCGAGCCTCGATCTCTTCCGCTTCGGCGACGCGCCGATCTTCGAGGCGCTGCACGCGCACCGGGTGCAGATCGGCGAGCCGGGCGCGAACGCCTGAAAGGCGTCAGCTCGAGATCGCGCCGACCGGGCCGCCGTCCTGCCCGAACAGTTCGAAGATCAGCTCCCTGAGCCATTGGTGGATCGGCGAGCGATGCACCTTCGCGTGCCAGAACACGTTGATGGCCACTTCGGGGAGCTGAGCGGGATGCGGGCGATAGCTGAGCTGGAACGGCTCGACGAGGCTCGCGGCCAGCGTCTCGGTCACCGTCGCGACGAGGTCCGTCTCGCGAAGAATGTGGCCGACGCTCACGAAGTGCGGCACTGAAAGGATGATGTTGCGATCGACGCCGGCGCGGCGCAGCAGGTCGTCGATCCTGCCGTGTCCGGTTCCTGCCGAAACGATCGCAAGGTGCTCGGCGGCCTTGAAATCCGCCAACGTGATGCGCTTGCGGTCGAGCCGGTGCCCGCGCCGGAACAGGCACACATAGCGCTGGCGGAAGAGCTTCCGCTGGAAGAAGCCGCCCCGGAGTTGCGGCAGGGGGCCGATCGCGAGATCGACCTTGCCGGACTCCATGTCCTCGCGAAGATTGGTGGCCGAGTTGCGCACCGTGTTCAGCCGCACGCCGGGCGCCACCTCGCGCAGCCGCTTCACCAGCGCCGGCAGGAAGACCACTTCGCCGATGTCGGTCATCCCGATCGTCAGCAAGCGCCGGGCGCTCGCCGGGTCGAACTGGGGCTGCTGGTTCAGGCCGCTGTGGATCATGCCCAGCGCCTTGCCGACCGGCTCCGCGAGCTGCTCGGCGAAGGGCGTCGGGACCATGCCGGCGCCCGTGCGAACGAACAGGGCGTCCCCGAGGTGGCGCCGAAGCTTGGCCAGTGAATTGCTGACCGCGGGTTGCGAGACGCCGAGCGTTTCCGCAACGCGGGAGACACTGCGTTCGACCGTCAGTTGATGGAAGAGGACGAGGTGGTTGAGATCAAGGTCTGTGAGTTCCATCGGGTGGTGGTATCACAGATCGTGATAAAGGGCAAACCGTCGTTGCAAAGAGCCAGCGCCCCGAACGGGGCGCTGATGCCTGCGACTACTTGTAATAGTAGGTCTGGATGCTGCGGCGATGGGCGTCCGGCGACTCGACCCACATCGTCTGCGAAGCGACCGACGCGTTCGCCGCGAAGCTGAGGGTGGTCGAGACGGCGCCCGACGTGTTCGGCAGCACCGATTTCTCGACGCCATCGATGTTGGCGAGCGTCGCATCCGAGCGCCGCATCTGCACGTAGGCCTGCGACAGAGGATAGAGATTGCTCGCGCCGAACGAAATCGTGCCGCCCGCGGTGTCGAAGGCCGTGAACGCGCTGACGGTCGCGTCGTCGATCACCGGGAACACGCCGCTCGCGCCGGCCTCCGCCAGCGTGAGCGGGCGCCGTTCGATCTTGAAGCGATAGATGCCGTCGGACGGTGCGCTAGGCGCCTTCACCTGCATGTCGGTGCTGTCATACGCGGTCAGCGTGTACGGCGCGTTGTCCGGAATGGCGGCGATCTGGTCGTCGCTCATCGCGGCCGACGAGGTGTTCGCGCAGGTCGTGGCCAGCAGGTAGGTCTCCGAGCTGGTGCCTTTGATCATCCACCGTCCGCCGAGCGCGGGCTGCTCGTAGCGCAGGCCCGCGGCCGGCAGGCCCGGCCCCTGCACGATGATGTAGGCGATGGTGCCGCCGTCGTTGGCGGTGTTGGGGTTCTCGATGTTGAACTCGAGGCCGGTCTTCACGCAGGTGCCGCTGCCCGGCAGTCCGTGGTGCTGCGACGTGACCGCGAACCACTCCAGGTCGAGCGAACGCTGGTCGCCGTGCAGCCGCCAGAGGCCGTCCGTCAGACTCTTGCGGACCTTCCAGTTGTCGAGGCGGCCGAGCTCCACGCCGCTACCGGACTTGACGGAGAACGACAGGTGCGCGGTCACGCCGTTGGGGTTGGCGTAGTCGATCTGGCGCAACTCGATGTCGGTGAACGAGCCGCCGATGAGATCCACGTTCTGGGTGAGCGCGGCCTGCGCCGTCGCGCGGTTCATGTCGTTCCAGAGGAAGCCGTTGGTCATCAGCGGCGTCAGGTCCGCATTCGTGGGCAGTCCGTTCGCGAACTTGGCGCTGAAGTCCTTGAGCACCTGGCGCACGAGGTCCTGGTCGGTCGCGCCGGAGGCGACGTTGGCATCGCTGAGGGTCGCCGGCGAAGTCTCTGCCGCGGCCTTGACCGCGAGATCGTCCGTGACCGTGACGGCGTTGACCACGTTGGAGATCGTGGCCGTGTTCGCCGCGGTGTCGTAGCTCACACGGATCACGTCGAGCGCCTTGTCGAGCGGATCGGACAGCGGCGTGAACGCGCTGTGCAGAAGGTCGATCGCGGCATCGACGCCCAGGGCCGTGAGCACCGGCAGCAGCTTCTCCTTGAGCTTGGCGACCTCTGCATCCACCAGCGCCTTGCTCGCGAGGTCGGCGTTGCCGCTCTGCTCGAACTTGTCGAAATAGTTCTGCGCGAGCTGGCCGGCGATGTTGGAGACCACCAGGTCCGTGAGCTGCGTGATGTTGATGCGGCCGTTGAGGTCGGCCTCGGTGGCGATCGAATGCACGATCGCGTACACGCCATTGGCCGAGCCCTCGGCGCGGAACACGAACGGCGCGGTCATGCCGCTGACGTCGATCGAATAGCTGCCGTTGGTGCCGATCGGGGCGGTCCGGGTCGCGCCCTTTGCGTCCTTCACCGTGACGGTGCCCACCAGCGGCGCGCCCACTGCGGCGACGCCGGCGATCGTGGCGCTCGACTGCGTGTCGCCGCCGCTGGCCGTGCCCGAGCCCGTGCTGGTGCTGGTGCTGGTGCTGGTGCCGCTCCCGGTGCCCAGCCCGGCGATGCCGCTGCTGCCACCGCCCCCACCACATGCGGCCAACGAGGCCGCGAGTGCCAGGACGGCACCATGGATTCCCCAACGCTTTGCTGATTTCATCGATCTTTCTTTCAGTTCCGAAGGTTGTTGTTCTTGCCGCCGCCCCCCTCGGGCCGCGACCGACGAAGAGAGGCTATCGGTGTGCTGCGCGGCCCACATCCCTAGTTCATGGGGTCGGGGTCGCATCGAAAGATCGCCGGGACGTGCGAATATTCACGCCCAGTCCATCCCACCCCCGAAATGTCGAGTCCAGCCTCCATCAGCGTCGCCCTTGTCGAAGACGATCCGGCCATGCGCAATGCCCTGGAGCGCGTGATCCGCGCCGAACCCAGCCTGCGCTTTGCCTTCGGTGCGTCCACAGCTGCGGAACTGCTCGCATGGTTCGAGGTCCATTCGATCGATGTGCTGCTGGTCGACCTGGGCCTGCCGGACCAGCCGGGCCTCGAGGTGATCCGGCGCTGCCGCGAGCTGCAGCCGCACTGCGCGACGATGGTGCTGACGATCTTCGGCGACGAGGTCAACATGCTCAGCGCCTTCGAAGCGGGGGCCAGCGGCTATCTGCTGAAGGACGGCACCGAAGCCGACCTGGCCGCGCACATCCTGAGCCTTCATGCGGGCGGCTCGCCGATGTCGCCCACCATCGCGCGGCAACTCCTCGTGCGCTGGCGGGGGCGCAGTCCCTCGCAACCCGCGGCGGCGCCTTCCAGCGACGCGCTGTCGCCGCGCGAGACGGAAGTGCTGAACCTGATCGCGCGCGGCTTCACCTATGCGGAGGTGGCGACCCGCATGGACATCCTGCTGTCGACGGTGCAAAGCCACGTGCGCAACATCTACGGCAAGCTCGACGTGCACAACAAGGCCGAGGCCCTGTTCGAAGCGCGGCAGCTCGGCATCCTGGGCTGACCGGCAGACGGGCGCATGACCGTGCGTTCATCGAGCTCATCGCCAGGCGCCCTGCGATGGCTCTTCGCATGCGCGGCCGTGGTCGCTCTCGCCCTGGGCATGAAGGCCGCCATCGCGCCGCCCGCCGAGCCCGCCGGAACGATCCGGACCTTCGATGCGGCAGAGGCCGTGCTCGAGCCCGACGGAAAGCCGTCCATCGAAGGGCGGGTCGACCTGGCGCGGCGCTGGGACGGCGATTTCCCGGGGCAGGGCGGCCGCGCGAGCTACCGCATCATGCTGCCGCCCCACCAGGGCCAGGCGCCGATGGCGCTCTTGTTCTCCCGCGTCGGCAACCAGGTCGAAGTCCTCGTCAACGGCGGCATCGTCCAGCACTGGGGGCGCCTCGGAGACCCGCTCTTCGACGCGGCCAAGCACCCGGTGATGGCCGTGGTGCCGGCCGCGCTGCTGCATGCCGACCGCGAGAACGAACTGCGGGTCGAGGTGACGATCCAGCCGCAACGCCTCGGCGGGCTGTCGGTGCTGCGCTACGGCCCGCAGGACGAGATCGAGGCCCTGTACGACGCGAACCGTCGCGGGCGCGAGATCGCCATGCTCGTGTTCGCGGTCGGACTGCTCGGCATGGGCGTGTTCACCGGGGTGCTCTGGGTCCGGCAGCGCCTGCCGATGTACGGCTGGTTCAGCCTGGGGGCCCTCTTGGGCATGCTGCGGATCATCGACCGGGCCTGGGCCGATGTGCCCGTGCCGTGGCCCTGGCTCGGCGCCCTGGCGGCGATCTGCTACATGTCGCACATGGCCCTGATGTGCCGCTTCGCGGTGCTCGCGACCGGCCCGGCGCCGCGCCCCGTCGATCGCGCGGTCGATGTCGCCATCCTGGTCAGCGCCGCGCTCACCGTGCTTTCGTTCGCGCTTCGCAAGCCGCTGTGGCTGACCCTCGGGATCTGCACGATCGTGCCGATGGCTCTCGCGTGCCTGTGGACTGTCGCAAGGCGCGCCTGGGCACGGGCCGGAGCGGGCGCATGGCTTCTCGCGGCGGCGCTTGCGGCGTCGATCGCCGCCGGGCTGCACGATCTTCTGCTGGTCCGGCTGTCCAACGCGAGCGGACTGCGATCGACCTATCTCCAGCACGCGATGTTCGCGTTCGTGCCCATCATGGGCTGGCTGATCGCGGAGCGCTACAGCCGCACCGCTGCGAATTTCCACGCGCTCAACGCCGAGCTCTCGCGCCGCGTGGACGAGCGCGAGCAGCAGCTCAAGTCCGCCTTCGACGTACTGCGCGAGCAGCAGCACCACCAGGCCATCTCGAACGAACGCCAGCGGATCATGCGGGAGATCCATGACGGCGTGGGCTCGCAGCTGGTCGCGCTCCTGAACATGGTCGCCCACCCCGGAGCGGATCCGCAGGCGCTGCGCGAGCATGCACAAGTCGCGCTCGACGAGATGCGCATGGCCGTCGATTCGCTGCGGCCCGAGAACGACGATCTCGCCACGGTGCTCGCGACGCTGCGCTACCGGCTGCAGCCGAGGCTGGAGGCCGCGGGCATCGGCGTCGTGTGGGACGTGGCGGAGCTGCCGCAGCTGCGCGAGTTGTCTCCCAACGTGGTCATGCACGTGCAGCGCATCCTGCTCGAAGCCTTCACCAATGTGCTGAAGCACGCGCGCGCGACACGCATCATCGTCCGCGCCCGCCTGTGCGACGACGGGGCGGCCGTGACCCTGCAGATCGCCGACAACGGCGTCGGCCTGCGGGGGAGCCCGGCCGCGGCGGGTGCCGGCCGGCGGCGCGGCGGACGCGGCCTGGACAACATGCGCTCCCGGGCCGCCTCGATCGGGGCGAAGTTCCACATCGACGGGTCGGCCGAGGGCGGCACCTGCCTCACGCTCGCGCTGAAGGTCGAGCCCGGCGAGTCGGCGTTCTCCCCCCTGTCGCGGCCGTCGGTGCTGACCTGAAAGGGGCGACGCGGGCTGCTTCTGCAGCAATTCATAAATGTGTTTAATATCTATGCGTTTATGAAATTCGACCACACGCAGCGTTTCAGCTTTCTGGTCAACCATGTGGCCAAGCTGCACGGTGGGCATTTCGACCGGCTGGCACGCGAACGACTCGGGCTCTCGCTGGCCCAGTGCCGCCTGATCGGTGCCCTGGCCATTCATGAAGGCTCGGTGCCTCTTTCGCAGGCCGAGCTTGCGCAGCGGCTGGAGCAGAGCGCGATGGGCGTGGCCGCCCTGTGCGACCGCATGGAAACCGCGGGCTGGATACGCCGGGAGCCTTCCCCCACCGACCGCCGGGTGAACTGGGTGCATCCGCAGCCGCGCGCGCTGACCGCATTCGACGAAGCGCTGAAGATCAGCGACGAGGTGCAGGCGCACGGCCTGCGCAACCTCAGCGCGGCCGAGCGCAAGCAGCTCATCGCGCTGCTGCGCAAGGCGCGCGAAGGCCTGCTGGCCTGGGAACCGGGCGCAACGGAAGCGGGGAAGGCATGAGCCCATCCACCTACGCCGTGCCGAACCGCGGAATGATCACGATCTCGATCATGCTCGCGACCATCATGCAGGCGCTGGACACCACCATCGCCAACGTCGCGTTGCCGCACATGCAGGGCAGCCTGCAGGCATCGCAGGACCAGATCACCTGGGTGCTGACCTCCTACATCGTCGCCTCCGCGATCGCGCTGCCCCTCACCGGCTGGCTGTGCGGGCACTGGGGGCGCCGCCGGGTGTTCCTGGTCTCGGTGATCGGCTTCACGATCGCGTCCGCGCTCTGCGGACTCGCGGGCTCGATGGCGCAGATCGTGGGGGCGCGGCTCCTGCAGGGCATCTTCGGGGCGGCGCTGGTGCCGCTTTCGCAGGCGGTGCTGCTGGACATCAATCCGCCGCACAAGGTCGGCCAGGCGATGGCGATCTGGGGTGCCGGCATCATGGTCGGCCCCATCCTCGGCCCGCTGCTGGGCGGCTGGCTCACCGACCAGTTCGACTGGCGCTGGGTGTTCTTCATCAACCTGCCGGTGGGCCTCTTCGCGCTGTGGGGCATCGGGCGCTTCCTGCCCGAGAGCCGGCCGCGCGCGGAGAAGCTCGATGTCTTCGGCTTCGTCACGCTGAGCCTCGGCATCGGCCTTTTGCAGCTGTTCCTCGATCGCGGCGAGCAACTGGACTGGTTCGATTCATGGGAGATCCGCCTGGAAGCCGCGGGCGCACTGGTCGCGCTCGCGTTCTTCGCGATCCATACCTGGACGGTGCAGGGCGTGAGCTTCCTCAACCGCGAGCTGCTCAAGGACCGCAACTTCGTCACCGGGCTGCTGTTCGCCTTCATCGTCGGCATGATCCTGTTCGCCACGATGTCGCTGCTGCCCACCTTCCTTCAGGGCTTGATGGGCTACCCCGTGGTCTACACCGGCGCGGTCACGGCGCCCCGCGGTGTGGGCACGATGATCGCCATGATGGTCGTCGGCCGGCTGGTGCAGCGCGTGGACGTGCGCGGGATCATGGCGGTGGGCTTCGGGCTCACGGCCTTCTCGCTGTGGCAGATGACGCGCTTCACGCCCGACATGGACAGCACGCTGATCATCACCTCGGGCTTCATCCAGGGCCTGGGCATCGGCTTCACCTTCGTGCCGCTGTCGACCGCCACCTTCGCCACGCTGGCCCCGCATCTGCGGCACCAGGGCACGCCCATCTTCAGCCTGCTGCGCAACATCGGCAGCAGCGTGGGCATCTCGATCGTCCAGGCGCTTCTGACCGAAGGCTCGACCAGTGCCCACGCCAACCTGGCGTCCCTGGTCGCGCCCGGCAATGCGGCCCTGGCCTATCTGGGAAGCGCGGTGAACATCGGCACCCAGTCCGGCCTGGCCGCGCTGAACGCGGAGGTGACGCGCCAGGCGGCGATGATCGCCTACCTCGACGACTTCTGGATCATGATGGCGATGACCGCGGTGTCGATCCCGCTGCTGCTGCTGATCCGCAAGCCGCGGCGCGCGTCCAGCGGGCCGGCGGAAGTGCCCCACTAGGTCTGCGCGGTTTGCACCCGAAGCGATGCAGCACGTTGCGCAGCAGGCCGTCGAACACCGGATCGCTGCCGACCACCCATGCGGCACCGACGGCGCCGGCGTGGAACACGTGGCCGCCCTGGGGGCGGTCCCAGTAGATCATCTCCGCCGACAGGCCGTCCAGCGAGTCGGTCACGCGCGAGTGCCAGTCCAGGTAGGTGTCCATCGCGCCGGGCACGCGGCGGATGCCTTGTGCGATCACGGTCAGACCGGCCGGCGGCTCGGGCAACGTAGCGCCGGGCGGTGTGTCGTGCGTCATATGCAGCAGGGTCGCGGTGCAGAGGTCCCATTCGTGGCCGATGGCGCGCGGCAGGCCGCCGCCGGGCGCATGGCCGAAGGTCCGGCCGCGTTCCAGGCCCAGCGAGTGCGGATGGTTGAACAGCACATGCCCCGGGTCGGCCACGTGGTAGACGCCGAAATCCTCCGCGTCGGCGAAGCCCCAGCCTGCGGATTCGAGGCCGATGATGCTCGCGGCCGAACGGCCCACCGCACGCAACTGTCCGCCGCGCGCCCAGTCCTGGCTGTGGAACGCTTCGCCGAAGGGGCCGGCGGGCGGTCGCAGTTCGGCATCGGCCGGATCGGCGCCGCGCTCTTCGTTCTTGCGCTGCTCCATCACGCCCATCGCTTCGTCGAAGCTCACGCGCAGGTACATGGTGTTGCCCGAGAGCACCAGCGCGTTGCCGCCGCGCCTGAGCATGGCGTCGAAGGCATCGACGACGGGCGTGGACCAGTACTCGCTGTGGCCGTTGACCACGACCGTGCGGTAGCGCGCGAGCAGGTCCGGATCGGCGTGCACGTCGAGGTCGGCGACGAGGTCGAATTGGTAGCCTTCACGTTCGAGCCAGGCATGCAGGCGGCGCTCCAGCCGCGTCCATTGCGAGAAGCCGCTGCCCGCCGGATCGTAGAGCGCGGCCGGGCTCGCGTTGGGCCATGGCATGCGCAGCCCGGTGAAGTAGCTGGGCTGGCCGGCATGGTGGCAGGTGTAGCTGCAGAAGGCGGGCGCCTGCGGATGGCTGTTGGGCAAGCCGGTGGAGCGGCGCGGCCACACCGGGTCGTCCACCTGGTTGCGCGCGAAGGGCGTGGCCGCGTAGGCCAGCCAGCTGCTCATCGCGCAAAGCACCAGCAGCGGCGCGGGCCGCGCACCGGCAGGGCGCTTGACGAGGAAGGTGATGTCGTAGACCGCCTCGCGTCCTTCGCAGTCGAAGCGCAGCCGCGCCACATGCAGGCCGGGGCGTGCGTCGGCGGGCAGCGTGATGCCGTGGCTCGCGGCCCACCGGCAGTCGTAGAGGTCGTCGCTCGCGAGACGCAGCCCTTGCCGCTGTCCCGGCACGGCGAATGGGTCGCGCGCATCCTCGGCCTCTTCATCGAAGGCCGGGCCGCGGATCATCCACGTGCCGTGGTTGACGATGCGACCGTCGCGCTGGTGGCCGCTGGCGTCGGCCACGCAATCGCCGCGGCCTTCGCGCAGCGGCCAGCAGGCGCGCAGCGCCGGGTCGGACGGAAGCTGCTGCGCACGCAAGGCCACGCGCGCGGCGATCTCGTCGGCGGGCAGGGCGCGCTCGTAGATCGCGGGCATCGCAAGGTCCACATCGGCGAGCGCGTCGGTGCCATGGGGTTCGCCGGCCGCGCCCAGACGCAGCGGTGCCGGGCCCGGACACACCGGACCCGTCGACGGCCAGCGGCCGGAGCACACGCCGTCGATCCACAAGGCCGCCCATCGGCCATCCCATGTCGCGGCCACATGCTGCCAGCGCCGTGCGATCAGCCGGCTGCCGATGTGCAGGGCGGCATCACGCTGCGCACCGCCATCGCCCAAATACAGCGAGAGTGCGCCATCGGCCTCGATGAAAAGCCCGAAGCCGCAATGCGCCGGCCCGTCGTACTGCGTGATCAGCGCCTGCCGCGCGCCGGTGCTGCGCCACGGCATGACCCAGCATTCGAGCGTGAGCCCGGGCAACGGCAAGGTCGCGGGCAAGCCCCTCTCGACATGCACGTACGAGCCCGGGTGAATCGGTTGCACGCACGCGGCCGATGCGCCGAGATCCGCGACCTCTGTGTCGCCGCGGCGGCTGTCCGCGTCGTGGCCGAGGCGCCATACGGAGATGTCGTAGGGCCGGTCGCTGCTGATATGGAAGTCGATGCGCTGGCCGGCATGCACGCTCTTCGCGCTGGCGTAGCCATGCACGCCCGGCACGGCCAGCGGGCGGTGCGGCGGGATCGGCCGGCTCATTCCGTGGTGAAGCCCGAGGCCTTGACCACCGGTCCCCAGCGCTTGAGGTCGTCGGCGATCAGCGCCGAGAGTTCTTCCGCCGTGCTGGGGTTGGCGTCGCTGCCGAGCTTGGCGAGACGCTCCTGCACTTCGGGCAGCGCGAGGGCCTTGCCGAGTGCCGCATGCAATTGCGTGACGGTGGCGCGCGGCGTGGCGGCGGGCACGAAGAGGCCGGTCCATTCGAGGGTGTCGAAATTCGGCTGTCCCAGTTCCTTCAGTGTCGGCACATCCGGCAGCAGCGAGGTGCGCTTGACGCCGTTCACCGCCAGAACCCTGAGCTTGCCACTCTGCTGGTACTGCACGAGATCCGCGATCGGCGTGATGCCGGCCACCACCTGGTTGCCCAGAAGGTCCTGGACCAGCGGCGCCGCGCCGCGATAGGGGACGGCCGTGAGTTCGATCTTCGCGTCGCGGCCGAGGCGATAGCCCATGAACTGCGCCACGCTGCCGGCCGCCGGCACGCCATAGCCGGACTTCGACTTGTCATTTCGGGCCAGCATCAGCCATTCGTTGACGTTGCGCACCGGCACCGCTGTCGGCACCGCGATGCCCTCGTAGAAGGTCGCGATGCGGCCGACAGCCTGGAAGTCCTTCAGCGGGTCGTAGCGCACCGATTTCGAGGTCAGCGGCAGCATCACCATCATGTGCATGTTGGCCAGCAGCACGGTCAGGCCGTCGGGCTGCGCGGCGCGCACGAAGTCGGCGGCGATCTGGCCGCCTGCGCCGGTGCGGTTCTCCACCACGACCGTCGTGCCGAGTTCCGACGCGAGCTTGTCGGCCAGCGTGCGCGCCTGCACGTCGGCCGAGCCGCCCGCGGGGTAGCCGACGATCAGCCGCAGCGGCCCCTTGCCCGTGGGCACCTGCGCGGAGGCCGCACAGGCGCAGGCGATGCCCGTGCAGGCGAGCGTGATGCGAAGCAGGGCGGGCAGCGTCATGGGGTCATCCTCGGTGAGGGTCTGCGGAGTTGGAGCGTGAGAAAGGAAGGGTGGTGCAGAACGGGTTCGCGCCGTTGCGCGCCTTGCGAGTGATTCGCGCGGTCGCTCAGATCAGCTTGAGTCGCGTCACTTCGTCCGCCAGATCGGCCAGCGCGCGCTCCAGCCGTTCGACCAGCTCGTCGAGCTCGGATTCGCTGATCGTCAGCGGCGGCGTGATCATCTGGAAGTCGCCGAAGGCGCCGAGGTTGGCCCGGCGGTTGTAGAGGGCGATGCCGTGCCGAAGCCCATGCAGCGTGAGCTTCGCGGGCGCATTGAATTCCGGTGGCAGGGCGCGGCGCGAGGCCTTGTCGGCCACGATCTCGATCGCGCTGAGCAAGCCGAGGCCACGCACGTCGCCCACCATCGGCGAACGATCGGCGAGCGCTTCGAGCCGCCGGCGCAGGCCAAGGCCGCGTTCGCGGGCGCGGGCCACGAGGCCCTGGCGCTCGACCTCGTCCATCACCGCATTGGCGACCGCGCACGACAGCGGGTTCGTGAAATAGGTGTGCCCATGCACGAAGCCGCCGCTGCCGGCCACCGCGTCGACGATGCGGTCGGGTGCCAGAAGACAGCCGAGCGGCGTGTAGCCGGCGGCGAGGCCCTTGGCCAGCGTCACGAGATCGGGCCGTGCGGCGCGCCAGTGGTGGGCCGCGAGGAACTCGCCGGTGCGGCCCGCGCCGCTCATGATCTCGTCGTAGATCAGCAGCACGCCGTACTGGTCGCAGATCTGCCGCACCCGCGCGAAATAGGCGGCCGGCGACACCACCGCGCCGGTCGACAGGCCGCCGATCGGTTCGAGGATGAAGGCCAGCACCGTCTCCGGTCCTTCGCGCTCGATGGTCCGGGCCAGGTCCTCGGCGCAGGCCATCGCATAGCTTTCCTCGGTATGGCCCTCGGGCAGCCGGTACGACAGCGGCGCGGGCACTTTGGGCATCGTCTTGATCATGGGCCCGTAGATCGCCTGCGTGTGTTCATCGCCGGTGACCGCAAGCGCGCCGAGCGTCGAGCCGTGGTAGCTCGGGTTGCGCGAGATCACCTTCCAGCGGCTGCCCTGGCCGCTCACCACCGCGTAGTGGCGCGCGAGCTTGAGCGCCGACTCGTTCGCCTCCGACCCTCCCGAGACGAAGAAGGCGCGGTCGAAGCCGTCGCCGGCCAATGTGCAAACGCGGTCGGCCAGCGCGATGTTGTGCTCGCTCTCGAAGAAGCGCGGATACGCGAAGCTCACCCGCGCGGCCTGTTCCTGCATGGCGGCCAGCACGTGCGGGTTGCCGTGGCCGATGTTGGCCACCACCGCGCCGGCGGTCGCATCCAGGTAGCGGTGTCCGTCCGCATCCCACAGGTAGACGCCCTCGCCGCGGCCGACGCGCGGGGGGCGCGGCGAGCCCTTGGGGCTGTAGAAGGCGAGGACCGAGCCGCCGTGCGGCGTGTCGCCCAGGAGGCGTGTCGGGGCGGAGATCGCGGAAGAACGGGCAGCGGGTTGATTCATGGCGCAACGATACGGAGATCGCAGCCACAAAGGAAGCAGCATGGAAGGATGAAGTCCTATACGCTAGATGCATGAAGCTCGTTCACGACCGCATCGACCTGCTGGCCACTTTCCTGCGCATCGCCGAGACCGGCTCGCTCAGCAAGGCTGCGCGCCTGCTGGGCATCACCCAGCCCACCGCCAGCCGGCGCCTGTTGGAACTGGAGCGGCTGCTCGGCTGCAGGCTCGCGCTGCGGACCACCGCCAGCTTCTCGCTGACCGACGAGGGGCGGCTCCTGATGGTCGAGGCGAGGGCCTTGTCCGATCGCTGGGCGAGCCTCTCCGAGCGGATCTCCGGCGGCCGCAGCCGCCCCGAGGGCACCTTGCGCGTGATCGGTCCCTCGGGCTACGGCACCGGCTTCCTGACCGATGCAGTGACGGACCTGCGCGCCGCATGGCCGCAACTGCGCGTGGAGCTCACGCTGACCGACCGCGTGGTTGACCTGGTCGCGACCGGCGCCGAATGCTGGGTCTGCGTGGGCGAAGTGCGCGACCCGGGCCTCGTGAGCCGGCACCTGGGCGACATGGAGCGCATCCTCGTCGCGCATCCCGCGCTGCTGCGCCGCGTCGGGCGCGTGACTCCGGCCAGCTTGCCGACCCTGCCGTGCGTGGGTCTCGTGCCGTACTTCGTCGATGCGGTCCGCCTGCTCGACAAGTCCGGGCGTTCGCAGACGGTATCGATCGACACGCCCCTGCGCACCGACAGCCTGCTGTCGAGCTACCGCGCGATCCTGAACGGCGACGGCATCGGCGCCGCCGCGCCGTGGATGTGCCAGGCCGATCTGGAGTCGGGTCGCCTCAAGCGCGTGCTGCCGCGCCTGTGGCTCGAACCGGTGGGCATCCACGTGGCGCTGCCGCCGGGCCTGCACCGGCCGGCGCGCGTGACGGCTTTCATCGATGCCTTGCGGCGAAGGATCAAGGACATGCGGGGATTTCGCGCCGCGATGTAGAGGCCGCCGGGAGATCCCCATTACATTCAGGCCCTGTTCACCCTCATTAACGTGTGATTCATTCCCACGTAGCAACCTCCCGGGCTCTTCTCCGGCCATCATCGACTTCCCGTGTTTCCTGCAACCCGATCACATTCGACCCGACCTGTCGCGCTCGCGTCGCTGGGCCTCGCACTGATGCTCGTGGTGCTCGGCGTGATCTGGTTCGCCGGCCTCGGCGCGCGATCGTTGATCAGCCCGGACGAAGGCCGCTACGCCTCGATCGCGCTCGCGATGGCGCGCAGCGGCGACTGGGTCACGCCGCGCCTGAACGGACTGCTCTATTTCGAGAAGCCGGTCATGCAGTACTGGATCGGCGCGCTGGCCTTCCTCGGCCTTGGCGTATCCGAATTCTCGGCCCGCCTGTGGCCCGCGCTCTCGGGCTTCCTCACGCTGCTGATGGTGGGCTACACCGCCGCGCGCCTCTGGGGACGCGAGAGCGGCATCCGCGCGCTGGCGATCGCCGCGTCGATGACCTGGATCATCGGCAACAGCCACTTCCTCACGCTCGATGCGGGACTGACCTTCTTCCTGACCGTGGTGCTCTGCGCGGTCCTTCTGGCCGAAGGTGCGACGTCGGGTTCCGCCGCGGCGCGACGCCGCTGGATCTGGCTCGCCTGGGCGGCGATGGCGGGCGCCGTGCTGAGCAAGGGCCTGGTGGGCCTGCTGATCCCGGCCGCTGTCCTGTTCCTCACCAGCCTGTGGCGCCGCGATGCGTCGCTGATTCGCGGCATGCACTGGCTCTCGGGCCTCACGATCCTCTTCGCGCTCGCGGCGCCGTGGTTCGTCCTAGTGTCGATGCGCAATCCGATCTTCGCCCAGTTCTTCTTCGTGCACGAGCACTTCGCGCGCTATCTGACCACCGTGCATCAGCGGCAGGGCGCGTGGTGGTACTACGTCCCGCTGCTGCTGGGCGGCATGCTGCCGTGGACCAGCGCCTTGCCGTGGCTGGCGCGCGCAAGCGCGACGGACCACGGCCGCCCCGCCAGCACCCAGGAGCGCGACCTGCTCGTCATCTGGTGCGCCTTCCTGTTCCTCTTCTTCAGCGCATCGGGCTCCAAGCTGCCCTCGTACATCCTGCCGATGTTCCCGGCGCTCGCGCTGCTGGCGGCGCGCGCGCTTCGCGATGCGCGGCCGACCGCATTGCGCTGGCATCTTCTGCTGCCGACGCTCGCATGGGTAGTGGCCTTCGTCGCCTCGACGAAGGTGGCCCGGTTCGCATCACCCGTCACGCCGGCCGAGGTGCTGGCGCCGATCGCGGAGGCGGTGCGCCTCGGCGCCATCGTCTTCGTGACCTGCGCCGCGCTCGCAGGGTTCTGCCTCGGCCGCCGGCGAGTGACGGTCGCGATCCTCTCTGTCGCATTCGGTCATCTGATCGCGACCTCGGCGGTCCTTCGATCGCTCGATGCGTTCGGCCAGCTCGAGAGCGCGGCGCCTGTTGCTGCGGCACTGCGCCCCGAACTGCAGCCGGGAACGCCGGTGTTCGCCGTCGGCGCGTACGACCAGACGCTGCCCTTCTATCTCGGCCGCAACGTGACGCTGGCGGGCTACGCCGATGAATTCGCGCTCGGCGAAGTCCAGGAACCCGACAAGTGGCTCAAGTCAGTCGACGACTTCGTCGAGCGCTGGCAGGCGCTCCCGCAGGCCGCGGCCTACATGAACCCGGCGACCTGGACCGAGCTGAAGCAGCGCGGCGTGCCGATGCGTGTCGTCTACCACGATCGGCGCCGTGTCGTCGTCGTGAAGAACTGACCCGACCGCGCGCGCTCGGCCGTCCATTTGCGCGCCTCGCGCACCGGCGGACTCCAGTGCCATCCGCACGCACGTGGCGCTGCTGCGGCCCGCCTACGCGAGGTAGCCGACGAACTGCGGGATCACCTCCCGCAGGAAGTGGATCTCTTCGCTGGGAATGCTGCGCGGCTCGAGGTCGAAATGGATGAAGGTCCCATAGGGCTCGCCGGATTCCTTCGTCAGCAGCCGCCCGTAGTACGACTCGACCATGCCGACATAGGGCCGGTCGGTCAGGCGCTGATCCCGGGAGGCATGGCTGGTCACGAATTCGCCATGCTCCACCGCGTGCTGGCAGAAGCTCCGGCCGAGCGGCACCACCTTCAGCCAGCTTCGGTATTCGGATTCGCGATCGAAGGCGTGCGCCGCATGCATCACGTCGCCGTTCAGTCTGTAGATCGCCGTGAACCGGAAGCGCGTCCGGTCGTTGAGCATGGCCAGCGCCGGCACGATCCCGCTATTGGCCAGGAGGTCGCGAACCGCTGCCGCGGGGGTGGGCAAATCGATATCGTGCATGTGTTCCCTGATTGAGAGGCGGGTGCGAATCTTACGCAATTCTTACGACGGCCCGGATCAGGGTTGACCCCCTCTGGGCCCTACAGATTCGCCCCTACCCAGCCGATATAGCACGTGCGCGTGAAGGTCTTGTGGCCACGCGTCTGGACCACCCACCATGCCAACCCTCCTCATGATGACCGCGGCCGGTGAAACCCGGCAGGTGCAACTCGCCCCCCAGGGGAACAGAGTGGGCCGCGGCCCGGGCAACGACGTGATCGTCGATTCCGCGCAGGCCAGCCGCGACCATGCGCTGATCGACGTCGAGCAGGCCTTCGTCACCATCACCGACCTCGGCAGCCGCAATGGCACCTTCGTCAACGACATCCGGATCGAGACCCAGGTGCTCGCCGACGGCGACGCGATCCGGCTCGGCAGCTACGAGATGCGCTTCGTCGCGACCGACCAGGAGTTCACCCGGATCGAGGCGCTGCGCATGCTCACGATGCACGGGCTGCTGGTCAACGTCCCGCGCCCGGCCGCCCCCGATGCACCGACCGCGCCGGAGGCGCCGCTCAGCGGACGCGGGCGCCTCTAGAAGGGCGTGTTCAACTGAGCGCCTGACCGCCGCGGTGGGCGCGACCTCGTCCAAAAGAAGGAGATCGCGCGCGCTGGCGAAGTGTTAGGCTGTGCCGGCCTGAATCCCGCGCCGCGCTCCGGCTGCCGCAGCCTCCGGGATATGTGCACGACGTGAAGAGCAGCCAGGGAGAGCTTTCAGTTTATGCGCGCGCTTTGGATCGAGGATCACCAACTCGTCGGGGACTCCTTCGAGCTTCTACTTCAATTGATCATGCCCGACGCCTCGCTCGACAAGGCCCGCGATCTCGATAGCGCACGGCGGCTCATGGAGACCTTCCCCTACGAGCTCGTCCTGCTCGACTGGTGGCTCGGCACCCATGACGGCGAGCGTTCCATCCGGATGCTGCGCGAGGCGAGCCGCCACACGCCGATCATCGTGGTCTCGGGCGACGACCGCGACGTGGTGATGGACCGCGCGCTGGCCCTCGGCGCCTCCGGCTACGTGCCCAAGAGCGCCGACCCCGGTGCGCTGCTCGAAGCGGTGCGCGTCGCCCTGCGCGGCGGGGTGAGCCGGCCGCCGCGCCAGAACGGCAAAGCCGGTGACGGCGCACCCGGCGGCGGCCCCCTGCAGCCGGTCGACGTCGAAACCCTCTATCCGGACCTGACCCCGCGTCAGGCCGAAGTCTTCCGGGCGCTGATGCGCGGCAGCTCGGACAAGCAGATCGCGCGCGAACTCGACATCTCCGACACCACGGTGAAGACGCATGTTCGCGCCATCCTGCAGATCGTCGGTGTTCACAAGCGAGGAGAAGCAGCGCACGAAGCTCGCGTCAGGGGTGCGGGTGATCTCTGACGCGAGCATCGGCCTGTCCGTCCGGGAGCTGCAGCCCCTGGTCGAGGCCGAGCAGGTGCGGCTGTCGGTGCAGCAGCTGCGCCGGCTGCTGCTGCCGCTGATTCTTGCGGATGCCTTCGTCACCTGGGTCGGGTGGCAGGTCGGGCTGCAGGCGATCGCGCTCGCCTGGTTCGCGGTCATGGTGGTCGCCCATACCGCGCGCTGGTTCTACCTGCTGCGCATCGGCGAGCCGGGCCGCGTTGAGCCGGCCACATGGCTGTCGCGGTCGGCCGCCGCGCTGATCGGGCTGGCGGTGCTGCGCTCGGCGATGGTGCTGATGATCTTCACGCGTCCGGTCGGCGAATACCACTATGTGCTCACGATGATCTCCTTCGGCAGCGCGGTCGGCGCGATCTCGCCGGTCGCAGGCCACCTGCGCAGCTACGTGGGCTGGATGGCGATCGTCGGCGCGGCGCTGTGCATCGGCTGGGTCACGCGCGGCACGCTCGAAGGCAGCGCCATCGCGACGCTGCTGCTGCTGCTCTTCGTGGTGCTCACCTTCTACGTGCGCGACCAGGGGCGCGCGCTGGTGCAGCTCGTGTCCCTGTCCGAATCGCTGCGGCGCGAACGCGACCGGGCGGAAAAAGCCAGCGAGGCCAAGACGCGCTTCTTCGCCGCCGCGAGCCACGACCTGCGGCAGCCGCTCACCGCGCTGTCGTACAACGCCGCGACGGTGCAGGAACTCGCGCGCCTGAGCGGCGACGAAATGCTCGACCGCGTGGGGCAGGGCATCCGCCGCGCGCTCTCCGAAAGCAGCTCGCTGCTCGACAGCCTGCTCGAAGTCTCCAAGCTCGATGCCGGCGCGGTGCGCGCGGAGGAGCGCGAGGTCGACGTGATGAAGCTGCTCGGGCGCATCGCCGAATCGTTCACCCCGGTCGCGAACGCGGCGGGGCTCGAACTGCGCTGCCTCGGCGGCCATCACAAGGGCCTGTGGGTGCGCACCGATCTGGCCCTGCTGCGGCGGATCATCCAGAACCTGCTGGGCAACGCGATCAAGTTCACGCACGAGGGCCATGTCTCGATCGAGGCCTTCGCCGACGACCGCACCGGCAAGGACTGCGTGTGCATCCGCGTGTCCGACACCGGGCCGGGCATCCCGGACGAGCTCCAGGAGCATGTGTTCGAGGAGTTCTATCAGGTCGGCAATCCCGAGCGCAACCGCAGCCGCGGTCTGGGCCTGGGGCTCGCGATCGTGCGGCGCATCGCGGGCTTGTTGAACATCAACGTCACGCTGACCAGCCAGCCCGGCCAGGGGGCCGTGTTCGAGCTGCGCATGCCGCGCATCCCCGCGCCGCGCGGTGCCGGCGCGCAACTGCTTCCCGATGGCACCGAGGCCGCGCCGGCCAGCACGCGCAAGCGGGTGCTCTTCATCGACGACGAGCCCGAGATCCGGGAATCGTTGACCACATTGCTGTCCACCCTCGGCTGGGAGGTACGGTCCGCCAGTGACCAGCAGGAAGCCGAGGAAATCCACGAGGCGGGCTTCTCGCCCGATGTGCTGCTGATCGACTTCCGGCTGCGCGACAACGCATCGGGACTCGACGCGTGGAGGGCGCTGAAGCGGCGCGGCTGCGACGCCCCGGGTCTGATGATCACGGGCGAGACGGAGCCGCGCCGCATTGCGGCGGCGCGGGAAGCGGGCATCACGGTGCTCTACAAGCCTGTGGATGGCGCGCAGTTGCTGCAGGCGATGGGGCAGGCGCTGGGTTCGGCGATAACTTCCTGATCCTGGCTACGACGACGACTCCTACCGAGCTGTGTAGGGCAAATGGGTCTCTGCCGGGGAATGGTCAGGAAATCGCCATCGTGGTGACGCCTGCCGCGACGTCGAGCTTGGCTTCAGTTGCCGCCAGTACCTGCTCGACGCTCACGCCCGGCGCCGTCTCAATGAGCCTCAATCGTCCGCCTTGCTGGGCGATGACGGCCAGCTCCGTAACCACCAGGTCCACCGGCCGTGCCGAGGTCAGCGGCAAGTCACAGCGCTCGACGATCTTCGCCTTGCCTTTGGCGGTGTGCTGCATCGCCACCACGACACGCCGGGCGCCGGTGACGAGATCCATCGCGCCGCCCATGCCCGGGACCATCTTGCCGGGGATCATCCAGTTCGCGAGCAGGCCCTGGGCGTCCACCTGCATGCCGCCGAGCACGGTCATGTCGACGTGGCCGCCGCGGATCAGTCCGAACGAAATCGAGCTGTCGAAGGTGCAGGCACCGGGAATTGCCGTGACGGGGCGTCCGCCGGCATCCGTGAGCCTCGCCTGCACCAGCGCACCTTCGGGGATCGGGCCAGTGCCGATCAACCCGTTCTCGGACTGGAAGAACACGTTGATGCCGGCTGGCACGTAGCCCGCCACCAGCGTCGGGATGCCAATGCCAAGATTGACCAGCATGCCGTCCTTCAGTTCGAGGGCGATGCGCCGGGCGATGAGTGTTTGAGCGTCCATGATCAGCCCCTTCCGACCAGGTAGTCGACAAGCACGGCGGGCGTGACCACATGATCCGGCGACAACATGCCCACCGGCACGATCTGTTCGACCTCGGCAATCACCGTCTTGCCCGCCATCGCGATCACCGGGTTGAAGTTTCGCGCGGTCAGCGCATAGACCAGGTTACCCAGGTAGTCGGACATGAAGGCTTGCACCAGTGCGAAGTCCGCATGCAGGGCCGTCTCCACGAGATAGGGACGGCCGTCGACCTCGATCTTCTGCTTGCCTGCTTCGACGACGGTTCCTATGCCCGTAGGAGTGAGCACGCCTCCGAGTCCGTGACCGCCCGCGCGGATACGCTCGATCAGCGTGCCCTGCGGCACCAGGTCCACCTGCATCTCGCCGGAGAGCATCTTCTGCTGGGTTTCGGGGTTGAGGCCGATGTGGCTGGCAATCAACCTGCGCACTGCC
This sequence comes from Variovorax sp. HW608, assembly GCF_900090195.1. NCBI lineage: Bacteria > Pseudomonadati > Pseudomonadota > Betaproteobacteria > Burkholderiales > Comamonadaceae > Variovorax > Variovorax sp. HW608. The sequence continues at coordinate 2,288,730 of NZ_LT607803.1, forward strand.
TTGGCGCTAACCAGCTTGCCGATGCCGACGCCTGGCGAGGCGGAGTCGTTCGCGATCACCGTCAGGTCGTGTCGGCCCTGGCGCACCAGTTCATCAATCAGCCGGTCCGGTGAACCGACGCCCATGAAGCCCCCGACCATCACGGTCGCGCCGTCGGGAACAAGGGCCGCTGCATCCTCCACCGTTGTCGTGCGCATCTTTGGCCTCCGGGCAACAAGCATGGGCAGCATCCATCGCGGCCTCGCTTGAGTACCTCCGATGGAGCGATTGCATCCTGGATGATCAAAGACTATCGTGTCGAACGCAAGCGCCTGGTGGTTGACGCGACAGGGTTGCGGTAGCTTGTTCAACGGCCGCTCGGCGATCGATATTTGTATTTGCCTTGAGGAGTGCGCAAGTGATCAAGTTCGGAATCGCATATCGGCTCGCCGCCATTTCAGCAGGGGTCGCCGCAGTCGGCCTCTTCCTTGCCACGGGGACCGCGTTCGCCACGGAGCAGGCGCAACAACGCCAGCAAGGTCGAGCGGTGAATCAGGCTGCCAAGCAGGAGGCACACTCGACCAAGATCGACTGCAGGGCGGAAAACCAGAAGAGCAACGCCCAATGTCGCCAGGACAAGCGCCACGCGAAGCAAGAGGGACGGCAGGCAAAGCGCGAGATCAAGTACTGAACGGGCGGCGAAAATACGCTACTTCGCGGCCGTCGGCACAGCCTCAGGCCGACCGCGAACATCATCTTCTCGTCAGCGGACCGGGGCGCCTCTCGTAAACCCTCTGGACCGCTCGTGCGCGCGGCGTTGCCCAAAGGGGCAATGTTCAATTCCACATGGGCTGTCAACAATGGGGGCATGCTGGCCCGGACTACCCGAAAGTATCTCGTGCATTGATTGCCGATCATGAGACGCATGAACTTCTCTCTTGTTCCACCCTCGGCGCCGCTACCCTGCGCGCTGGCGCTGTCAGTATTTATCGCTGGATGCGCATACCCGGTGCCGGTGGCCGTTCAACAACCCGCGACGGTCGTGACAACGACGACAACGACGACCAGCACGCCCCGTCCGGCCGGCGCATCTGCGCCAGTACCCACGACGCCCGCACCAGACGGCACCTTCAGCCAGGCCCAGATCGACCAGTTGACGGCGCCCATTGCGCTATATCCAGACTCCCTGCTGTCGCAGGTATTGATGGCCTCGACGTATCCGGCCGATGTGGCTGATGCTGCGAAGTGGTCGAAGGCCAATCCCCAGCAATCTGGCGACGCTGCGGTGCGCGTCGTTGAGAATCAACCTTGGGACCCAAGCGTGAAATCGCTGGTGGCCTTTCCCCAGGTGATTCAGGCCATGGGCGATAAGCCCGACTGGGTGCAGAACCTTGGCGATGCGTTCCTCGCCTCATCCAAGGACGTGCTCGACTCCGCGCAACGCCTGCGCAGCAAGGCCCAGCAGGCCGGCAGCCTCAAGACCACCGAGCAGCAGACGGTGACCGTGGAGCAAGAGCCGCAGACGCAGCAGACGGTCATCAAGATCGAGCCCACGAACCCGCAAACGGTCTACGTGCCCACCTACAACCCGGCGGTGGTGTACGGCACCTGGCCATACCCCGCCTACCCGCCTTACTACTGGTATCCACCGGCGATGTACTACCCGGGCTACTACCCAGGCTATTACGCGGGGGCGGCGCTTGCCTTCGGCGTCGGGGTGGCGGCCACGGCGGCACTCTGGGGCAATGCCAATTGGGGCGGTGGCGACATCAACATCAACACGAACCGCTACAACAGCATCAATTCCAACCGCCAGATCGCCGCCAACCAGAACCGCTTCCAGCACAACGCGCAGAACCGGCGCGGCGTGCCCTATCGCGACAGCCGCAGCCAGCAGCAGTTCGGCAAGAACCTGCCCGGCGCGGAAAACCGCGGCGACTTTCGAGGCCGGGACGCGCAGCGGCAGCAGGCACAGAACAACCTGCAGCAACGGGGCATGGATCCAGGTGCAGGACGCGAGCAGTTGCGCAACGACCCCGGCGCACGCCAGCGCGCCGAGGCCGCCGCTGGGAGGGGTGACAGAGGCGGATTCGGCGGTGCTGGCGGTGACAGTGCCTTCCGCGGTGTCGGCGATGCCGGCCAGGCGCGCCAGCAGATTGACCGCGGTAGTGGCAGCCGCCAGTCCATGCAGCGCCAGTCGGGGGGGCGCGGCGGCTTCGGAGGCGGGGGCTATAGCGGTGGCGGGCGTGGCGGGGGCGGTTTTTCCAGGGGTGGACGCGGTGGCGGACGCCGATAGGCGTGAAGCAGAAAGGACAGATCATGCGCAATCCCACCTGCCGTTCGCGCACCCCCTCCGCGGCCGCACTTGTCTTGATTGGCGCGCTACTGGGCCCGGTAGCGGCCAGTGCTCAGCAGCCGTATCGCAGCGCCGAAGCGGCCACCGAAGCCTTTCACGATGCCATCGCGAGCAACGACGTAAAGGCGCTCGAGAAAGTGCTCGGGCCCGACTGGAGGCGCTTTGTCCCCAGCGACGACATCGGCCAGAGTGAATTGCAGACCTTTCTCGCCGCCTGGGACAAGAAGCACGCGGTGGAGTCGATTGGACAGGACAAGGCAGCGCTGACCGTGGGAGAAGGCGGATGGACCCTGCCGATCCCGCTCGTACTGAAAGGCGGAAGCTGGCGTTTCGACCCACGCGCGGGAGCGGACGAGATGCGCACGCGTCGCATCGGACGCAATGAACTGTCCGCCATGCAGGCGGTGCTGGCCTACTTCGACGCGCAGAAGGAATACGCTCAACGCGACCGGGACGGTGACGGCGTCCTCTCCTACGCGCAAAGGCTCGCCAGTACGCCGGGCCGACGCGACGGCCTGTACTGGCCGGCGGATGCTCAAGGCGAAAGCCCGCTCGGGCCGCGCTTCAGTTCCGTGAAGCCCGGCGAGGGCTACTACGGCTACCACTACAAGATTCTGACGGCCCAAGGAAAGGACGCGCCGGGCGGTGCTTACGACTACATCATCGGCAACCGCCTGCGTGCTGGTTTCGCGTTGATTGCGTGGCCCATCCGCTATGAGGATACGGGCGTGACCAGCTTCATGATCAGCCACGATGGTGTGCTCTATCAGAAGGACCTGGGGCCGCAAAGCGCAACGATCGCGGGGGAAATGAAGGTCTTCAACCCAGATTCGTCCTGGAGCAAAGCGACCGCGCCTTGATCGGCAGTCCAGGAGGCGTTGTGGCGCTGCCGCTTTCAAGCGACTTTCAGTCGGATCCGACTTCTTTTGAGCGCCTGATGGCCTGAAATACGCAGTCTGACTCTCACTCCGTTTCGCCGTGGCCACGTGCAATGCGAGGAGTCGTCGACGTGAACCTCTATCCCTCGAAGCCGGACGCCGGAGGGCCGCCTGCGGATTCGGATGCGCGCCGCCTGCTGCGATGAAAACCGTCCGCTTGCCGCTGGCGGAGCTGGCGTTGCTGCTCCCGCGTACGTACCATTGCGACGACAGCCTCGGAATGGAGTCGAAAGTTGACGTCGCCCAAACTTGATGCGCTGCTGCGCAGATGCGCATGTACCGCCGCGCCGGAAGCCGCGTTCTGGAAAGGTGTTGTCGCGAACCTCAACGAGGCCAGTCCAAACTGGGGCCTCGACCTCAATGTGACCCGCGCGCCGCGCTCCGCCGATGCATTCGTCTACCTGGTGGACACGAGCAACATGTGGCTTGCGAGTGCCGCGATTGAGCCGGAGCAGTTGGCCCGGCTCCGCCAGGAATACGGCGCGGGCGAAGCGGCCGCGAACAGTCAGCGTGCCCGCGCTGCGGAGGCGATTGCCGCTGCGAGTGCGACCGGCGATCCGACGGCATCACCGGAGACGCTCATCGCGTTCGCCGCGGCCCTGCGGGCGATCGCCGCGTCGCCGGACTTCGACGCCGCGAGCCGGCACGAATGCCCGTTGCTGGAGAACCACCACTGGATCGTGCTGCTGTATCGACTCGCGGATGGAGCGCTGACCGCGGGGCTGGGCCTCGTCGATGAGCCTTATGCGGGCATGCTCGAGCGCGGCGTGCTCCTGGAATGCATCGAGAACATGGTGCAAACGGATCTCGGGTCGCCGCGAACCTGCGTGAACCAGGCGATCAGGCGGGCGGGCGGCGTGCAGTTTGCGGCGGCCATGAGGCACTTGAAGCTGCACCCGTGAGTGCCGCGCACGACCTGCGCATCTCGAATACGCCAGGACCCGCCGTCAGAAGAGACTCGCTCCAATGTTGATCAGCAGTGCCAGCACGGTCGTGTTGAAGAGGTAGGACAGGATGCAGTGGACCGAGCCGATGCGGCGCATGGGCTTCGAGACAAACGACACATCAGCCGTTTGCCCGGATGTACCGATGATGGCCGCAAAGTGGAAGAAGTCCCCGTAGTCCGGCTGATCGTCATTCGGAAACGCCAGTCCCACGGGCCGGCCATGACATGCCGCTGCGTAGTAGTCGTGCGCATAGTGGAGCGCGAACATCACCTGGATGAACGCCCAGGATGAAAGAACCGTGACGCCGGAAAGCGCGATGTGGGCAATCCTCAGCGAGCCATGCATGTCCTTGACCACCGCCAACTCGCCGGCGATCGCTGCGAGGCTCGCAATGGCGGACACGACGACAAGCAGCAGGATCACCAGCTGGCCCTCGTCCTGGATCTGCGCGCGATGGCGCATGCGATGCTGCGACGACCGAGCCATCATGATCGCAGCAAGTGCAACGTAGAGGCAGGTGCCGGCGTTCCAGGCAATCAGCCACCGTGTCACGCCGTGACTTGCCACATCGACCGGCAAAAAGATGCCGACAAGGATCGCGATGCCAGTTGAAATATAGAGGCGTGGTCGCGCGCGCACCTGACGGAAGATTCTGTTTCGCTGCCAATTCATCTCGTGAGTCCGGAGAGAGGGAATGAAGGTCGGCGAAAAGAATAGACGATCTGGACTGGCATTCAGCGGCCGGGTCTGGTCCCGTGCTTGACGTGACGCAGCGCATTGCCCCCGCCAGATCCATCAGCGTCGAGGCTGCCATCTAAGCCAGATCCAGTGTCCGCATCACCTTGCGCCGCGCGCCATCGAACTCCACGTCGAGGTGCCACGCCCCCTGTGCCGACCGATACGGCCGCAGGATCGCAAAGCCGTCCCCGCTGTCCGGAAAGAAGGTCTTCACATGGCACCTGAACTTGCGGCAGAGGCCGGCGTGCTGCTGCTCGTCGATGAATTCGAAAGTCTCGTCGGCCGCGAAGTCTTCGATCGCTGAATTCGCGAAGGCATAGGGCGCATAGAGCGCCGAGCTGTGGACCGAGTACACGACCACCTTGCGCCCCTCGAACATGCATTCGATGGTGATGGTCGCGATGCACGACAGGTGCTCGTCGCCCGAGAGGAAGACCACGCGCTGCGCGTTGGCGTCGTACAGCCGGGCCAGCAGCTTGTGCAGCGAACCCGGATAGCCGGCCCAGGAGTCCGTCTGCAGCGCGAGGCCGAGCGGGTTCCGGCTCCCGGGGCGACCGCGCATCGAGAGATAGCGCGGCAGCACGATCGACGCCGAGACGACGAAGGCCGGCGGCGAGTCCGGCCCCTGCGTGCGGATCCACTTGTGCAGCTCGGCGGACTGGGGCTTGCGCAGGATCGACGCGTAGGCGAGGTTGCCGATGGTGCGGCCCTGCCGCTTGGAGCGGGTGTCGGTGAAGAAGAACGCGTGGCCGTGCAGTTCCGTGGCGAGCCAGAGGCGCTTGTCGCTCACCGTGCCGCGCACCGCCGGCGGCCACATGCTGCGCTGGCGCATCACATACAGGCGGCGGCCCTGCGCCATCTCGTCCTGGAGCTCGTCGTGGCCATAGCCGCGCGGGCGCGGCTCCCAGTTGTCCGCCACCTCGTGGTCGTCGAGCATCGGGAAGATCTCGGCCCCGGCCACGCGCAGCACGCGCTGCAGGCCGGCATTGAGCAGGAAGGATTCGTAGGCGAACGACAGCCGCTCCAGCAGCTTGCTCGGATCGAACAGGCCCGCGGTGCGATCGACGTAGACCTGGTCGCCGGTCAGCACGGTGAAGCGGATCGACGGGTCGTTCTCCAGCCGCGCGCCGAGCCGCCACAGCGAACGTTCGGCCGGGCCGATGTAGCGGTCCTCCAGCGCGCGGGTGCGCACCCGCACGGTGGCGTCGAGCATGCCGGCCGGGTACTGGCAGCTGCCCAGCGCAAAGCTCGCACCGCGCCCGGGCGCGAGCGCCTGGTCGACGCGCCGCGTCACGATGCCGCTTTCGAGCGACACCGGCTCGCGGTGGCCGGCGATCTCGTCGTATTCCACGTCGCCGCCGATCGCCACCTGCGGATGCAGCAGGAGCAGCAGCGCGCGGCGCGCGTTGCCGGGCCATGGCAGCGTCACGGTCACGGCCTGCCGGTCGGCGCAGAGTTCGACCGCCACCGGCGCGGCATCGATGCGCCGAAGCGCCGGCAGGTCGACCAGCCGCCCGCCCTGGCGGATCTTCCAGCGGCCTTCGAAGTCCTCGACCGGCACCAGCACCGCCTTGTGCGGCACGCCGTTGCGCTGGTCGAAGGTCACGCGGCAGGCGAGCAGCGCGCCGGCCACCATCTCCGGCGGCGCCGCGAAGGACCTCGGCGGCAGCGCCTTATGCAGTTGCGACGCCGACGGCAGCGGTTTCGGGTTCTGGGTCATGGTCCGGGTTCTCGATGTTCGCGCGAAGGAAGGCGCTGATCTCGCGATAGGCCAGGCGCGCGTTGATGCCGACCAGGCTGTCCTGGTGCCCCATGTCGCGGAACTCGACCGAGCTGCCGCGGCAGTGCGCATCGTTCAGCAGGTCGACCACGCGCTGCCGGGTGGCGATGTCGAGCAGCCCGTTGTCGCTGCTGTGCAGCGACAGGATGCGGTGCGCAGGGTCCTTGTTCCAGACCTGCCTGATGTGATTCGGCACCATGCCCGCGCCGTTGCCGCAGCGGTCCGTCACCACGCCGTAGCGCGCGAAGGCGATCACTTGCGCGACGGTCTGCAGGTTCATCGGGCCGAAGAAGTCGTCGATCGCTTCGAGCACCGCATCCGACATGCCGTCGAGCTTGAAGGTCACGCCGTAGAGCGCATCCATGCGGTGCCGCGCAGCGACCCACGGCGTGCGCTTTCCCGGCGGCCAGAGGGGGTTCTCGCGGAAGAAGTCCTCGCGCGGATAGGGCACGGCCGCGAGCAGCCGGTCGAACATGTCGTCGGCCGAGCCGGGCTTCTCGGGCGTGAACTCGAAGGCGCCCATCCCGATGAACTCGCGCAGCCATTGCATGAGGTAGGCGCGCGCCATGTTGGCCGGCGACATCACCAGCGCCGGCCCCACCTGCGAGATCACCAGCCGGCCCAGGCGATCGGCAAGCAGGGCCCGCAGTTCGGGAAAGCGGTCGGCGCCGCGCTCGATGTGCGTGCCGAAGAGGCCGAGCGACAGCATCGCCACGCCCATGCAATGCGCGACCACGTCCACCTTCTTCGCGCCGGTGTGGCGGCAGATGTGGTCGATGGCGAGCGGGATGTCCTGGCAGCCCATCTGCTCGAAGAACCAGGGCTCGCGCGCGGTCGGCATGCCGGCGCTGCTGCGCAGGTCGAGCACCCACACGTCGTGGCCCTTGCCGTACAGGTGGCCCGCCAACCCGCCCTCGGGCAGCAGCCGGTGCGCGAAGGTGGTGCCGCTGGCGCTGTAGCCGTGGATCAGCATCACGGGATCGAGCCGCTTGTCCTTGCCGGGGCCATAGCGCGTCAGGCGCATCCGCACCGGCCTGCCGCCCTGCATCACGTCCACCGTGAGCTCGACGACCTGCGGCGCCGGCACGTGCGGGATCGCGCCGGGCAGGCGCTGTGCCACGCGCGGCCGGGGCCGGTCGGGCAGCCGCAGTGACCACGCGTGGAGCGGCAGCATCACCCGCGCGAGGTACAGGAGCAGCGAGGCCATGTCGATCAGCGCGCTCGCATGATCGGGCTGCGAGGCGATGCGCACCAGCGGCACGTTGACGCGGCCGAAATAGGGCAGGTCGACCGCGAGCGGCTTGCGCTGGTCGGCCGGATCGCGGTTCGGGAATTCGGTCAGTTCGGCGTAGAGCCACTGGTTGACCGGGTTCGCGGCCCGTTCGTAGGTGAGCCGCTTGGCCGCGCGGATCGGCCGGCCCTGCCAATCCGCCTCATCTCCGAGCCGGCGATCCAGCACCGTCGGCGCGAGGATCTGCAGCTCGTATTCGAGCAGCCGCACGCCCGCCGCGCGCGATGCGAGATAGAGCGCGGACTTGACCAGCTCGCTCCAGGGCGGCGCAGGCTTCGGACCTCGCCGCCGGACCCTGTCGAACAGACCCTGCACCGCATCGCGCAGCCCCCGATTGCGCACCCATGCGGAGAGGCCGCGGACCGTGCGTCCCGCCCGGCCGGACGGCCGATGCCGCATCAGCGTCAGCGCGCCGCTCAAGGGTGCCTCCAGCAGCAACTCCCGTCTCGACGTCGGTGGGCGGGTCCGCGTGCCGAGTTCGAGCGGCGACGGCCAGGGCTCGGCCGGCTTCAAGAGCCGCACATGGCTGCGCGAGGCGTCGACGGTCATCTGGCGCGGGGACTGCGAGGCGATCAGCGAGGAGACGGCCTGCGGCTCGAACCAGAGCCTCAGCTCCAGGTCCAGCGCGACCGCCTTGCCTTCGAATTCGATCGTCACGCGGCTCTTCATCTGCTCGGTCATCTCGATGAAGGTCGATTGCCGCGGCTGCGGCGCCACCTGGCGGGACATCGGGCGCAGCGGCTGCCATTCGGGCGGCGGGTCGGGCGGATGCGCGGCCGGGTCCAGCTCGCCGAACCGCCACGCGCGCCGCAGGTGCCGCATCGCGCGCCGCGCGAGCATCGCGATGGTGAGCGAAGGATTGATGCCGAGCGAGGTCGGCACGATCGCGCCATCGAGCACCACGAGCCCGCCGTGTACGCGCTTCGAATCGCCGTCGAACACGCGGCCGAACTCGTCGACCACGCCCACGGCCGCGTGGTCGCCCATCGGGCAGCCGCCCAGCGGATGCACCGTGAGCACCGGCCCGCGCGCAAGGCCGTAGAGGCGCTCGAGCATGCCCGGCAACGGGCGCCAGATCGGATTGGGCAACACGCGCGCGCCACCGCCGTTCTTCGCGACCAGCGACTCGAGCGCCTGCTGGTGCTTGTCGAAGCTGGTGTCGCTGCGCACCCCGGGCCAGTCGACGCCGAGCGTGCCTTCCTCGCCGTCGCTGCCATCGCGGCCATCGCCCGGCAGGCGCAAGCGGCCGTTCGCGCCGTCGTGGCCGATCACCGCGACCACCAGGCTGTTGTCGATCAATTCCGGATCGATGCCCGCGACGTCCGGCTCGTCCGCGTCGCCGCTGTAGCGCCGCCGGTCGGGGGCGGTCAGCGACTGGATGGTGGCGACCGTGGTCGCGGTCTCCTCGAGCAGCCGCCGCAACGGGCCGGGGATCGCGAGGTCCTGGATCACGCACGGCGGGTCTTCGTGCCGGCGGTCGATCATGCGCGTGATCGTCGGGCCGCGCTGGTCGCCCAGCGAAGGCGCGAGTTCGGGCTCGCGCAGGATCGTGCTCAGGTTGTCGCCGTTGGCCGAGAAGCGCTCGCCGAGCACCGCCGACACCGGGAGCTTGCGGGCGCGGGCGCGCATCAGCAGTTCGGTCGAGCCGAGCGTGCCGGCCGCGAGCACCAGATGGCGCGCGCGGACCTCGTAGGGCGCCTTGATGTGCCGCCGCAGTTCCGTGTCGGTGTGGGTGACGAACACCTTCCAGTCGTACTCGGCGAGCTTCTCGAAGGTGGTGACCGTGGCCCCGGTCACGATGCGCACCGGCGCGGCATGGCGGGCGCAGGCCTGCGCGATCATCGTCACGTCGACCGAGAGCTTGGCGCCGACGTTGCAGCCGGTGGCGCAATCGCGGCAGCCGTTGCAGGCCTCGATGCCACGGGCCTCGTCGTCCTCGGCCGCGACGGTGACGTCGAGCGGGCACGCCGGCTTGCCGCCGAGCGCATCCATCAGCCCGGCGCGGCTCGCGAACTTGCCGCTCGACGAGGCCTGCAACTGCTGGCGCACTTCCGCGAGCGCGTCCATGAGACCGTGATCCTTGCGGATGCCCGCGGGCCAGCGCCGGTCCGCGAACACCCCGGGCAGCGGCGCGGCCATCACACCCGCGTTGATCAGCGAGCCGCCGCCCAGCCCGTTGGCGAGCACCACATTGACGTCAGACCCGAGCCGCAGGTCGAAGAGCCCCCAGGTGCGTCCCATCACCGAGGCATGGCCCGTGCGGCTGAAGCGCACATGCCCGGCCAGGTCCGCCATGGCCGAGGGGAAGGAGCCCGGCAGGTATTCCAGTCCGCGTTCGAGCATCGCGATGCGCAGCGGCCTGCCTTCGACGCCCCAGCCCGCAAGCTCATTGAGCGCCATCGCGCCGCCATAGCCGCTGCCGACGATCAGGACGTCGAAGTGGGGTTCGCTCCTCGGGTCCGCCGGCTGGTCGAGCCGGAGATCGCTCGCCAGTTCGGCCAGGTCGGCCGAGAGCCAGGCCGTGGCCGCTTGTTCTTGTTGCTTCATTCGCTGCGCGTTCGCTGGGCGGCCGCGAGATTGCGGCGGTGTGCGAGTTCACCAGAGCGCGTCAGCGCTGTCTATCCGCACAAGGGACTAGGCCGTCTCTTTTGCGTCACGGTGTGCGGGCGTCAGGGAATCAGCACCGCGGCGCCCTCGATCCGGCCCGCGCGCAGATCCGCCATCGCCTCGTTGGCCTGCTCCAGCGCATAGGTCGTGACGTGGACCTGCGGCGGATGCACGCGGACCACATCGAGGAACTCGTGCGCATCGGCGCGCGTGAGGTTCGCGACCGAGACCAGCTCGCGCTCTTCCCAGAGCAGCCGGTAGGGGAAGGCCGGGATGTCGCTCATGTGGATGCCGCCGCAGACCACGCGGCCGCCCTTGCGCACCGCCTGCAGCGCGAGCGGCACCAGCGCGCCGGCGGGCGCGAAGATGATCGCCGCGTCGAGCCGCCCGGGCGGCATCTCCTCCGATGCGCCGGCCCACACCGCGCCGAGCGAACGCGCGAAGGACTGGCTCACGGCGTCGCCCGCCCGCGTGAAGGCGTAGACCTCGCGCCCCTGGGCCACCGCCACCTGCGCGATCAGGTGCGCCGCCGCGCCGAAGCCGTAGAGGCCGAGCCGCCGCGCGCCGTCGCCGGCCGCCTTCAGGCTGCGCCAGCCGATCAAGCCCGCACACATCAGCGGCGCGATGCGCGCCGGCTCCTGCGCGGAATCGCGAAGCGGCAGGCAGAACTCGGCTTCGGCGATCACATGGCTCGCGAAGCCGCCGTCGCGGTCGTAGCCGGTGAAGCGCGGCGTGTCGCAGAGGTTCTCGCGCCCGGCCAGGCAGAACGCGCAATGCCCGCAGGTGTGGCCGAGCCAGGGCACGCCGACGCGGTCGCCGATCCGGTGCCCTTGAACGCCCGCGCCGACGGCCTCGACTTCGCCCACGATCTCGTGGCCCGGGACGATCGGGAGCTGGTGCTGCGGCAGGTCGCCGTCCACCACGTGCAGGTCGGTGCGGCACACGGCGCAGGCCAGCACGCAGAGGCGCACCTCGCCGGCCGCGGGTTCCGTGACCGGGCGCTGTTCCAGCCGCAACGGCTGGCCGGGGGCATGAAGCACCATGGCGCGCATCGTCCGCCGATTGTGCGGCGGCCTGCGCCTTCAGGCGAGACCCGGGGCGGCGGCCTCCAGCAGATTGATCCGCTTCGGGATCAGCTTGAGCTCGAAGAAGGTGTCGGCGATCTGCTGCTGCTCGCCGAGGATGGCCCGGGTGATCGGCCCGGTGCCGAAGGCCGAGCGCCCCACCACCACCTCGACCACCGGCTTCGGAATGCCCCACAGCTGCGCCAGCTCGCCGGCCAGTTCGTCCCTGTGGGCCTGGCCCCACTGGTCGACCTTGTCGAGCTCTTCGATCACGATCCTGATGACGTCGGCGTTCTTCGCGGCGTAGTCGAGCGAGGAAAAGTAATAGGCGCGGTTGCCGACCACGCCCGTGGCGTCGGCCAGCAGCGCGGCATCGAGCGTCTTCTGGGCCGAGGCGAAGAAGGGGTCCCAGATCAACCAGGCGTCGACCGAGCCCTTCTCGAAGGCGGCGCGCGCATCGGCGGGCGGCAGGAAGACCACGTTGACGTCGGCGTACTTGAGGCCGTGCTTCTGCAGCAGCTTCACGAGGAAGTAGTGGACGTTGCTGCCCTTGTTGAGCGCCACCTTCCTGCCCTTGAGGTCCGCGACCGTCCTGATCGCCGACCCCTTGGGCACCAGCACGCCTTCGGACCCCGGACGCGGCACCGTCGCCGCCACGTACGCCAGCGGCGCACCGGCCGCCTGCGCGAAGATCGGCGGCGCCTCGCCGACGTCGCCGAAGTCGATCGAGCCCACGTTCAGCGCCTCGAGCTGCACCGGCCCGGCGGTGAACTCGGTCCACTTGACCGCCACGCCCAGCGGCGCGAGCCGTTTTTCGAGGGTGCCGCGGCCCTTGAGCAGGCTCAGGTAGCCCTTCTGGTTGCCGATGCGCAATTCGCGCGCGGCGCCCTGGCTCCACGCGCCGGCGGCGGAAAAGGGAAGGGCGATGGCCGCCGCGCCCTGGAGAAAGCGCCGGCGCGGCAGGGAAGGTTTCTGCGTCATAGGGGAAAACGTGAGGATGAATCGGGCCGGCGATTGTTTCCCTCCGGCCGCGCGGCGCCCACGAAGGATTCCGACTGTCGATATCCGGTTTGCTTCGTTGTCGGGCGGCGGCGAAACGCGGCGTCCGCCGACGCCGGCTGTCGGCCGAGGGCTGCAAAATGCCGCCGGATTGCGGACGCCCAATGAAAGATCCCAACGTCACACCGCCACGGCCCCGCCACGCGATGCAGATCAGCGACTCCGACTTTCGCCTGATGGTCGAGGCGGTCAGCGACTATGCGATCTTCCTGCTCGACCCCAAGGGCTTCGTCCAGACCTGGAACGAGGGTGCGCGCCTGCTTGCGGGCTACGAGCGCGACGAGGTGCTGGGCCGGCACTTCAGCATCTTCTATCCGCCCGAGCTGCTGGCCCGCAAGTGGCCCGAGCACGAGCTGGAACAGGCCCTGGCCAGCGGCCGCTTCGAGGACGAGGGATGGCGGCTGCGCAAGGACGGCACCCGCTTCTGGGCCAGCATCGTCATCACCAAGGTGGTGGACGCGCGTGGCGCGCTGCGCGGCTTCTCCAAGATCACGCGCGACCTGAGCGAGCGCCGCCGCCAGGACGACCTGCTCAGGGCCAGCGAGGAGCGCTTCCGCCTCCTGGTCGAGGGGGTGCAGGACTACGCGATCTTCATGCTCGACCCCTCTGGCCACATCGTGAGCTGGAACCTCGGCGCGCAGAAGACCAAGGGCTACGAGGCCCCGGAAATCATCGGCAAGCACTTCTCGGTCTTCTATCCGCCGGAAGTCGCGGCGCGGGGCTGGCCCGAGCAGGAACTTCGGCTCGCGCTGCGCGACGGGCGCATGGAGGACGAGGGCTGGCGCGTGCGCAAGGACGGCAGCCGCTTCTGGGCCAGCGTGGTGATCACCGCGCTCTACGACGCCTCGGGGCGCCACCGCGGCTTCGCGAAAGTCACGCGCGACCTCACCGAGCGCCGCCGCGTCAGCAGCCTCGAAGACGAAGGCCGCCGCGTCGCGACCTTCCTCGCGATGCTCGGGCACGAGCTGCGCAACCCGCTGGCGCCGATCTCGAACGCGATGGCGCTGCTCGCGCGCGGATCGTCGGACGTGCAGATCGTCGAGAGGGTGCGCGACACCGTCGTGCGCCAGCTGCGGCAGCTCACCCGGCTGGTGGACGACCTGCTCGACGTGAGCCGCATCACCAGCGGCAAGATCCACCTGGAGGCCAAGCCGGTGCGGCTGCGCGATGCGGTGAACCTGGCGGTGGAGTCGGTCCAGCCGGCTTGCAGCGCCAAGTCGCAGAGCCTGCGCGTCGAGGCCGGCGCGGATCCGTGGATCATCGGCGACCAGGCGCGCATCGTGCAGATCATCTCGAACCTGCTGAACAACGCCTCGAAGTTCACTCCGCACGAAGGCCACATCGACCTGCGGCTCGCGATCGAGGGCATGCGGGCCGAGATCACGGTGCGCGACGACGGCCCGGGGATTCCGATCCAGGACCAGAAGCGCATCTTCGACCTCTTCGCGCAGGGCGAACAGGACGCCGCGCGCAGCCAGGGCGGGCTCGGCCTGGGCCTGAGCCTCGTGCAGCAGCTCGTCGCCCTGCAGGGCGGCACCGTGAGCGCCTTCAGCAGCGGCAAGAAGGGCGAGGGCGCGGAATTCCTCGTGCAGTTCCCGGTCGCGGCCCCACCCGCGAGCGCGGATCAGCGCCAGGAAGACGACGCGCGGAGCCGCCGCATTCTCGTCGTCGACGACAACCGCGATGCGGCCGAGACCATGCAGCTCCTGCTCGAAACCCTCGGCTACGACGCGAGCGTCGCCTATGACGGCATCGCCGGGCTGGCGGCGATCAAGGCACGCTCGCCCGACGTGGTGCTGCTCGACATCGGGCTGCCGGGCCTGAGCGGTCTCGAGGTGGCGAAGCGTGTCAGGAGCGAGGTCCTGCAGCAGCCGACGCTGATCGCGGTCACCGGCTACGGCCAGGAAAGCGACCGCGAGACCAGCTACGACGCGGGCTTTTTCGCCCACCTCACCAAGCCGGTGGCGCTGGAGCAGTTGCAGGTGCTGCTCGATCGCGTGCTGCCGCTCGGCCCGCAACCGGCCTCCTGAGGCACCGGCGCTTGCGCGTTGTCAAGCCGCTCGCGGAAGCGGCCGGCTGGCGCTCGTCTTGCTATCCTGTCGCAGAGCTGCCAGCTTCCTGATGGAAGGAGATCGCTTGATCCATCGACGAGCCCCACGTCTCGGTGCCCTCCTGATGCTCCCGCTCTTCGTCGCCGCCTGCGGCAACGACCAGGGGGCGCCTGCGGCGGCGGCGCGGTCGATGGCGGTGCTGGTCACCACGGTGCAGAGCGCGCCGGTCTCCAACGTGGTCGAGCTTCCGGGCCGCATCGAAGCCGTGCGCACCGCCGAAGTGCGGGCGCGCGTCGACGGCATCGTCGAAAAAAGGCTCTACCAGGAAGGCACCGACGTCGCGGCCGGCGCGCCGCTCTTCCTCATCGATCCGCGCGACTACCGCGCGCTGCTGCAGCAGGCGCAGGCGGCGCTCGCCCGCGCCGAAGCCGCGCGGTCCAACGCCGCCTCGATCGTGACGCGCTTCAGGCCGCTGGTGGCGCGGCAGGCCGTCAGCGCGCAGGAATTCGAAGCCGCTCAGACGACGCTGCGGCAGGCCGAGGCCAACGTCTCCGATGCGGGCGCCGAGGTCACGCGCGCGCAACTGCGCTTCGAGCGCAGCACCGTGCGCGCGCCGATCGCCGGGCGCGCGGGCCGCGCGCAGGTCACCGAAGGCGCGCTGGTCAGCGCCAGCGCGGCCACGCTGATGACGCAGATCAACCAGCTTTCGCCGATCAGCGCGATCTTCACGCAGTCCAACACCGCGATCCTCGATTTCGGCGAGCAGGTGCGCGCCGGCAGGGTCAAGGTGCCGGACATGGCGCATGTCGAGGTGCGGCTCATCCTCGCCAACGGGCAGGAATTCCCCGAGCCCGGCTACCTCGACTTCACCGATCTCGCGGTCGATCCTTCCACCGGCACGCAGACCCTGCGCGCGCAGTTCCCCAACGCCTCGCGCACGCTGCTGCCGGGGCAGTTCGTGCGCGGGCGCATCACTGCCGGGGTGCAGAAGACCGGCATCCGGGTGCCCGAGCGCGCCGTGCAGCTCGATGCCAACGCGGCCAGTGTCGCGCTCGTCGGCCCCGACGGCACCGTGCAGCGGCGCGAGGTGAAGGTGGGTACGCAGGAGGAGGGCGAATGGGTCGTCCAGGACGGGCTCCAGCCGGGCGACCGGGTGATCGTCGACGGATGGCACAAGGTCCGGCCCGGCCAGAAGGTGAATCCGCAACCGGCCCCTGCCGCCACGCGCTGAGCGCACGCCCCCATGGATCGCTTCTTCGTCTATCGCCCGGTCTTCGCCTGGGTGATAGCGCTCTTCATGGCGCTCTTCGGCCTGATCGCGGTGGCGCTGCTGCCGGTGGAGCAATACCCGGACGTCGCGCCGCCCTCGCTCACCGTCTCGGCCGTCTACCCGGGCGCCGACGCGCAGACGCTCGACCGTTCGGTCACCTCGATCATCGAGGACGAGATGAACGGGATCGATCATTTCCTCTACATGTCGTCGACGAGCCGCGCGAACGGCTCGGCGCAGATCACGGTCACGCTCAGGCCCGGCACCGACCTCGACGTCGCGCGCTCGCAGGTGCAGGACCGGCTGGGCCGCGTCGAGCCCCGCCTGCCGCAGCAGGTGCGGCAGCTCGGCATCACGGTGACCAAGTCGTCGTCGGGCTTCCTGATGCTGATCGCGCTGCATTCCCAGGGCGGCGCCCTCGGCGCCACGACGATGGGCAACTTCGCCTCGAACAACATCGTCAACGAGCTGCGCCGCATCGGCGGCGTGGGCGACGTGCAGCTCTTCGGCTCGTCCTACGCGATGCGCATCTGGCTCGATCGCGACCGCCTCAACGGCTTCGGCCTCTCGGCCTCCGAGGTGCTCGCCGCGGTGCAGGAGCAGAACAGCCAGACCGCCAGCGGCGGCCTGGGCGACCAGCCGATCGCGCCCGGCTCGGAATTCAACGCGCAGATCGTGACGCAGAGCCGCTTCTCCACGCCCGAGCAGTTCCGCGAGATCATCGTGCGCGCCAACCCCGACGGCTCCACCGTGCGGCTCGGCGACGTGGCGCGCGTGGAGCTGGGCAACGACAGCTACGGCTTCCGCCTCACCGTGAACGGCCAGGAGTCGGCCGGCCTCGCGGTGCAGCTCGCCAGCGGCGCCAACGCGCTGGCGGTCGCGCGGCAGGTGCAAAGCCGCATGAAGGAGCTGGAGCCCATCTTTCCGCCGGGCATGCGCTGGAGCGTGCCCTTCGACACCACGCCCTTCATCACCACCTCGGTCCAGAGCGTGGTGCAGACCATGGTCGAGGCGCTGCTGCTGGTCACGGTGGTGGTGTTCCTCTTCCTGCAGAGCTGGCGCGCGACGCTGATCCCCACGCTGGTGGTGCCGATCGCGCTGGTCGGCACCTGCCTGGGGCTGCAGCTCTTCGGCCTGTCGATCAACCTGCTGTCGCTCTTCGGCATGGTGGTGGCGATCGGCATCCTCAACGACGACGCGATCGTGGTGGTCGAGAACGTCGAGCGCGTGATGCGCGAGGAGGGCCTCAACGCCCGGCAGGCCACCGTCAAGGCCATCGGCCAGATCTCCGGCGCGGTGATCGCGAGCACGCTGGTGCTGGTCGCCGTGTTCGTGCCGATGGCCTTCTTTCCGGGATCGACCGGCGGCATCTACCGGCAGTTCTCGGTCACGCTCTCGGTGTCGATCTTTCTGTCGACCGTGCTCGCGCTGACGCTCGGCGCCGCCCTGTGCGCGGCGCTGCTCAAGGACGACGCCACGCTCGCGCGCGAAGCGGCTGGCGGTCCACCCGGGGTGTTCGCGCGCCTGCTGAACCGCGTCTTCGGCGGCTTCAACCGCGGGCTCGAAGCCGGCACCACGAAATACATCGGCGGCGTGGATTCGATGCTCGGCAGGCCGGGCCGCTGGCTGCTGGCCTTCGTCGCCGCGTGCGGGGTCACCGCGTTTCTCTTCATGCGCCTGCCCGGCGGCTTCCTGCCGACCGAGGACCAGGGTTTCATCTTCGTCTCCTACACCGGCGCGCCGGGCTCGACCACCGCGCGCACGCAGCACGCGGTGAACCAGGTCGAAGCCTTTCTGCGGCAGCAGCCGCAGGTGCGCAACATCGCATC
Source organism: Variovorax sp. HW608 (assembly GCF_900090195.1). Lineage (NCBI taxonomy): Bacteria > Pseudomonadati > Pseudomonadota > Betaproteobacteria > Burkholderiales > Comamonadaceae > Variovorax > Variovorax sp. HW608. Next base: position 2,306,639 of record NZ_LT607803.1, read on the forward strand.
GGTCACTGGCTTCAGCTTCTTCGGCCAGGGCCAGTCGGCCGCGCTCTCCTTCGTCGACCTGAAGCCCTGGGGTGAACGGCGCGGCGAGGAAAACAGCGCGAGCGCGCTGGTGCGGCGCGCCAACGCGGCGTTCATGCAGATCCCCGAGGCGCTGATCTTCGCGCTCGACCCGCCGGCCATCCCTTCGCTCGGCAACGCGACCGGCTTCACGATGAAGATCCAGGACCGCAGCGGCGTCGGCGGCGCGGTGCTGCAGCAGGCGACCCAGCGCATGATGGCCGAGGCCGCGCAGAGCCCGGTGCTCGCGGGCGTGCGCGGCGAAGGGCTTCCGCCCGCGCCGCAGCTCTACGTCGAGATCGACCGCGTCAAGGCGCGCGCGCTGGGGCTGCAGATCGGGCAGGTCAACCAGGCGCTGTCGCTGAACTTCGGCGCCAACTACGTGAACGACTTCGTGCTGGACGGCAATGTGCTGCGCGTCTTCATCCAGGCCGATGCGGCGCAGCGCATGCGGCCCGAGGACATCGGCGCGCTGCGCCTCAGCAACCCCCAGGGCGAGCTGGTGCCTTTCTCGGCCTTCACCCGCGTACGCTGGATCTCGGGGCCGCAGCAGCTCGAGCGCTACAACGGCTTTCCCTCGGCGACCGTGTCGGGGCAGGCCGCGGCGGGCCAGTCGAGCGGCGCGGCGCTGGTGGAAATGGAACGCATCGCCCGGCACGTGCTGACCGGCAGCCTGACCTTCGAATGGACCGGCACCGCGTTCGAGGAAAAGCAGGCCGGTGGCCAGATCCCGCTCTTGCTCGCGCTGTCGCTGGTCGTCGTCTTCCTGCTGCTCGCGGCGCTCTACGAAAGCTGGGCGATCCCGGTCGCGGTGCTGCTGATCCTTCCGTTCGGCATCGCGGGCGCGGTGCTGCTGACGATGGCGCGCGGGCTTTCGGCCGACGTGTATTTCAACATCGGCCTCATCACCATCATCGGCCTGGCGGCGAAGAACGCGATCCTGATCGTCGAATTCGCGATCAAGGAAGAGACCGAGGGCAAGGACCCCGTCACCGCGGCGAAGAACGGCGCGCAGCAGCGGCTGCGGCCGATCCTGATGACCAGCGTGACCTTCGTGCTCGGCATGATGCCGCTGGTGCTCGCGACCGGCGCGGGCGCGGCGAGCCGGCAGGCGGTCGGCACCGGGGTGATGGGCAGCATGCTCGCGGCGACCTTCTTCGGCATCTTCTTCACGCCGCTCTTCTACGTCGCCGCGCGAAGGTGGCTGAGCCGCAAGAAGACCCACAGCCAGGAAGAGGACGAACGCGCGCTTCGCGAGGCGGCTGAGCCCAAGGAGGAAGGGCAGGGCAATGCGTCGTGAGCGCCGAGCCCTCCAGCTTGCCGCGGCCTGCTGCGCACTCGCCGCGTGCAACCACGCACCGACCTACCAGCAGCCGGCGCTGCCGGTCGCCGAACGTTTCGACACGGCCGGTGCGCCGGGCGGCCAGCGCGCCACCGAGATCGGCTGGGAGCATTTCTTCGGCGATCCGCAGCTCAAGTTCCTGATCAGGGCCGCGCTTGCCGACAACCGCGACCTTGCCGCATCGGTCGCGCGCATCGAGCAGGCGCGCGCGCAATACCGCATCCAGGATTCGGCGCGGCTGCCGCAGGTGAACGCCTTCGCGGGCGCATCGCGCACGCAGGCGCCGCTCAGTCAGCTGGAGCCCGAACTGCCGCCGAACAATGCGACCTTCATCTTCAACCAGTACAACGTGCAGGCGGCGATGGCGTCCTACGAGCTCGACTTCTGGGGCCGGGTCGCCAACCTCAGCGAAGCCGCGCGCCGGCGCTACCTGGCGACGGTGGAGGGCGATCGTGCCTTCAGGCTCTCGCTGATCGGCAGCGTGGCGGCCGCCTACTACGCGATCCGCGCGGGCGAGGAGGGCGTCGAGCTTGCCGCGCATACCGTCGCGGCGCGGCAGTACGCGCTGGAGATCGCCAAGCTGCGCCTCGACGCAGGCGTCACCTCGTCGGTCGACTACGATCAGGCGGCGATCCTCGTGACGCAGGCCGAGACGCAGCTCGCCGAGCTCCAGCGAACGACCGAGCAGCGGCGCGCGCAGTTGACGGTGCTGGTCGGCGGCCCGGTGCAGGGGCCGCTTCCCGCCGCGCGCGCGATCGAGGACCCGGGCCAGTTCGCGGACCTCGATGCCGGCCTGCCGTCGGACCTGCTCGCGAGCCGGCCGGACATCCTGCAGGCCGAGCAGCAACTGCGCGCATCCAACGCCGACATCGGCGCGGCGCGGGCCGCCTACTTCCCGCGCATCGCGCTCACGGGCAACTTCGGCTATGCCTCGCCGGAACTCGGCGACCTGTTCAAGAGCGGCAGCCAGGCGTGGTCGGTGGCCGGCCTCGTGAGCCTGCCGATCTTCGATGCGGGGCTGCGCCAGGCGCAGCTCGGCGCAGCCGAGGCGCGGCGCGACGAACTGGTCGCCGTCTACCAGCGCACGGTGCAGACCGCCTTCAGCGAGGTCTCCGAGGCGCTGATCGGCCGGCAGCGCTACCAGGAGCAGATCGTCGCCCAGGAAGCTGCGGTCCTGTCGCAGCGGCGGCTCGCCGAAGTCGCGCAGCTGCGCTACGAGAACGGCATCTCGATCTACCTTGAAGTGGTCGATGCGCGGCGCAATCTCTTTTCCGCCGAGCAGCAGCTGATCCAGCTTCGCGCGACGGCGCTGCAGAACGGCGTCGCGCTGTACGTGGCGCTCGGCGGCGGGCTCGAGCCCTGAGCCGGATCGTTCAGGCCGTCTCCAGCTCGATCAGCCCCTGCTGGACGTAGCGTTCGTACTCGTCGAGCGGAATCGCGGCGATCTGGGCGCTGTGCCCTTCGCCCCAGCTCAGCACCGCGCTGTCGGCGTTCAGCTGAACCTCCAGCGGTCCCTCCGGGATCGCGATCAGGGGACCATCGCCGGCCCGGTATTCGACGTTGCCCTTCACACGTGCATTCGCGGCCATGCTGATCTCCATGCGGTCTGCATGCTGCTGAGCCTAGACCGGCACAGGGCGAAAGCCGTCATCGAACGGCGCATGCCCCTGTAGGCAGCGGTGCCTTCAGCGCGCCTGCTCCCTGAAGCGCCGGCGTTCCCGCGACGCGATCCAGTAGCTCGTCACCAGGACGAACGCGCCGACGACCGCGACGACCACGGTGGCCAGCGCATTGACCGTCGGGTCCAGGCCCAGGCGGGCGCGCGAGAAGATCACCAGCGGCAGCGTGGTCGAGCCCGGGCCGGACAGGAAGGCGGACATCACCACGTCGTCCAGCGACAGCGTGAAGGTCAGCAGCCAGGCCGCCGCCAGCGACTGCGCGATCATGGGCAAGGTGACGAGGAAGAAGACCTCGAGCGGCCGGGCGCCCAGGTCCTCTGCGGCTTCCTCGTACTGCGGGTTCAGGTCGCGCAGGCGGGCGCCGATCACCACCGTGGCATAGGCGATACCCACGAGCAGGTGGCCCAGCCAGATCGTGACGAGCCCGCGCTCGGGCACGCCGAGCCAGCGCTGGACGAGCACCAGCATCAGGAGCAGCGAGAGGCCGACGATCACCTCGGGCATCACGAGCGGGGCGCTGACCATGGCCGAGAAAAGCACGCGGCCCCTGAAGCGCGGGAAGCGCTGGAGCGCGAAAGCGGCCAGGGTTCCCAGGACGATGGACCCGGTCGCGGTGCCCGCCGCGACGCGCAGCGAAAGGAACAGGCCCTCCCGGATCGCATCGTCGGCCAGCAGCTTGCGGTACCAGCGCAGGCTGAAGCCCGCCCACACGTTGGGCACCGGCGAGTCGGTGAAGCTGAAGACGATCAGCGAGACGATCGGCAGATAGAGAAATGCGAAGCCGAGCGCCAGCCAGATGCGACTGGTCCAGCGTGCAGTGCGCGTCGCGATCATCGGGCCGCCGCCGCCTTCGCCTGGCTGTCGTTGAAGACCGCCAGCGGGACGATGATCAGCAGCACCATCGTCACCGCGATGCTGGAGGCCATGGGCCAGTCGTTGTTGGAGAAGAACTCGTCCCAGAGCACCCGGCCGATCATGAGCGTTTCCGGACCGCCGAGCAGCTCGGGGATCACGTACTCGCCCACGCAGGGGATGAAGACGAGCATGGCCCCCGCGAGGATGCCGGCCTTCGACATCGGCACCGTGACCCGCCAGAAGGCCTGCCATGGGGTCGCGCCGAGATCCTGCGCGGCTTCGAGCAGCCGCAGGTCCAGCTTGGCGAGCGTGCCGTACAGCGGCAGCACCATGAACGGCAGGTAGGTGTAGACCATCCCCAGGATGAGCGAGAAGGGCGTGTACATGAACTGCCCGGGCGCCGAGATGAAACCGAGCGGCAGCAGCAACTGGTCGGCATGCACCTGGCTGAGCACGCGGCCGACCCAGCCCGTGTCCGCGTCCAGCAGGCCTTTCCAGGCATAGACGCGAAGGAGGAAGCTGGTCCAGAAGGGCAGCATCACGCCCATCAGCAGCAGGGGCTGGGCCGCCGCCGACGCCCGCGCCATGAAGTACGCGAACGGATAGCCGATGGCGAGACAGATCAGCGTCGTGATGCCGGCGTACAGCAGCGAGTGCGCGTAGGTCGACAGGTAGATCTCGTCGCTGAGCAGGGTCAGGTAGCTGCCGAGGTGGAGCCCGGCGATCTTCGCGCCTTCCATCTCGGCGAAGCTGATGCGCAGGACGATCAGGAAGGGCAGCAGGAAGAAGACGAGCAGCCACACGTAGGGCGTGCCGATCACGGCATGCCGGGCCTTGAAGGCGGAGGGCGTCTTCATGCCGTCAGCACGACCTGCGAGGTCGGCAGCCATTGCGCCCACACCGTATCGCCCTGGCCCGGCGCCCTTTCGAGCGAGTCGCTGCCGACATGGACCTTCAGGCGGGCACCGCTCGCGAGCCCCAGGTGGTACATCGTGTAGTCGCCGAAGTACGAGTGCGCCATCACCACGCCCTGCACCTGGTTGGCGTCGCCGGCGGGCTTCTCGTGCGAGAGCCGGATCTTCTCCGGCCGGATGGCCACCGTGACCGGCTGGCCCTGATGGCCGGCCATGTTGTGCCCGACCTGATGCAGCACGTCGGCGCATCGGATCCGGACGCCACCGGGTTCGATGGCCACGACCGTGCCCTCCATGAGATTGACGTTGCCCACGAAATCGGCCACGAAGCGGGTCGCCGGCATTTCATAGATCTCGGCCGGACTGCCGACCTGCACGAAGCGCCCCTCGCTCATCACGGCCATGCGCGAGGCCATCGTCATGGCTTCTTCCTGGTCGTGGGTGACCACCACGCAGGTCACGCCGACCTGCCGGATGATGTTGACGAGCTCGATCTGCGTGGCTTCGCGCAGCTTGCGGTCCAGCGCGCCGAGCGGCTCGTCGAGCAGCAGCAGCTTCGGTCGCTTGGCGAGGCTGCGCGCGAGGGCCACGCGCTGCTGCTGGCCGCCCGACAGCTGGTGCGGCTTTCGCTTGGCGAAGGGAACCAGTTGCACCAGCCGCAGCATCGCCTCGACCCGCGAGGCGATCTCGTCCTTCGGACGCCGGTCGCGCCGCAGGCCGAACGCGACGTTGTCCCAGACCGAAAGGTGCGGAAAGAGCGCATAGGACTGGAACATCATGTTGATCGGGCGCTCGTAGGGCGGCCGCCCCGCGAGATCCTCGCCGTCGAGCAGGACGCGCCCCGAGGACAGCGTCTCGAGGCCCGAGAGCATCCGCAGCAGGGTGGACTTGCCGCAGCCCGACGAGCCGAGCAGCGCGAAGATCTCGCCGCGCGCGATGTCCAGGCTGACCTGGTCCACGGCGCGAAAGTCACCGAAGTCCTTGGTGACCGATTCGATGCAGAGGAAGCTGTCGTCCGCGAGCGCGCTCATCGCGGTCCCGGTCACCGATTGGCCTTGAAGTTCGTGAAGGTCCGGGTGACGAGCCGGAGCGTGGCCTGGTCAGGCGTGTCGGGGGGGATCATCGCGGCAAGCGCCGTCGCGTCGGGGAAGACAGCCTGGTCCTTGGCCAGCGCCGGATCGACGTACTTCATCGCCGCCTTGTTCGGGTTCGCGTAGAACACCTTGTTGGTCAGCGACGCATGGACCTCGGGCCGCAGGATGTAGTTGATCCACTTGTAGGCGTTCTCCTTGTGCTTCGCATCCTTGGGGATCGCCATGGTGTCGAAGAACAGCAGGCCGCCCATCTTCGGCAGCAGCACCTGGAGGTTCTGCGGGTTGCGCGCCTTGTTGGACCTGTCCTTGGCGATCATGATGTCGCCCGACCAGCCGACTACCGCGCAGAGCTGACCCTTGGCCATCTGGTCGATGTAGTCGGAGCCCGACCCCGAGAAGCGCGTCACGTAGGGCCTCACCGCCTTGAGCATCTCGCCCGCGGCCTTGTAGTCCGCCGGGTCCTTGCTGCGCGGATCCTTGCCGAGGTACTTGAGGGCGATGGGCAGGATCTCCGAGGGCGTGTCGAGGAAGGAGACGCCGCAGCTCTTGAGCTTGGCCATGTACTCGGGCTTGAAGACCAGGTCCCAGGCGTTGTCCGGCATGGGCAGCCCGCCCAGCGCCTTCTTCGCCTTGTCGACATTGATGCCCACGGTGGTGTAGCCCCAGAGCCAGTCGACGAGGTAGTCGTTGCCCGGGTCCACCTTCGCGAGCTGCGCCTGGATCGCCGGATCGAGGTTCGCGAGATTGGGGATCTTCGACTTGTCCAGCTTCTGCAGCAGTCCGGCCTGGATCTGCATTTTCGCGAAGTGCGAGCCGGGGACGACCACGTCGTAGCCCGACATGCCGGCGACCAGCTTGGCGTGGAGCGCCTCGTTGCTGTCGAACAGGTCGTAGCGGACCTTGATGCCGGTCTCCTTCTCGAAGTTCCTGATCGTGTCGTCGGCGATGTAGTCGCCCCAGTTGTAGACGTTGAGCACCTGCTCGTCGTCATCGGCCCGCGCGGGGGCGGAGGCCAGCGCGGCGCAGGCCAGGAGCGCGTGAAGGATCGCGCAGCGAAGCATCCATGGTTTCATCTCGGGACTCCATATCAAAGCCGATCGACAATACCTCAAGCGCTTCGCGGCCGAAAGCGATTCGCGCCGAATCGCGGCGCATGCTGCAAAACGACAACGATCCTGAAAGGTGAACCAATGAAGAGCATCGGCATGGTGGGCATCGGCATGATGGGCCACGGCATCGCAAGCAACATCGCCCGGCGGGACTTCAGGCTCGGCGTGTTCGAGCACCCGGGCAACCAGCCGCTGGACGGCCTCAAGGCGGCCGGCGCGACCCCCTTCACGAGCCTGAAGGCGCTGGCCGCGCAGTCCGACGCGATCATCCTCGTGCTCACCGGCTCGCCCCAGGTGGAGGCGGTGCTGCAGGGCGCCGGCGGCATCCTCGAAGGCCTGCGGCCCGGCGCGGTGGTGATCGACTGCTCGACCGCGATCCCTTCGTCCACCGTGCGCGTGGCAAAGGCGGTCGAGGCGGCCGGCGGGCGCTTCCTGGACAGCCCCATGACGCGCACGCCCAAGGAAGCCGCCGAGGGCCGGCTGAACCTGCTGGTCGGCGGCGATGCGGCGCTGCTGGAGGAGTGCCGGCCGCTGTTGAAGTGCTTTGCCGAGAACATCACGCACATGGGCCCGGTGGGCGCGGGCCACAGCATGAAGCTGCTGCACAACTACGTCTCGCTCGGCATGGTCACGCTGCTGTCGGAAGCCGCGGCCTGCGCCGAGCGCAACGGCGTCGCGCCCGAGGCCTTCGTCGAGGTGCTCGCGAAGGGCGGTGGCGGCGGCATCGCGCTCGAGCGGCTCAAGCCCTTCCTGCTGAGCAGGGATGTGTCCGGCCTGCGCTTCTCGGTCGCCAACGCGCGCAAGGACCTGGACTACTACAACACCATGGCCACGGATGCCGGCACCCACAAGGCGATCGCCGAGGCGGTGCTGTCGACGCTGGAGCAGGCGCTGGCGCGGGCACCCGAGGCGCTGGTGCCGGAGTTGCCCTCGATCCTTGGGCGGACGTGAGGGCGACGATGCGCCACCCGATCCGGGAGTCAGTGGAGCACGGGCTGATGCAGAACCGAAAAGCGCGCCGCGAGGGCGCTGAGGCTCTTGTCGAGCGTCCACAACTGCGTTGACGGCGTCAGCAGCGTGCACGCAAGCAAGGTCAGGTCAACGAAGCCGCAACCCAGGCCATACAGTTGCTCGCGCTCGATGAGGGCCCTGACCTCGTCGAACGTCGCCAGTTGCGTCTTCCGCAGCAGGTCAAGGTAGCTCAAGGTCCGCGCGCGCGGCTCCGGCGGCGTTCCACACGCCAATTCAGCCACCACCATCGGGTGCGTCAGAACGCGATCCGCCTGCAGAAGGTCCGCCAGCGCGCTGTCCCGGCGACGGAAGTGGCCGACCCAAACGGACGTGTCCACGAGCACATGACTCATCTGGCGCGCACCTTCCCGGAGGAGGGCTTGCGTCGCGGAATGGGCGTGACTGTGCGTGCCGCACCGCCCAACGCAGCCAGCCGCTTGGCGGCTGCCACTCGGACGAAGGTCTCGACTGCCTCGCGAAAGAGATCCGCCTTGTCCATCGCTGGGTCTGCCATCTCCAGAGCTTTGGCATAGAGGTCGTCGTCAAGGGTCACGGTCGTACGCATGTCAATCTCCCAATCTGATGTAATTGTGCATCAGATTGGATGCGCATCAGGTGGCACTGAAATTGTCGGAAGCGGTCATCGGCGCCACCTCGGTGAAGAGCGCGCTCAATCCCGCCTGCCGCCGCCCGCGCTCAGCTCGGCCCAATCGAGCTCCTGCACCAGCACGCGGAAGGCGTCATCACCGATCACGTCGTCGCGCCGCATCTCGAACGCACGCTGCCGGGCGACCGCGATCGCACGGCGCCTGAGCGGGCCGCCGGGCACTTCGTCGACCCGCATCTCGTGCGCCTCGCTGGTGTTCAGCTCGACGATGGCGCCATATTCCTTGCGCAGCAGCTTGGCGGAAGGCGTGTCGTCGTCCTTGATGGCATCGAGCAGCGCGCCGTAGGCGTGCGCGCGGCCAAGACGGATCTCGCGGCCGACCGGATCGTCGTCGGTCAGGCCCAGGCCCCTGATCAGCGGACCGATCGTCAAGCCCTGCAGCACCAGCGTGCCCAGCACCACCGCAAACGCACACAGCAGGACCAGGTCGCGATAGGGGAAGGGTGATCCATTCGGGAGCGTCTCGGGAATGGCGAACGCCGCCGCCAGCGTGACGATGCCACGCATCCCGGCCCACGAGAGCACGACGGCGCTGCCGACCACTGGGCGCGGCCGCGCATCTCCGGTGTTGCCGGCACTGTCCTGGCGGCGGTGCGTCAGCAGCTTGTAGCTCATCACCCAGGCAAAGCGCGCCGCGATGGTGACCGCCAGGACCACCGCCGCGGTGACGACCGCATCGGTGCGCGAACCGCCGGCGTCGAGCCGCTGCCAGATCGGACGCAACTGCATGCCGATCAGGACGAAGGCAAAGGCGTTCAGCACGAAGACCACCGTCTCCCACACCGCGAAGATCGGCACGCGCATGTGCGCCGGCATCTGCGGGCCGCCACGGCGCGCGACCGTCATGGCGTACGCCACCAGCGTCAGGATGCCCGAAAGGCCGACGGCCTCGGCCGCGATCCAGACGCCGAAGGTGAGGGAGAACTGCACGATCAGCGCGATCGGCACCTCGCGCAGGCCCGTCGTCAACGGCCGCAGCGCGAAGGCACACCCCACGCCCGCCGCGAGGCTGCCGAAGACCGTCAGGAGAAAGACCGGCGCGAAGCTGCCGAATCCGAGGTGGCCGGCCAGCACGGTCATGATCGCGAGCCGGTAGACCAGGAGCGCGCTGGCGTCGTTCAGCAGGCTTTCGCCTTCGAGGATCTTCAGCAGCTTGTGCGGCAGCTTGACCTGGCGCATGACCGCGGTGGCGGCAGCGGCATCGGGCGGCGCGACGATCGCGCCCAGGGCGATCGCGACCGGCCACGGCATCTCGGGGATCAGCCAGCGCACGGCGAATGCGACCAAGACCACCGTCGTGCCGACCGCGGCAATGACGAGACCGGCGATCGGACGCCAGTTCGAACGCAGGTCGCGCAGCGAGGTGTCGTAGGCCGCGTCCAGCAGCACGGGCGCGACGAACAGCGTCAACGCGAGTTCGGGATCGAGCGTCCAGTTCGGACTGGCGGGCACGAAAGCCAGCGCGGCACCGCCGAGCGCGAGCAGGGTCGGATACGGCGCCCCCAGCTTGCGCGCCAGCGCGGCGAGCAAGGCCGCGCCGAGCAGCAGCATGATGATCCATTCGAATGTGGCCATGGTGCGATGAATCCTTTTCGAGGCGGCATGCTACGCCCCGTCGCGCGGATGGCCACGCTGGCCCGTTGGCTCGATGGCTGGTCAATCGATCCTGGCGCCCGAATCCTTGACCAGCTTGCCCCAGCGAGGGATTTCCTCGCGAAGGAGCTTGGCGAATTGCTCTGGCGTTCCGCCGGTCACTTCTGCGCCCTGGTTCGCGAGTTTCTGCTTCAGTTCGGGGTCCCGCAGCGCCTTGTTGATGTCCGCGTTGAGCTTGGTCACCACTTCCTTGGGCAGGTTCGCCGGGCCCGACACGGCAAACCACGAGATCGATTCGAAGCCCCTGTAGCCCGACTCCGCGACGGTGGGCACCTGCGGCAGGTCGTGGACGCGCTGCAGTGAAGTCACGGCAAGCGGGCGCATCTTCCCGCTCCTGATGTGAGGCAGCAGGGTTGTCACCGTGGAGAAGTAGAGCTGGACCTGACCACCGATCACATCCGTGGCGCCCTGGGTCGCGCCTTTGTACGGGATGTGGGTGAACTTGACGTCCGCTGCCTTCTGCAGGGATTCCGCCGCCAGGTGGGCAACGGTGCCGTTGCCGGAAGAGGCATAGTTGATGGCATCGGGCTTCGCCTTTGCGACCTTGATGACATCGGCCAGCGTCTTGTAGGGCGTGGCCTGGCCTGCCACGATCACCAGCGGCGAACTCGCCACCAGGCTCACCGGGGTGAAATCCTTGAGCGGATCGTAGGGCAGCCTTGGATAGAGCGTCGGGTTGATGGCGAGGTTGCTCGTCTGGCCCAGAACCAGGGTGTAGCCGTCCGGCGCGGCCTTCGCGGCCGCATCGACGCCGAGATTGCCGCCGGAGCCCGGCTTGTTGTCCACGACGAAGGTGTAGCCATAGGTGGTGAGCTTGTTGGCCAGCTCCCGGGCAATGATGTCGGTTCCGCCTCCCGCGGGAAAAGGGACGATCAGGCGAATGGGCTTGGCTGGCCAGGTCTGCGCCTGCGCTGCGAAGGAAAACAGGGATGCGGCGGCAAGCGCGAGGACCGCGCGGCGGGAAGATTGCATGAGTTTTGTCTCCAGATGAAGCGCCTTCGCGGCGCATGGGGGACACTCTAGAAGTCGGTTGCGTTCTGCACAATGCGGTTTCATCGTGTGAACCGTGGTGCGGCATACGAAACTGGCGCGAGACCTACAAAACCTCCTGCAATTACGGACGACAACAGATCCATCACCTATCTCGACCGGCTCACATCATGACCATCGAATCCCAGCCTCTAGCCCCGGCCATCCAGGCTGCACTGACCCACGTCTCGACTGCCACGCTGACGACCGTGTTGCTCAAGCACGGACTGCGCAATGTGTGGATCCGGGGCACCCGTCCCATCGCCCCGGGTCAGCCTCGCATCGTCGGAAGGGCGTTCACCCTGCGATTCGTCCCTGCGCGCGAAGATCTCGCGACCCCGGCTTCATGGGGATCACCGATCTCGACCCGGGCGGCCATCGAGGCCATGCCCGAGGGATGCATCGCCGTGGTGGGCGCCATGCGCACCACCGACGCGGGCATCTTCGGAGACATCCTGTGTGCCCGGATGAAGAAGAAGGGCGTGGCCGCGCTGGTGACGGACGGTGTCGTGCGCGATATCGAAGGCGTGCTGGGCACGGGCCTTGCCGTCTGGTGCCAGGGCACCGCTGCACCACCCTCGGTTGCCGGCCTGACCTTCGTCGGATGGCAGGAGTCCATCGACTGCGGCGGCGTCGCAGTGTTCCCGAATGACGTGATCGTCGTCGATCAGGACGGGGCCGTGCTGATCCCGGCGGCGCTGCTCGACGAGATCGTGAGCGAGTCGGTCGAGCAGGAGCGGCTCGAGGCGTGGATCATGGAGCAGGTCGGCCAAGGGGCGGAGTTGCCGGGTCTCTATCCGCCGAATGAAGCCAACAAGGCCAGGTACCAGGCGTGGAAGGCCATCGGCCCGAAGGCCTGAATCCATTCAGAAGACAGCGGACCGAGGTGCACATGCGCAACGACAGCAAGGACGAGCCGCCCGCGGAGCGCGACGGCGGGGTGATCGCGGTCACCCGGGCACTCTCCCTGATGGAAGCGTTCCAGGTGGGCGAGTCGGCGCTCTCGCTCGCGGAGCTGAGTCGCCGAGGCGGCATGCACAAGACGACCGTGTTGCGGCTTGCGCGCACGCTGGCCCAATCCAACTACATGGTGCAGACGGACGATGGGCAGTGGCGGCTCGGCCCCGCCGCGGGATGGCTGGGCGCGCGCTACCAGGCGGGCTTCGATGTCAACAACGTCGTCGAGCCGGCATTGCACGATCTGGTCAAGCTGACCGGTGAGAGCGCGTCCTTCTACGTGCGCGAGGGGGACATCCGCTCCTGCGTCGCTCGGGTGGAGGGGCCGCAGTCGGTGCGCCACAACGTCCGGATCGGAGAGCGCCTGCCGCTGAACCTGGGGGCCCCGGGCCGGGTGATCCTCGCATTCAGCGGCGCCAAAGGGGAGCCCTACGAATCCATCCGTTCGCGCGGGTTTCATATCTCCACGGGAGAGCGCGAGGCCGAGGTGGCAAGCGTCGCGGCGCCGGTGTTCCGGACCAACTGGAACCTGCTCGGATCGATGTGCATTTCCGGGCCGAGTTCGCGCCTCACGAAGGCGAAGCTTGAGAAGTACGCCAGGAGCGTGGTGCAAGCGGCGAACAAGCTGTCCTATGCCTTGGCGGGCGAGCGCTCGGCAGCGACCCCGCCGGTCGTCTCGAAATGGCACCCTTAGTGCCAGCCTGTCGTTGCGGGTCGCGATCTCAGCGTCTTGCCAATTGCAGGCCGGACGCATCCATCTCGGCGCGCAGCACCTGTCCGTGCGTCGAATCGGTGACGAACAGCGTGCGACGCTCCGGCCCGCCGAAGGCCAGGTTGGTGATCGATGCGCCCGACGGACCGCAGAGCACCTGCACCGGCTCGGCGCGTCCGTTGAGCACCCACACATAGCCCAGGCCCGGATTGGCGATCAGCAGACGGCCTTGCGCATCCACCGCCAGTCCGTCGGGGCCGCTCGGGCCGTACGAAGTAAAGAACTGGCCGACCTTCGACACGCTTCCATCGGGCAGCAGCGGCACGCGCCACACGCAGTTGCCGCGTGTCACCGCGAGGTACAGCACCTTGCCGTCCGGTGACAGCGCGACGCCGTTGGGGCTCGGGATGTTGCCGAGCAGCAGATCGAGCCGGCCGTCCCGCCCGAGGCGGTACAGCCTCCCGGTCGGATCGTGCAGGCCGGTCTGGCCCTGGTCGGTGAAGTAGAGATTGCCCGCGGCGTCGAACACCAGATCGTTGACGCCCTTGAACCGTTCGCTGTTGCGGCGCGCAAGAAAAGGCGTGACGCGACCACTTCCCACGTCGACCTGCATCAGGCCGTTCTTGTAGTCGGTGACGAGCAGCGTCGTCGCGTCGAGGAACTTCATTCCGTTGGGCTCGCCGTCGTACTCGGCCACCAGAGACCAATCGCCTTGGGTGTCGATGCGAAAGATCCGGCCCCAGGGAATGTCCGTGACGTAGAGGTTGCCGGCATCATCGAAGACGGGCCCTTCGAGGAACGAATCGGTCGGCGCGCCGCCGCGATTGGCATCCGCCCATGCGCTGCGATCGGGGCGACGGAAATGATCGGGCATCGCGCTGAAAAGGTTCAGCTCTCGGACATGGGGTGGTTGAATGAGAAACATGGCGTGGTGACCTGATCAGGAAGCAAAGCCATAGAGCCTTGCAGGGTTGTCGACGAGGATGCGGTCCATCACCGGGTGATCGCCGGAACACCACGTGCCAAGCAGGTCGACGAGCGCAGCGTCGTCCACGGTGCCGGGCGCTTCGGTCGTGTGCGGCCAGTCGCTTCCCCACACGAGGCGATGCGGCGCGGATCGCACCAGCGCCTGTCCCAAAGGTACCGCGTCCGCATAGGTAGGACCGCCGGTCGACGAACGCATGTACGCGCCGGAGAGCTTGACCCAGGCTTTGCCGGCGTCGATGAGCTGCATCAGAACGGCGAAGGCCGTGCCCGCGGTCTCCCGGGTCGGATCGATGAGTCCCAGGTGATCGATGACCACGGGCACGGCAAGCGCCTCGAGCGCAGGTGCAAGCTCGATCAGCTGTTCCGGATGCATCAGGACCTGGATGTGCCAGCCGAGGCGTGCCACCTTCGATGCCAGCGTGCTCAGCATGGCCGGCGTCGTGGCGCCCCATGACTGCGGCGTCACGAAGTTCACGCGCAGCCCGCAGACGCGATGCGACGCCAGATGGTCGAGTTCGGCTTCGGACACCTCCTGGCCCACCACGGCGACGCCTCGCGCATCAGGCCCCAGTTGCGCGAGCGCATCGAGCGTGCACGCGTTGTCGGTGCCGTAGGTCGACGGCGTCACCACGACGGCCCGGCTCGTTCCCAGGCGTTGCTGCAGGCTTCGGTAGGCGGCAACCGGTGCAGAGGGCGGCTCACGCGTCCAGTGCGGCGAGGGCTTGAACCGCGGATCGAAGATGTGCATGTGGCTGTCGCACGCCATCGGCGGAAGCCGGCGCGCAGGCCTGGCCATGCCGGCCGAGTGCGGCACCGGCTGCGACAGCATGGGCCTCGAAGTCATGGCGCGTCAGTCCAGCTTGATGTCACCCTTGCGCACGACCTCGGCCCACTTCGCGTCCTCCTTCTTGAGGAAGGCGGCGAATTCGTCGGGTGTGGAGCCGACGGGCTGGGCACCCAGGTCGCTCAAGCGCTTCTGCACCTCGTCCTCCTTCAGGACTTCGACCACCGCGCGCTGCAGCTTGTCGGTGATCGCCTTCGGCGTCTTGGCGGGCAGCAACATGCCGTTCCATTCGAAGGCCTCGTAGCCGGGCACGACAGTCTCGGCGACGGTCGGTACCTCGGGCAACCGGGGCGACCGCTTGGGCGACGATACCGCCAGCGCGCGAAGCTTGCCCGAAGCGACCAGCGGGTAGCTTGCCGCCACCGTTGCGAACATGAAGTCGACCTGCCCGCCCATCACATCGGCGATCGCCGGCCCGTCGCTCTTGTAGGGCACATGAACCATGTCGAGGTTCAGCTTCTGGCGCAACAGCTCCGACGCCAGCCGCTGCACCGTGCCGCTGCCTCCCGAGGCGAAGTTCACCTTGCCGGGCTGGGCCTTGGCCTTGGCGACCAGGTCGTTGACCGTCTTGATCGGCGAGTCGGCCTTGACGATCAGTGCATTGGGCGCCAGCAGCACCAGCGACAGCGGCTGCAGGGCATCGGCGGCAAACGGCATGCGCGCAAAGAGGTGCGGGTTGATGGAGTAGGGCGTCGCGTCGTACAGCACGGTGTAGCCGTCGGGCGCGGCCTTGGCGACGTAGGCAGCGCCAATGGTGCCGCTCGCACCTGCGCGGTTGTCGACGATCACGGTGGCGCCGAGCTTGGCGCCCAGCCGCGCGGCAACGATCCGCGCGACCGCATCCGCAGCGCCGCCCGGTGCATAGGGAACGACGATGGTGATGGGCCGCTCGGGATAGGCGGCGTGAACGGCGAAGGCGGTGAGCGAAAGAGCCGCAATCACGGCACGGCGGGCGAGCGAGAACTTGAACGAAGGCATGGCGTGGGTTCCGATTTCAGAAAAGGCGGGTTCCGGTGTCACTCGGCCTTGATGTCGAGTTCGCGCGCGAGCTGCTTGTAGCCCTGTACTTCGCGCTGCAGCTGGTCGCCGAACGCGGAACCGCACACGCTTTGCGACTCCATGCCCAGGCCCTTCAGCTTCTCCCGGGTGGCCGGGTCTTGCGCGAAGGCCTGTGCCGTCCTTTGCAGCGTGGCGACCACCGCGGCAGGCGTGCCCGCTGGCGCGAGCAACCCATACCAGGCATCCGCCCGGTAGCCCTTCACGCCGGCCTCCTCGAACGTGGGCACCTGGGGCAGCAGCGACGAGCGCTGCGGTGCCGCCACGGCGAGGGCGGTCAGCTTGCCCGCCTGGATTTGCGGCAGGACCGAGCCCAGCGTGGCGAACGAGCTGTCCACCTGGCCACCCATCAGGTCCGTCACGACCTGCGCGGCACCCTTGTAGGGGATGTGGTTCATGCTCGTGCCGGTCAGCCTGGTGAACTGGGCGCTGGCGAAGTGGCCCGAGCTGCCGGTGCCGGGCGTTGCGTAGGTGCGCTTGCCGGGCTCGGCCTTCACTTGCTGGAGAAAGGCCGCGAGGGTCGGCGTCTTCATCGACGGACCGACGACGAGCACCGTGGGGCTGACCGCCACCGTGCAAACCGGCGCGAAGGAGCGCACGGCATCGAACTTGACCCGCGCGCTGTAGAGCGCCGGAATCATCGTGTGGTTGGTCGCGCCGACGAGCAGCGTGTAGCCATCGGCAGGCGCGCTGGCCACCGCCTCGGCCGCAAGAATGGTGTTGGCGCCCGGCTTGTTGTCGATCACGAAGGGCTTGCCGAGCGATCGCGCCGCGAAGTCGGCGAAGGCCCGGGCGATCACATCCGTCGGCCCTCCGGCCGAGAAGCCGACGACGATTCGCACGGGTTTGGAAGGGTAGTTGGGCGCTTCGGCGTGGGCCGCCATTGTGGCCACGCCCACCAGTGCTGCGCCCAGGAACGCGGTCTGGAACAAGGCCTTGGAATGCTTGATGCGATGCATGTTCTTGTCTCCTGCTACGGCTCGGTGTTCCCCTGTCTATGCGTGTGCGAGCACGGCGAGCAAGTTCCGGGCAGCGCCGACCCCCATGTTCACGTAGGCATCACCGGTGACGCCGCCGATGTGCGGGCTCATCACGACGCGTTCCTGCTTCTGGAAGGGATGGCCGGCAGCCAGGGGCTCGACCGCGAAGGAGTCCAGGCCGGCGCTCGCGACCTGGCCCGTCCGGAGTGCCGCGAGCAGCGCTTGCTCGTCGACCAGTCCGCCGCGCGCGGTGTTGATGACGATCACGCCACGCTTGCACTTCGCGAGCGCGGATGCGTTCAGCATGCCGCGGTTGTCGTCCGTGAGCGGACAGTGCAGCGACACGACATCCGATTCGCGCCAGAGGGTGTCGAGGTCCACGACCTTGACGTAGCCCGGCACGTCCTTGGCGTAGGGATCGAAGCCGATCACGCGCATGCCCATGGCGTCCGCCATCTTCGCAAAGCGCCGGCCGATGGCGCCGAGGCCGACCAGGCCCACGGTCCGGCTGCCGAGTTCGAGGCTCTTGTGGTTCGCCTTGTCCCAGTGGCCTTGATGCATGCGATCGTTGAGCTCGACCACGGACTTGGCGCACGCCAGCATGAGCGCGAGAGACTGCTCGGCCACGGCCGCGGCATTGGCGCCGACCGCCGCCACCACTTCGATGCCGCGCGCCTTGGCCGCCGCCTTGTCGATCGTGTCGGTGCCGGTGCCGTGCTTCGCAATGACCTTCAAGGCGGGCGCCGCGTCCATCATCGCGGCGGTGAGCTTGCCGTAGCGCACGATGATGGCGACCGGGTTGTGCGCCTTGCAGAGGACCGCCACGTCCTCCTCGGTCGGCGCCTTGCCTGCGTAGACCAGGTCATAGCCCTCGAGCAATTCGAGAGCCTGCGGCGCGAGGTCGGCGCCCGTCACGAGAATGGCGCTCACAGCGATTCCCCTTCCTCGAGGACGCCGGCGGCGCGCAGCGCGGCGGGCAACCACTTGGACGCGGTGTCGCCGCGGTTGATCGCCGCCTGGCGAGCAGCTTCGTCCGCCAGCTTCTTGTCGGCGAGGGCCAGCATGGCGGGCGCCTTCTCGCGTTCGATCACGACCACGCCATCGGCATCGCCGACGATCAGGTCGCCCGGGTTCACCATCGTGCCGCCGGCGGAGATCGGGTGATTGATGCGGCCCGGAACGAACTTCGTCGGCCCGGCGGGATTGAAGCCTGCGCTGAAGACCGGAAAGCCAAGCTCCAGCAGATCGAGCTTGTCGCGGATGGCGCCGTCGACGATCACGCCGGCCAGGCCCTGCTTCTTGCAGGCGCTGAGCATCAGCGTCCCCATCAGGGCCGCGGTCTGGTCACCCTTGCCGTCGATCACCAGGACGTCGCCCGGCTTGGCCAGCGCGATGGCGGCGTGGACCATCAGGTTGTCGCCCGGCCGGACCTCGACGGTGAAAGCGGGGCCGGCGACGGCCATGCTGTGGTGAACCGGGGCGACCCGGGCGTTCATCGTGCCGCGACGGCCTGCGACATCCGCAAGGATGGCGGCCTGGAATGTTGCCGCCTTGGCGACGACTTCGGCGGACACGCGTTCGAACTCGCGAACGATTTCGGGAAGTTGACTCATGGTGAAGGATCTCTCGGGAGTTGGAGGAGGAGGGGAAGAAGACAAACAGGAACAGGCGAGCGGATCGCCTCACTCGGCCTTGATGTTTCCTTTGCGGATGACCTCGGCCCATTTGGCGGAGTCGGCTTTCTGCAGGTCGCCCAGTTGTTGCGGTGTGCCGCCGACCAGGGTGACGCCCAGCTTGTCCGCGAGCGCGGTGATGGACGGGTCCTTCAGCGCGGCATTGATCTCGCGGTTCAGTCGCTCGACGACGGGCGCGGGCGTGCCGGCGGGGGCGAAGACGGCCTGCCACTGCTCGACCACGAAGTTCTTCATGCCGGCTTCGCCCATCGTGGGGACATCCGGGAGCGCCTTGAGACGGGCCGCCGAGGTCACTGCGAGCGCGCGCAGCTTGCCGGACTGGACGTGGGGAAGCGCCGCGGCCGCGGGGGCGAACATGAAGTTCACCTGCCCACCCAGCGTGTCCTGCAGTGCAGGCGTGTCGCCCTTGTAGGGCACATGGATGAGTTGCACGCCGGTTTGCTGCTTGAGCAGCTCGCCCTGCATCTGCAGCACCGTTCCGGTTCCACCCGATGCGAAAGCCAGCTTGCCTGGTTGTGCCTTTGCGGCGGCAACCAGGTTGGCAACCGTCTTGTAGGGTTGGTCGGCCCCGACGACCAGGATGTGCGGGATCGTGCCGATCGTCACCACGGGCGCGAAGCTCTGGAGCGGGTCGTAGGGGAGCTTCCCCATCAGGTGCGGCGCAATGGCTTGCGGACCGATCGACGTGCCCAGGAGCGTGTAGCCATCCGGAGCGGCCTTGGCGACGAATGCGGCGCCGATGGTCCCGGTCGCGCCCGCGCGGTTGTCGACGATCACGCTGGTGCCGAGCGCGCTGCCGACCTTCTGCGCGACGCTGCGGCCCAGCACGTCGGTGCTCCCGCCCGGAGGGTAGGGAACGACCCAGGTGATGACGCGCCCGGTGGGCCAGTTGCCCTGCGCCGACACGCCCAAGGAGGTGGCCAGGGCGAGGCCGCTCACCAGGAAGCGTCTGCGAAGCGCAGAGGATGGAAGAAGGGTGCTTGTCGTCATGTCTCGGTGTCTTTCAATGGCAGGTGGTCAAGCAAAGCCGTAGAGGGCGCTCGGGTTGTCGACGAGCACGCGACGGAACAGGTCTGCATCGGCAGTCCAGTCGGCCAATCGATCCATCTGGCGCGCGTCGTCGGGCATGGGGTGCAAGCCTGCCGACGCGGTCGCATGAGGCCAGTCGGTTCCCCAGACGACGCGGCCGGGAGACGCCTGGAGATAGCTGCGTGCCAGCGATGCCAGCGCCGGGTCGTCCGTGGAAGACTGCGGGCTCACGACGTAGCCGCCGGACAACTTGACCCAGGCCCGGCCTTCGCGGAGCAACGCGAGCACGAGCGCATGCGCGCGGTGGGTGCCTTGCTGAGCAGGCGCGATGCGGCCGAAGTGATCGAAGACCAGCTGCACCGGCAGTTGCCCCAAGGTGTTGCCGAGGCTTGCGAGAACATCCGCCGGCATCAGCAGTTGAAGGTGCCAGCCCAGGTCGGCGATGCGATGCGCGATGGGCTCGAGCATCTCGACCGAACCGGTCAGACCCAAGGACAGGTTCAGGCGAACGCCGCGCACGCCCTGCGCATGGAGTTCATCGAGCTGCTCGTCGCTCTCCGAGCCGTCGATGACTGCGACACCGCGGCCATCCGGGCCGAGTGCAGCCAGCGCTTGCAGCATGACCCGGTTGTCGGTTCCGTAGGTCGAGGGGGTGACCAGAACGGCACGGTGCGTGCCTATGCGCTGCTGCAGAAGGCGATAGTCGGAAATCGATGCGTCAGGGGGGAGAAGTCGTGCGCCCGGCGCGGTCGGGAAGCGGCTGTCGTAGACATGCAGATGGCAATCGCATGCGCCTGCCGGCACTGCGGGGCCGGGTGGCTGCGAGCCAGCCGAGTAGGGCACATCGGCCGGCACTCGGCGGCGAGAGCAACGGGAAGCAGGCATCTGTTCGTCTCCGAATTTCCCCAGCGTCTTCGCGTCGGGTTGGAAACGACTTTAGTGGCCCGTTGCACACCTCACAATGGCATTGCACTGTGTGCAACACGTTGTGGAGAACGAAACGCCTGCGGATCAGGCGTCGTAGCCGGGATTGCGCCGGTCGAGCAGCCGCAGCAATGCGCGGCGCGATTGGCTATGTAGCCGATATCGTCTGCGACCTCCTGGACCCGCTGCTTCATGGTCGCGCTGATCCGCGGATCATCTGCGAGCGAGAAGGCGCATCGAAATGAGAACAAAACGCATTATGATTGCCGTTCAGCAAAAGAAATCAGATAACTACACGCGCTGGAGGTGGGGTTTCGTGTCCTCGAATTTCTGTCGCAGAGATCTGCGATCGGTGGTTGGTGCTGCCTGCGCGGCAATCGTCCTCGTGACGGCCGGATGTGGTGGTGGGGGTGGTGGGGGCGGTAGTGCTTCGCCGCTGGCGATCTCCGCGACTTCGACCACGCAGGCGGTGCCCGGCACCGCGGTGACGGCCGCAAGCATTGGAGAGAAGATCTTCTCGGACCGGTCGCTGTCGGCATCCGGACAAATGTCCTGCGCGAGTTGCCATGACCCTGCGACCGGGCACGCCTCGCCGTTCTCCACGTCGGTGGCGTTCGGTGGTCCCAACCTCGATCAGCCCGGCACGCGCTCGCCTCCGTCGCTGCGCTATCTGCGGTTCAACACGCCGTTCTTGTTCGCGTCGGACGGAACGCCCACGGGTGGATTCGACTGGGACGGCCGTGCCGGCACGCTGGCCGACCAGGCCCGCCGCCCCTTCCTGAGCGCCAACGAAATGGCCAATGCGGACGCGGCAGCGGTGGTCGCGAAGGTCGCCGCGGCTTCTTACGCGGCCGATTTCAAAGCACTGTTCGGCGCCAACATCTTCGCAGACCCGGACACCGCCTTCGACCGCATCGTGTTCGCGCTGGAGCGCTACCAGCGCGAGAGCGATGAGTTCGCCCCATTCACCAGCAAGTTCGACTACTTCACCGCCGGCAAGGTCGCATTCAATGACCAAGAGTCCCGCGGCCTTGCAGTCTTCAATCGCGGCGACAAGGGCAACTGCGCGGCCTGCCATCCCAGCATCAAGCCGTCGAATGCGCCCGGCGCGCTGTTCACCGACTTCAGCTTCGACAGCCTCGGCCTGCCGCGCAACATGGCCATTCCCGCGAATGCGGACCCCTCGTACTTCGACATGGGCCTGTGTGGTCCCACGCGCACGGATCTCGCCAATCGCAGCGACCTGTGCGGCGCCTTCAAGGTGCCGAGCCTGCGCAATGTGGCGCTGCGCCACCGCTTCTTCCACAACGGGCAGTTCGACTCGCTTGAGCAGGTCGTGCGCTTCTACGTTCGGCGCGACACCAATCCGGAGGAATGGTTTCCGGCCGACCCCGCCACCGGCCAGCCGGATGTCTACAACGATCTTCCTCCGGAACGCCGCGGCAACGTCAACGTGACGGAGGTTCCCTACAACAAGAAGGCCGGCGAGCAGCCCTACCTGGACGAATCCGAGATCCAGGACCTCGTGGCCTTCCTGAAGACGCTGACCGACGGCTACGCACCGTGACGGCGTTCGACACCACAAATTCCGGAGGAGGTTGATTCATGGACACGAGACTTCGCCTGAGTGCGATTGCTGCAGCAATCGCGATGGGCTTTCAGACAGGCGCCCACGCGCAGACGAACGAAGAACTGGCCGCCGAGGTCAAGCAGCTTCGGTCCGAGTTGCTGGAACTGCGCGGCGAGTTGCAGAAGATAAAGCAGGCGACAGCGGTGCAGCCGGCTTCCGCCGCAATTGCTGCGACGCCAGCGGGCACGCCGACAGCGCCAGGCGCACCGGCGGTCGCAGCGGCCCAGGCACCCGCGCCAGTGGTTGCGAGCACGCCGCAGCTCACAGCGACCGGCGAGCCGCTACCCGGCGACAGCACCCAGCGGGTGAGCTTTTTCGGCTACGGCGAGATGGCCTACAGCCGGCCGCGCAACGACTCATCGGCCGCGAGCGCGACCCTCACGCGCGGCGTGCTCGGATGGGCATACCAATTCAATGAGCGCACGCGCTTTGCCGCGGAACTGGAAATCGAGAACGCGGTCGCGTCCTCGTCCGACAAGGGCGAAGCCGCGCTCGAACAGTTCTATGTCGAGCGCGACCTCAGCAATTCGGTCAGCGCCAAGGCCGGTCTCTTCCTGCTGCCGGTCGGCTACCTCAACGAGACGCACGAGCCGACGCACTACTACGGCGTCCATCGCAACTTCATCGAGACCGCGATCATCCCGACCACCTGGCGTGAGCTCGGCGCCGGCTTCCGCGGCACCACCGACTTCGGCCTGCGCTGGGACGCCGGCGCCACCACCAGCTTCGACCTCACGAAGTGGGACCCGACCAGCAACGAAGGCCGCGACTCGCCGCTCGGCTCCATCCACCAGGAGGGCCAGCTCGCGAAGGCGCGCAACATCGGCTTGTACGGTGCGTTGAACTACAACGGCATTCCGGGCTTCAACGCCGGAGCAAGCGTCTTCGACGGCGGTGTCGGACAGAAGCAGCCCGGGTTCGCGGCCCCGGACGCCAAGGTCACGCTGGGCGAAGCCCATGTGCGCTGGCAGCCGGGCAAGTGGGATCTCTCGGCCCTTGCAGCGACCGGCAAGTTCTCGAGCGTCGAGGCACTCAACGCGACCTTCGCGGGCCAGCCGACGCCGGTGCCCGACAGGTTCGGCGGCTGGTACGTGCAATCCGCCTATCGCCTGTGGTCGCAGGGCGAATATGCGATCACACCTTTTGTGCGCTACGAGCGCTACAACACGGCCAGGTCGTATTCCGGTCTCGCGCCGGGTCTGGCACCGGAGATCCAGCCCGACACCCGCGTCTGGACGCTTGGAGCCAGCTTCTTCTTGACCCCGCAGGTCGTCTTCAAGGCAGACTATCAGCGCTTCCTGAGCGACAGTTCGCTGGACCGCTTCAACCTGGGCCTCGGCCTGAGCTTCTGATCCCACATGATTTCCCGCCGCGAAACACTTCGTCGAATGGCCGGCTCGGGCGTGGCCGCTGCCGCACTCTGGCAGACGCGCGCGTTCGCCGCGACTTTCATGGACATCGAGGAAGCGAGGAAGATCCTGCTTCCCCGTGCCACGTCCTTCGAGCCCGTGGCGCTCGATCTCGGCGCGCCGCGAATCGCGGAGCTCGCGGCCGGCACGCACACGCAGCCGCCACGCGGCTATGCGCCGATGGCCTGGGCGGGCCTCGCGGAGGACAGGCGGGTCGGCTGGGTGCTGAGCGACCGGGCCATCGGCAAATACGAGCTCATCGATTTCGCCGCGGGCTTCGAAGCGGACGGCAGCGTGTCCGGGCTCGAAATCCTGGCCTACCGCGAGTCGCATGGCGCGGAGATCCGCACGCCCGGCTGGCGCAGGCAGTTCGTCGGGCGCAAGGGGCCGGATCAGCTTCGCTTCAATGAAGACATCCGCAACATCTCGGGCGCGACGCTTTCCTGCCAGCATGTCACGGAAGCGGTCCAGCGTCTGAGCCTGATCGTGCAGCAGCTCGCACAGAAGCCTGCACGGAGCTGAGCGAACCAGCATGGCAACGCTCCTGCGACGCGCCAAGCCGATGCTCGGGACGGTGGTGATGATGCATCTCGTGGATGCGGGAGGCGGCGACACCGCCGAGTGCCGCGTTCGTCTCTCCAATGCCGCCGACTCCGCCTTCGCGAGCATCTTCGCCATAGAGCGCGCGATGAGCGCGCACCACTCCGACTCCGATCTCGGGCGCATGGCAAGCGCTGCGCCGGGCGCCACGTTGACGCTCGATCCGCACACAATCGCGGTGATCCGGCTTGCGCGGTACTGGCATGCATTGAGTCGAGGCGCTTTCGATCCATGCAAGGCAGCTGCACGACTGGCCGGCGTCAACGGCCGGCCCGCGGCGGGCGATGAATCCGGGTGCAAAGGCACACTGCGCGACCTCGAGATCCTGTCCGCGACCGAGGTTTGCCTCGAACGGCCGGTGAGCCTCGATCTCGGCGGCATTGCCAAAGGCTATGCGGTCGACATCGCGATCGATACGCTGCGGCGACTTGGCGTCGAATCCGCATTGGTCAACGCGGGCGGGGATATGCGTGCGATCGGTACGCACGCCTGGCCCGTCGAAGTGCGTGGACGCGCCGGGTTTCGTGGCATTGCGCCACACGCTTTCCGTCGAACGCGCAATTCGGCCGTCGCGAGTTCGGAGGCGCAAGGACCGACGGCGGAGTTCGTGCGGACGCTTCCGCGCGTGCGGGCGGTCACGCCCTGGTCGAGCTGCACCGTGATGGCACGCGACTGCGTCACCGCGGACGCCCTGACGAAATGGGGCCTTCAGAGCGCCGAGGATTCATCGCGCTTGCGCCGGGCGCTTCGTCAGCACAAGGCGAGACTGTGGCGAAGCTGAAACGACATCGACGCGATCACGGCGGCTGGAGCGGCCGAGGCGCGATCTGGTTGACAGTCCTGGTTCTTGCGCTGCTCGCGACCGGCGTTGTCATGCACGGGCATGAACCGATGGTGGATGCGGATGACCTCGGTGCGGGCTGGTGGCACCGCGTCGCAACGGTGGTGCATGGCGTATTCGCATGGGTTTTCTGCGTCGTCGCGGGGCGATGGATCTGGCCCCACATCGTGCTGGTCTGGCCGCGCCGCAACGGCAACTGGATCTGGGAGCTGGGCATCGCCACAGCGCTCGTCGGCGGTGTGGCGGCATTGACGGGTCTCGGGTTGCTCTACGGTGCGGCGGACTGGCGCGAGATCCTGACGGCCGTTCATTGGTGGGGAGGCATTGCGTGGCCTGTGGCCTGCCTGGTCCACGCATGGAAATGGATCATCGAGAAAATGGGGCAGAGGAGATAGACCGCAGTTGCCCTCCTGGAGCCCGCGTCAGCCTGCGAAGCGTTCTCTTTCTGGAGAAAGGTGTTGATCGATGGCCTATGCCGACCACCGCCACCGCGAGATGCTGGCGAAGGCTAGACGTGCGAATCGCGACGAAACGCGGATCGATCCATCGGGGCCGCCGGTCGACCCGGCAGTCGAGAGCGAGCTCAAGGATCGTTGACCGTCGCGTGCTGCGCGGGCATCAGCACCTCGAGCAGTTCGCAATCATCGGACCAGCCGACCACCGTGTGCCGGATGCTGGCAGGCTGCACCCAGCACGAGCCGGCCTCGAGTCGGCGCACGCCGACCCCCTCGAATTCGGTCTGGAACCAGCCCTTGAGGCAGTAGACCATCTGGAACTGCACCTCGTGGTGATGCCGCACGCTGAGCTCGGGCCGGAACGGCGCGATCATGCGGATCACATGGGCCTGGACCAGCCCGTTCGTGGCCGCAGCCGTGCCGAGGTCGCGGTAAGCCGAGTAGGCGCGCAAGCCGCCGGTCTTGAAGTCGCGTTCGTCGGGATGGCTGATGTTGAAGCGCTGAGTCTTCGACGCGTCGGTGGTTTCCATGGTGGCCTCGCTTCCGATCTTGCGCACGGGCAGGTGTGCATGTCCCGAGGGTCGACGGCGTCGGCCGGCCATCGAGACGGTTGGTCTATCACTCCCGGGGCGAAGACGCAACATTCGGACGGGCGTTGATGGTTCCGAGATGGCGTCGACGCGCCCCGAGCTGAAGAACATTCTTTGCATGAGCAAATGCGTGCGAAAGCGAGGACCGCGGCCGGACCCGAACAGGGTCGTGTCGAAGGCGGCCTGCGCGCCCGGGCGATGCGCCCTATGATCCGACCTCAGCAGCAGGCCTCATCATGCGCAATCCCGCTGTCCTCGACCTGATCGGCAACACGCCGCTGTTACAGGTGACGCGCATGGACACCGGTCCATGTACGCTGTTCCTCAAGCTGGAATCGCAGAACCCCGGCGGCTCGATCAAGGACCGCGTGGGCCTGGCCATGATCGAGACGGCAGAGCGCGATGGCCGTCTGAAGCCCGGCGGCACGGTGGTCGAGGCGACTGCCGGCAACACCGGGCTGGGGCTCGCGCTCGTGGCGAGGGCCAAGGGCTATGGGGTGGTGCTGGTGGTGCCCGACAAGATGTCGACCGAAAAGGTGCTGCACCTGAAGGCGCTCGGTGCCGACGTGCGTATCACGCGCTCCGACGTCGGCAAGGGCGATCCCGCCTACTACCAGGACTATGCAGCGCGAGTCGCCAGGGAAATACCCGGCGCGTTCTTCGCAGACCAGTTCAACAACCCGGCCAATCCGCTGGCGCACGAAGAGGGCACGGGGCCCGAGATCTGGGAGCAGACCGGCCACGACGTGGATGCGATCGTGGTCGGCGTCGGCTCCGCCGGCACCATCACCGGGCTGACGCGCTTCTTCCGCCGGGTGCAGCCTGCGCTGCAATTCGTGCTGGCCGACCCGGCCGGCTCGGTGGTCGCCGAATACACGCGCAGCGGCCAGATCGGGCAGGCGGGCTCGTGGGCGGTGGAAGGCATCGGCGAGGACTTCATCCCGGCCATCGCCGACCTGTCGGGCGTGGCGCAAGCCTTTTCGATCGAGGACGCGGAGAGCTTCGGCACCGCGCGCGAACTGCTGCGCGCCGAAGGCATTCTCGGCGGCTCGTCCACCGGCACGCTACTGGCGGCTGCGTTGCGCTACTGCCGCGCGCAGACGGAGCCTCGGCGCGTCGTGAGCTTC
Source organism: Variovorax sp. HW608 (assembly GCF_900090195.1). NCBI lineage: Bacteria > Pseudomonadati > Pseudomonadota > Betaproteobacteria > Burkholderiales > Comamonadaceae > Variovorax > Variovorax sp. HW608. The sequence goes on from NZ_LT607803.1 coordinate 2,333,884, forward strand.
GTTTGCGACACCGGTACCCGCTACCTGTCGAAGGTCTACAACGACCAATGGATGCTCGATCACGGGCTGCTCGCGCGCCAGAACTACGGCGATCTGCGCGATCTGATCTCGCGCCGCGTCGAGGAAGGCAGTGTGGTCAGTGTCGGCCCGGACGACACCTTGTCGACCGCCTTGCAGCGCATGCAACTGGCCGAGGTGTCGCAACTGCCGGTGCTGGTCGAAGGCCGCCTGGTCGGCGTGATCGACGAGTCCGATCTGCTGCGCGAGGTCCATGCCGCTGCCGATCGTTTCGGCTGGCGAGTCAGCAGCGCCATGACGGACCGGGTACAGACGCTCTCGCCCGGCGCAAGCATCGCGCAACTGGAGGCAGTGTTCGAACGCGGCCACGTCGCGATGGTGGCGGACGCCGCGGGCTTCCACGGCCTGATCACCCGCATCGACTTGCTGAACCATTGGAGAAGGAAGCTGAAATGAGCCGTGATGCCGACGCCCCCCGCCACCTGCGATTCGCCAGCCGGGTGATCCATGCGGGTCAGGCGCCCGACCCAAGCACCGGGGCGATCATGCCGCCCATCTATGCCACGTCGACTTACGTGCAGCAGAGCCCGGGGGTGCATCAAGGCTACGACTACGGCCGCTCGCACAATCCCACCCGCTTCGCGTTCGAGCGCTGTGTGGCCGATCTCGAAGGGGGCTCGCAGGCATTCGCCTTCGCGTCCGGGCTGGCCGCCATCTCGACCACGCTGGAACTCCTGGAAGCAGGCTCCCACATCGTCTCGGGCGATGACATCTACGGCGGCACCTTCAGGCTGTTCGACAAGGTGCGAGGGCGCAGCGCCGGCCACCGCTTCAGCTACACCGACCTCGGCGATGTCGACCAGGTGGCCGCGGCGCTGCAGCCTGACACGCGACTGCTATGGGTCGAGACGCCGAGCAATCCGCTGCTGAGGCTGGCCGACCTCGAGGCGCTGGCGGCGCTGTGCCGTGCACGCGGGGTCATCAGCGTGGCTGACAACACCTTCGCCAGTCCGTTCGTGCAGCGGCCGCTGGAACTCGGCTTCGACATCGTGGTGCATTCGACCACCAAGTATCTCAATGGGCATTCCGACGTGATCGGCGGCATTGCGATCGTGGGCAAGCAAGCCCGGCATGAGGCGCTGCGCGAGCGGCTCGGATTCCTGCAAAACGCGGTCGGTGCGATCGCCAGCCCTTTCGACAGTTTCCTGGCGCTGCGCGGCGTGAAGACGCTCGCCCTGCGCATGGAGAGGCACTGCACCAATGCGGCTGCGCTGGCACAGTGGCTGGAGGCACAGCCGCAGGTCCGGCGGGTCTACTATCCGGGCCTGGTGTCGCATCCGGAGCATGCGCTCGCGCGCCGTCAGATGAGCGGCGGATTCGGCGGCATGATCTCGGTCGACCTGCACGGCGACCTGGCCGGCACGCGCCGCTTTCTGGAGGCGGTGAAGATCTTCTCTCTGGCCGAGAGCCTTGGTGGGGTCGAGAGCCTGATCGAGCATCCAGCGATCATGACCCACGCCACCATCCCGGCCGAGACGCGTGCACGGCTCGGCATCGGCGACACGCTGGTGCGGCTATCGGTGGGCGTCGAGGCGCTGGAGGACCTGCGCGAGGACCTGGCGCAGGCGCTGGACCGGGTCTGATCTGATCTGCTGGTTCAGCATGGCTGCGCCAAGTTGCTTGGCTTCCCGCAAGTGGCTTATTTCGACAAGTTGCCCGGGCGGCTCACCCATTTGCTCATTCGCATTGTCAATTTCATCTTTGCGGGGTTGCTTGGTATCGTCGCGGGCCGAACTCCAGGAGAAAAACCATGCGCCGTCACTTCATCGCCGCCGCGCTCGCGACCGCAGCGCTGCTGCCTTCACTCAGCGCCCATGCCGATCAGCTTGCAGACATCAAGAAGCGCGGCGAACTCGTGGTGGGCGTGCTCGGCACCGATGAGCCTGCCACCTTCGTCGACCCCAAGACCCGCCAGATCGTCGGCTACGAGGTCGACCTGGTGAACGCGATCGCGGAGAAGATCGGCGTCAAGCCGAAGCTCAAGCAGATCGCGGTGGCCGCGCGCATTCCGGAACTGCAGCAGGGCCATGTCGACCTCGTCGCGGCCGGCCTGACGCACAACAAGGAACGCGAATCGCAGATCGACTTTTCGCTGACCACCTTCGTCACCGGCCAGAAGGCCCTCGTCAAGAAGGACAGCGGCATCACCGAGGTGCCGCAGTTGGCCGGCAAGAAGGTGCTGACGATCCGCGGCGGCACGCAGGAGCCCAATTTGCGCAAGGCGGTGCCGGGCGTCGAGGTGGTCACCTTCGACACCAGCCAGCAAGCCTTCCAGGCGCTCCAGCAGGGCAAGGGCGTGGGCTATGTCGATGACGAGGCCGCGCTGCTGCGCAGCTATGCCAAGCTGGGTCCGCAGAAGGCGCAATACACGGTGCTCAAGCAGAACCTCAGCACCGAGTCGCTGGCGATCGGGATCAAGAAGGGCGAACCCACGCTGAAGGCCGTCGTGGACGACACGCTGCGCGACCTCGAGAAATCCGGCCAGGCCGAGAAGATCTTCTTCAAGTGGTATGGGCCCCAAACGGCGTCGGGCTTCCAGAGCCGCGACTTCCGGTTCGAGACCGACAAGATCGTCGAGTGATCCCGGCCGGGGCGACGCCCCGGCGCGCGTACGATGGCACACCCCGCGCGGCGCAAAGTCGCGCGCCTTCCCCCGCCATGCCGTTGTTCGACTACACACTGCTCCTGAGCGGCCGCTACCACGACATGCTGGTCGCGGGCCTGTGGCTGTCGCTGCAGCTCCTTGCCGCGTCGCTGGTCCTCGCACTGCCGATCGCGGTCGTGGTGGCATTGCTGCGGCTGTCACCCCTGCGCTGGTTGCAGCGGCTCGGCTTCGCCTATGTGGAACTGATCCGCAACATCCCGCTGCTGGCGCACATGCTGTTCTGGTATTTCGGTGCGCCGGAGCTTCTGCCGACCGCATTCAAGGAATGGCTGTACGCACGCAACATCGAGGCCGTGAGCGCGGTGATCGCACTCGCGCTGTACAGCGCAGCCTACATGGCCGAGGACATTCGCAGCGGCATCCGCGCCATTCCGACGGTGCAGTTCGAAGCCGGCCGCGCGCTCGGTTTCGGCTTCATCGCCACGATGCGGCGCGTGGTGCTGCCGCAGGCCCTGCGGGTGACCGTGCCGCCCCTGATCTCCCAGACGCTCAATCTCTGGAAGAACACCTCGATCGCCACGGTGGTCGGCGTGGCCGAACTCATGTACCAGGCCGGGCAGGTGGAGAGCGCGAGCTTCCGCAGCTTCGAATCCTTCGCCTTCGCGAGCGCGGCCTACCTCAGCGTGTCGCTGCTGATCACCGCATTGGCCGCCTGGTACCAGCATCGCTTTCCGGTGCGCGTGACATGACCGGAGGGGCGCGGCATGCTTGAACTGATCCGGACCTACTGGCTTTACTTCCTGGTCGGGCAGTACCCGGACGGGCCGCTCGGCGGCCTGGTGCTCACGGTGCTGCTTGCCACTTGCGGACTGGTGCTCGCGCTGCCGCTGGGCATCGCCTTCGGGCTGGCGCGGCTGAGCCCGTGGCGCTGGCTGCGGTGGCCGGTCACGGCCCTGGTGTATGTGGTGCGGGGCGTGCCGCTGCTGATGGTGGTCTTCTGGGCCTACTTCTTCCTGCCCAGCGTAACCGGCGTCAAGACCGATCAGTTCACCACCATGCTCATTGCGCTCGTGGTGTTCGACGCGGCCTATCTGGCGGAGATCGTGCGCGCCGGCGTGCAGGGCCTGCCACGCGGCCAGACCGAGGCGGCGCGCGCGCTGGGGCTGGACTATGCGCGCTCGATGCGGCTGGTGCTCCTGCCGCAGGCGCTGCGCAGCATGCTGCCTTCGCTGGTGAACCAGTTCGTCTCCACCATCAAGGAAACCTCGCTGGGCTACATCATCGGTCTGGCTGAGGTGTCCTTCATCGCCACCCAGATCAACACCCAGGTCTTCACCCGGCCGGCCGAGGTGTACGGCATCCTGGGGCTGACGTATTTCCTGATGTGCTTCGGCCTGTCGCGCTTCGCCTTCTGGCTGGAGCGCCGCCTGGCCCGGCGCAGCATTCCGACGGCCGCGGCGCGGCAGGTGTCTTCATGATCGAGCTTCAGAACGTCAACAAGTGGTATGGGGCGTACCACGCGCTGGTCGATGTCAGCGAAACCGTGCGCACCGGCGAAGTCGTCGTGGTGTGCGGTCCCTCCGGGTCGGGCAAGTCGACGCTGATTCGCACGCTCAACCGGCTGGAGCCGATCCAGTCCGGACGCATCCTGATCGACGGGCAGGACATCCATGCGCCGGGCACGGACGTGAATGCGTTCCGCTCGCGGATCGGCTTCGTGTTCCAGCAGTTCAACCTTTTCCCGCACCTGACGGTGCTGGGCAACTGCACGATGGCTCCGATGCAACTGCGTGGCCTGTCGCGCGCACAGGCGGAAGAACGTGCGCTTGCGCTGCTCGACCGCGTCGGCCTGGCCGCGAAGGCGCATGCTTGGCCCTCGGAGCTCTCGGGCGGCCAGCAGCAGCGCGTGGCCATTGCCCGCGCACTGGCGATGCAACCGCCGCTGATGCTGTTCGACGAACCCACGAGCGCACTCGATCCCGAGATGGTCGGCGAAGTGCTGCTCGTGATGCGCGACCTGGCGAATGACGGCATGACCATGGTCTGCGTCACCCACGAGATGGGTTTCGCACGCGAGGTCGCGGACCGCGTCTTCTTCATGGATCAGGGCAAGGTACTCGAGCGCGCGACCCCCGAGGAATTCTTCAACCGCCCGCAGCACCCGCGCACGCGGCAGTTCCTCTCGGACATCCGTTCTCCCTTCCGCGAGGCCTGACGCGACAGGACGCCGGGCCCGGGAACGGCTACCAGTGCGGATGCACCGGCTCGAACACCGGCCTGAAAAGGAAGCGACGCGCGATCTCGCCATAGCCGCGATAGTAGAAATGCCCGTTGGCGGCGAGCACTGCCGCACGGTGGCGCCTGAAGTGCACGGGGATTTCGTACCACGGCATGCGGCATCTCGAAGGCGAGCTGTTCCTCGGTGCCGCGCCCGATGTCGCGCGCCATCTCGACGGCGCGGCGGCACACGCGCGAGCACAGGGCGCCACGCAGCGGGTGGTGCGGGTCAAGCGGGTGCGCAACCCGGACGTGGTCGCGCTCGGGGAGCTCGACAAGTTCGTGCGCGCTGCCTCGCAGCACGGTCTCACGGTGCGGCTCGCCGGCGTGCGGCCGGAGCTGCTCGCGGCGCATCGGCATCGTGGACTTCCTCGGCGCGGAGCTGATCTTCCCCGAGGAAGACGAGGGGAATCAAAAAATAGCGCCAGCACATCGCCTCATCCAAATCCCGCCCTTCTCAGCCGTCGGTAGAACTCTCGGCAATCCTCGATCCGAAAGATTCCGTTTGGCTCGTCCTGCGTGCGCCAGTTGGTCGAGCGCACGCGCATGAGGTCCGGGCGTCCGTCGACGTGATAGAAGGTGACGGCAATCAGGTAAGGGCCAGGAAACGTCAGCCTGAAGAACTCATCCTCGATCGTGCGCGCCTCATGGACTTCGAGAATTGGCTTGGGTCGCCAGTTGGCGACCAAGGAACTGGCCTTCGAGTGGGCGTCGTTCATGCCGGAGCAGCGGGGTTTCCGAAAGCGAATCTTGCCACGCGGGGATCTTCCGGGGCGCTGAAAATCGCCAGCAATCCTTGGGTCGGCACGGCGCATTTTGACTCGGCCGACCGCGGTACTGGTCGATGGCGCGGCTCCCAGCGTCAGGGGCGTGACCACGATGTTCACGGCGCCGATGCGCTCCATCGCCCCAGCGGGGGGCCTCCGAATTCGACGATGTACCCACGTCAGAATTCACGAAAGTCCAGGCATCTGTGGGGCTCCAGGCACCTATGCGTGCCAGGTCGAGCAGTACCACCGGGTCGGGATCGAGTGACCAGAGCAGGTGTAGCTCAGGCCACCGCGCTCTTCACGCATGGGTCGCCACCAGGATGATTGCCCATGACAGCAACGCCACGCCAAGGGGCATGCTGAGACGCTTCCCCCAGCGGACGTTCTTTTCGATTGCCATCACGGCCGCGAGCAGGAGCATCCAGCCGAGGCTGCCAGTACCGAGCGCGAACATCAACAGCATCAGCGCCCAGCAGCACCCGACGCAGAACAGTCCGTGCTGGGCGCCAAGCGCGAACGCGTGCCGCGATTGTGCGTGTCCGCGCCAGTGCTCGATGACGAAACTCAAGGGCGTTCGGCACCTCTCCAGGCACCGGTACTTGAGCGTGCTGAACTGAAATACGCCGGCCAACGCAATGGTTGCGACGCCGATCAACCAGCCATGCAAGGCCAGAGTGGGTTGGGCTGCGAGAAGGGACAGCACAGCGCTGTGCAGTGCATGCGCCAGAAGGCCGAAGGCTCCCCACACCGTCATGTAGCCCAAGCCGAGCATGACGAGGAGGCGTCCATGGTCTGCGCGCTGCGCGGTCAATCGGTCGAAGGCACTGAACAGCGGCAAGGTGGTCGGCAGCATCATGGCCGCCGTCATGAGGATCCACGCGACAGCGTAAAGGACCGCGGGCACGACCACGCCGCCGGCAGGAACGACACGGCACAGAAACGCCGCCGGTCCCGACGCTGTCCAGTCATCGTGTTCGAGATAGCGTCCGTACGGGCTGCGTGCCCACGCCCACAACGCCACCCATGCGAGCGCAATCAGCGCGGCCAGGATCGGCAGGAACACGTGAACATGACGCGAGGCGCTGGGCGGCGGCTGGCCTGCCGTTGAGTTCATGCGTCGAAGACGAACGTGCTCTGCAAGGCGTTGTGGTTCTTGATGTTGAGGTCGATGCCGAGCGCGGCGTTCTTGGACCGATAGACCGGGGCCTTGCCGACAAACACCGGAGCGCCCGGCACCGTCGAGAACACCGTATCGGAGAGGGTGGTCTGACCCCCGGTCGCGCCCTGATAGGGCTCGAGTTCGGCGTAGTAGTCCGTGCCGATCTCGAGTTCGCCCTTGCCGCCGACCACCGTGAAGCGGATCGGCGCCCGCTCCACCGAGACGACCTGACCAATGAGCTTGGCGAGGTCGGCGACCGGCCCCCCGGCCTGGCCGGTGTAGACCTTCAGCAGGGCCTCTTCCTGCGCTTTGGAGGCCTGCTCGTCGACGTAGATCGCGGCAGTCCAGTTGCCTTGCAGGATATTGCCCGGCACATGGGCCACGGCCACGATGGTATTTCCTCCCACATCGACGCCATCGACCGTTCCTTTGTCGATACGCCAGGCGACAATGGTGTCGCAGGTACCGTTGTCAGGGTCCTCGCCGATCCAGCAGGGGCACAGGACCTTGCAGTTGCAAACCTCAAGCAGACGACCTTCCAGGTGATAACTCATACGAACCTCCATTGAAGGCACGCGGACACCGACTTGTCGCCGCAGGGTGCGGCTATGGGGGTGTCAATTTTCAAACTCAGAGGTATGCGAAGTCAAGTTCGGTAACGTGATGCGCCAGATTCGCGCGCTTGAGCGTCAAGCCCAGTACCGAGAACCGTGGCTGACTCTACAGAGCGCTCAAGTCCGGGCGCCGATCTTCCACGGCCGCGGTTGGAACTCGATCTACGCCGTAGTACGCTTGCCTGAGGGCGCTGTCCACTTCCTCCCCGGAGGCCTGCCTTGGAGACAAGCACGCTGCGATCCTGGCTGAAGCTCGCCGCGGCTGACATTGCCGCGCGGTGTGGCGATCTTGTGCTGCGGCGAACGCGCGGCGGAGACTCTCGGCGCAACGGCGATGGCGAACCGCAGGGAACCCTGGAGATCCTGCGCGATTCGGAGCGGCGCTATCGAGAGTTGTTCGAGTCGCTCGACGTGGGCTTCGGCATCATCGAAGTGGTCTTCGACGCCGATCATCGGCCACAGGACTTCCACTTTCTCGAGGTCAACCCCGCGTTCGAACGGCAGACGGGTTGGCGCGACGTGGTGGGTCGCCGGATGCGCGAGATCGCACCGGATGCAGAACAGTACTGGTTCGACGTCTATGGCAAGGTGGCCGAGACGGGTGAGCCCATCCGTTTCGAGAGGCGAGCCCGGACCCTGGACCGTTGGTACGACGTCTACGCTTTTCCCTTTGCGAAGGCGTCCTGCCGCGTCGGCGTGCTGTTCCGCGACATCACCCAGCGCAAGCAGACCGAGCATGCCCTGCGCGCAAGCGAGGCCCGCAGTCGTCTCGCGCTTGACGTGGCACAACTCGGGACATGGTCGTGGCGAGGGGCCGGAAACCTGCTCAGCGCCGACCCCCGCTTTCGCGAGTTGTGCGGCTTCGGCCTCGACGAAGCGTTGAGTCTTGAAGGCGTGATGGCCCACGTGCATGCGGACGACCGGGTGGTCGTCGAAGCGCGCGTGCGCGAGGCGCTGGAACCTTCCGGTGAAGGGCGCCTCAAGACCGAGTTGCGTTGTGTCGATCCAGATGGCAGCGTGCGATGGCTGGTCGCGCGCGGCATGACGGAATTCAGCACGGCAGGCGGCGATCGCCGTCCGGCGCGCATGTTGGGAACAGTGATGGACGTCACCGCGCGCAAGCTGATCGAACAGGAGTTGCTGCGTGGGCGCGACGAACTGGAGCTGCGGGTTCGCGAGCGAACGGATGCGCTCGCCCGTGCCAATGCCGCGCTCCACGTCGAGATCGCCGAGCGAAAGACGGCAGAAGACAAGATACGGCAGCTCCTCGGCCAACTGGTCGATGCGCAGGAAGACGAGCGCCGACGCCTATCGCGCGAGTTGCACGACACGCTCGGACAGCACCTCGCCGTGCTGACGCTGGGACTCGGGGCGGTGCGGGCGCAGGAGGGTTGTCCGCCGCATGTCATGGAGCGCCTCAGTCACATCGAGCAGGCGGCACGCCGGCTGGAGGAAGAGGTCGACCGGCTGTCGTACGAGCTGCGTCCGCTGGCGCTTGACAACATGGGGCTGGTCGACGCCTTGCGCCAATACGCAGCGGATTGGGCGACAGAATGTGGGGTCGCGGTGGACGTGACCGTGCTTGGCATTCCGGTCGACGAGCACCTGCCGGCCGCAGTGGAGACGACCGTGTACAGGGTGGTGCAGGAGGCACTGACCAATGTGCGAAAACATGCCGCGGCGTCGCAGGTGAGCCTGATCGCCGAGCGACGTGGGCCCGAACTGCGGGTCATCGTCGAGGATGATGGCTGCGGATTCGACGCCACATCGATGACCTCCCCTACGGACAGTGGGCGCCGGCTTGGCCTGCGTGGCATGGCAGAACGCGCCGCGCTGGTGGCCGGCTCGCTCGATATAGAGTCTGCACAAGGCCATGGAACGACGGTCTTCCTCTCGGTCCCGCTCGACGTCGGCCATACCCACGATGAAACACCGCATCATGAACAAACTCCGCATCGTGCTGGCTGACGACCACGGTGTGCTGCGTGACGGGCTGACCCTGCTTATCAATGCCCAGCCCGACATGGAGGTCGTGGCCTGCGCACGTGGCGGCCGGGAGGCCGTGCAGCTGGCTGAGCAATGGAGCCCGCACGTGCTTGTGCTCGATATTTCAATGCCCGACCTCGGCGGTGCCGAAGCCACCGAGCAGATCCGCCAGCGCTGCCCGCATGTGCGCATTCTGGCGCTCACGCGCTATGCGGATCAGGGCTACCTGCGTCGTCTGCTCAACGCAGGTGCGAGTGGCTACGTACTCAAGCGAACGGCCGGAGAAGCGTTGATCGATGCGATTCGCGTCGTCGCCGAAGGCGGCTCGTACGTCGATCCGACTCTTGCAGGCGGCCTGGTCGCCCGCATGACGACGGCGGCCTCGGCACAACGGGACGCACCCGTACACGCGGGCGAACTCTCCGAGCGCGAGACGCAGGTATTGCGGCTCATCGCCTGGGGGCAGAGCAACAAGGAGATCGCCGCGCAGCTGGGCATCAGCGTGAAGACGGTCGAGTCCTACAAGGCTACAGCCCTCGAGAAGCTGCAGTTGCGCAGCCGCACCGACATCCTGCGCTATGCCCTGGCCTGCAATTGGCTGAACGAGGACGGCGGGCCCGAGTAGCTGCCGACCCGGGAAAACCCCGGGGCGCAGCGGCCCCCATTCCCGGGTGCGAGCACCCGGAACTTGCTGGCAAGCTCATGGACTGAGCTTCGCCGGCGCTGCTGGGCGATTCATGAACAAGAAGGGCACTTGATGGGGGACGACGTCCGGACCACGTTCGACTTTTCGGAAGTCTTTACCGTTGCCGCACGGCATGTACTGCGCAGGATCAGCAGCCGTGATCTCAGACTCTCCTTTGACCACCGCGGCCCTCTTGCAATCATCGAGGGCGAGGCCGTCGCGATGCGACGCAGCCTCCACCGCATGCTGTTCGGCGCGATCGACGAACTCGAGTCGGGTCATGTCGCGCTCGAGGCGCAGACCCACCTCACGCCGTCTGGCCACTACCATGTCGACGTGAAGGCGACCGGCTCCGGGGTACTGGCGACGCAAGGCGTCCTGAGCACGGTGATCGCGCGCCTGAAACTTACGCAGCAGCGGGAACTCGCCGAGCAAGCGGAACAGCCTCGGTTGCGGCGAGCCAGCGGTGATTGTCCGATCACAGGCGCACGCATCGATTTCGAGGGCTCCCCGTCGGCCGGCATGCTGTTGCGCGCGCATTGGGCGCTGTCGGACGCGCGGCCGGTCCAGGACACGCCCGCGGTACCCGACGCGCATGGCTCGGTGGCCTGGATCATCGACGACCGTGATGCAGCGAGCAGCTTACTCATGCCGCGCCTGCAGCGACTGGGCTGGGCCACCGTCAGATTCGCGTCGCGCGCGGAAGCCGCCCGGCGGCTGCGGTCGCCAAACGGTGCCGGCGAACACCCATCGTTGTTGATTGTCATCGAGTCGCAAGACACGCCGCCGCTTGCGCTGCGGGCATTGCGCGAACAACTGCCTGCCTCGACGGAGTGCATCTATGGCGTTGTTCCAGGCTCGCCTTCGTTGATCAGGCGCAATGACTTCGATGGATTCAAGGTTTTGGTGCGGCCGTTCAGCCCGGCCCAGCTGCGTCGATTGACGGCCGGCGCCGCCACTGCATCCGAACGCGCGTCCTGCAGCATGCCGCAGTTGCTCGGCGCGACGCAGCGTCGCGCACTCGTGATGGTGGTCGACGACGATGACGTCAGCCGGAGGGTCACCGCCACGATGGCGCGTGCCCTCGGCTTCGATGTCGTCACGGCGTGTGATGGGGAGGAGGCAGTGGAGCAGTGTGAACGCATGCATCCCGCCGCCGTGCTGATGGACCTCGACTTGCCCTCGATGGATGGGATCAGGGTGGCACAGCGGTTGCGCGAACTGGAGCGAGCAGGCGCACTTGCACCTTGCATCATCGTTGCCGTCGCAGCGGACGGCAGCGAACAAGCGCGCCTCACGTCTGCGGTTGCCGGCATGGATGGGTACTTGACGAAGCCGCTTTCGACATCAAGCCTGGGCACCGAGTTGCACCGTCTGTGCGCTGGTTGCGTAGCGCCAGCCTGAGCGCCACGTCATGAGGCTTTCCTTCCTAGAAACGAACCCACGTGACGTCGCGTGCTGCACGGCCACGACGACATGTAGCTTACAAAGAGACACCGATGAAGCATCCCATCGTGAATGTGCAAAAGACCCACCCAGGCCTCTATACCTACAGCATCGGCATGATCGATCAGCCGATGTTCATGTGCGAGGATGACTTCGAGTCAGGCGAGGACTGCCTGCGGGATGCAGGCAACCTGCTCGGCAAGTACTTCGACGGCGTAAGGATTTGCTATGCCGGCGCTGCACTCGGTCTGTTTGCCGTGACGCGCCTCAGGAACGAGCCGGGGGACCTGTTCGATGAACTGATGGACGCCGTGCTCGCGGGCCGTCGGACGCGATAAGGAAGCCAATCGGCATCCAGTGCAGCGCGGCAGCCGAGTTCCTGGCTGGCGGAGGGGTCGTAGCGGGTACGACCGCCTGAGCGCGAGGCGGTCGACGAGAAAGTGAAGCCGCGGCCGTCAGCCGGAAGAAGTCTTCTTGGCCCCGTTTTCGCTCCAGCCGCCGCCCAGCGCCTTGTAGAGGTTGACCGTGTTCACCGCCTGCCGAAGCTGCAGTTCGATCCACTGAATCTGCTCGTTGTAGAGCTCGCGCTGCGAGTCGAGGCTCGAGAAGTAGTCCTCCAGGCCGCCCTTGAAACGTACCTGCGAGATGGAAGCCACCTTGGCCAGGGATTGCACCCTGGCCTGCTCCGCTTCGAGTTGGGGACGCAGGTGGCTGTCCGCGATCAATGCATCGGCCGTCTCGCGGAACGCCTGTTGCGCCGCATGCTCGTAGGTCGCCATCGCCTCGGCGAGCCGTGCCTCGTTCGCGTCGACGTTCGCACTCCTTTTCCCCCAGTCAAGAATCGGCAGTGATACGCCGAGCAGTCCCGCCCAGCTGCGATTGCCGCTGCTGAGCACGTGCGAGAACCCGGTACTGATGCCCCCGCCCAGCGCGGTCAACGAAATGGTCGGGAAGAATTCGGCCTTCGCAGCGCCAATGCCGGCGTTCGCGGCTTCGACGCGGGCATAGGCGGCAAGGAGGTCCGGCCGGTGCTGCAGCAGGCTGGACGGGAGCCCCGCCGGAATCTCCGCCACCGAGCGGCCAGGCCAAGCGCGTTGTGACCCGGTGGTCGGCGACACGGGCTGTCCGACCAGCACGGTCAGCCATTGAAGGTCCTGCCCGACACGGGTCTGGAATTCCTCGTGCTGGACCTGGGCGCGCTGCACCAGCGACTGCGACCGGAAGACATCCTGCTCTGAAGCGCCTCCGGCCGTGCGGGCGCGCGTCATCACCTTCGTGCTGTCTGTCTGAGACTTCTCCTCGGCCTCGGACAGGGCCAGCAGTGCGCGATCGGCGCGCAGCGTCAGGTAGGCATTGCAGACCTCGCCCACCAGGTTGATCCGGGCAGCGGCGTAGTCGAGGTCGCTGGACTGCGCCTGCGAGCCGGCCTGCTGCACGGTGGAACCGACGCGGCCGAAGAAGTCGAGTTCGTAGGATGTGATGCCCGCCTGCACGCCGAACGTATTGCCGGCGTGTCCGCCCGGCTGGTTGGCGGTGACTAGCCCGGAGGGGCCCAGGGCCGTGGTCACGTTGCTGCGCTCGGCGAACGCGGTAACGCCGATTTCGGGGAACAGCGACGACCGGGTGCCCGCGTAGGCGGCGCGGGCCTGGCGGGCCCGGGCGGCGTAGGCACGCAGGTCGCGATTCTGGGCCAGCGCCGTCGTGATCAGGCCGCGAAGCTCGTCGTCGACCACGAAGTCCGACCACGCGATGGGCGCCGCCGCGGTGGTGGTCGCCGCGACCGGCCATTGCGCAGGCACTTGCACGTCCGCGGGCTTGAGCGGCGGCGTCAGGTTGCAGCCGCTCAGCATCAGCAGCCCGGCCAGCGCGATGAGGGGCTGCGCGATGGAAACCCCGAGGCGGCGCAGCGGCCCTTGAGACCAGCGGGGCCACCGCCATCCCGCGGTGTTCATGAAGGCCAGCGCCGCGCGGCCCGCGCGCGCCTGGGTCGCGACATGCGTCGGCGGCATGGCGAACACCTGGCGCACCAGCCGGTCGTGCAAGGATGCGTCGCAGTCGAAGAGCAATTCGGCGCCGGACCTCGTGTGTCTGTCCACCCGGGCGGAGATCCAGCCCACGTCCGGCACGTGAACATCCACGTCGTGCCCGGCGGGCAGGCGTTGCAGCAAGGCGCTGTCCCGCAGCAGCGCGCCGTCGGTGGCGATGTTGACGAAACGCGCGGCGCCGACACCGGCCGAACTGCGAAAGCGGGTCAGCGCGGCGAACGGGAAGCGCTCCTCCTGGTCGGGTCGGGGGCGGTCCACACAGGCAACCAGCGCCGCGAGGCAATAGATGGTGCCGGCGACGCTCCAGATCATGTTGAGCGTGTCACCGGTGGTCATCGGGCCGCTGAGCGCCCTGAAGGCGCCCAGTTCGATGGCCACCATGAGGCCGCCGAACACCGCGACCAGGTTCCAGTGCACCACCGTCTTCGATCGATCCAGCCCTTTCGCCGTGACCTTGAAGGGCCTGCCGAAGGGTCGTATCAACGCGCTCGCGATCGTACGGGTCACGGCCATGGCCGCGACGACCTGCGTCACCTCGGTGAAGACGGGCAGTGAACGTCGCTGGTTGATCCAGTAGCTGTAGGCCCAGAACACGATCAGCGCCGGCAGCCCGTAGGCGGCGAAGGCCCGAGGCGTCGCGTAGAACGCCGACACGCCGAAAAACCAGTACATCACGGGCGCGGCGAGCATGAGCAGCATGAAGGGCTTGCTCAGCCAGTGCAGAAGGCCATGCACGAAGTGCATGCGCGCCGTGAGGCTGTAGCCCTTGCCGCGCAGCGGTCCGTCCGGAAGCAGAGCGACCTGGATGGTGCCGAGGCACCAGCGGCTTCGCTGGTTGATGTATTCGATGATGCTATCGGCGGAAAGCCCGTTGGACAGCCGCTCGTTGAGCCAACGCGTGACCCACCCATGGCGCAGCAGTGTCAACGAGGTGAAGATGTCCTCGCACACGCTGCCGGTCGGAAAGCCGCCAAGACGCGTGATCACGTCGCGCCGCACGATGAACGAGGTGCCCACGCAGAACGCCGCGTCCGCGGCATCCTTGGCAGGCTGGAGCACATCGAAGAAGACACGCTGCTCGTCGACCCAGCTGTCGGTCGCGTGCAGGTTGTGCTGGATCGGGTCGGCGTTGTAGTAGAACTGCGGCGTCTGGACCAGCCCCACCTTCGGCTCGTCGAAGAGGCCGAGCACACGATATACGATGTTCCGGTGCGGCACGAAGTCCGCGTCGAGCACCAGGAGGTAGGGTGCATTGGTGGTTTCGGCCGACACGCGCAGGCCGTTGTTGAGATTGCCTGCCTTGGCGTGCGTGTTGTCCGGCCGGCGTGCGTAGTTCACCCCCCTGCTCGCGCAGTAGTCCCGCAGCCAGTCGCGCCGCGTGTCATCGAGCACCCAGACATTCACGTTCGGATAGTCGATGGCCTGGGCGCCGATGATGGTTTTCTCGAGCACCCCGAGATCTTCGTTGTAGGTGCAGATGAACACATCGACCGCGGGCACCTGCACGCCGAGACCGCGCAGCCTGGCCTCGCCACGATCGGCCATGGCGCTGTTGTCGCGGCGGCCCATCAGGATCTGGATCGACATCAGCGTACAGACGACCGACACCATCTCGAAGAACAGGAAGACCCATGCGTAGAGCGAGATGAGACCCTCGCCCGCCGGCGGCAGCGTCTCCGTGACCCGCCAGGCCACATAGCGTGCGATCACCAGCGCTGTGAGCCCGCCGAACACCATGCGATGCGAGAGCCGCTCTGGCCGCGCCCAGAAGATCATGATCAGCGCCATCGTGGCGACGACGAGGTTGATGCTGAATTCGGGCATGTCGATCACGTCGGACATAGTTTTCCTCCTGTGTTGTGTTTTCCAGTGAATGGATTCCAGCCCGTGGCGGCGAGTGCGATCCACGCGGTGGCGCCCAGATGGGGCCAGTGGTAGTAGTAGAAGTCCGCACTGGTCGAGTCGGGGCCGATGGCCAGCCCCGTGGAGATCCGCGGGCTCGGCGTGGCGTAGTACAGGCCATTGCCGGAGCGCTGCGATGCGAGCAGCTGCCAAAGCGCTTCCGGCGCGGCGCCCTTTCGCGCCACCAGAGTCGCTGCGGCTTGCGCGCTGCCCTCGGTCCAGATGCCGTCGGGTTCCCGCGAGAAGCCGTATCCTGCTGCGCTTCGATGGTGGCGCTCGACCCAGGTCAGCGCCGGCTCCCAGTCGCAATGAACCCCGGGGTTCGCGAGCAAGGGCCACAATTGCGCGTCCAGTCCGGAGCGGTCCGTGGCGATGCTTGCGCCGTCGATCTTGGTCCCGATGAAGAAGCGCTGCTCCGCCGGACTCCACATGCGCGAGACGAAGGACAGTGCGGTGCGGCCCTGCTGCGCCTGTGCAGCGCGCCCCGTCAGGCTTGCAGCCCAGGCGGCCGCCGTGGCGACGTCAAGATTGTGCTCGGTGGATTTCCAGGTCTGCGCACGCTGCGAATCGTCCCATCCGTACCAGCCGCCTTCGTACCCGTCGGGGTCGACGACTTCGCGCGCGTGCTGTTCGATCCAGGCGAGCAGTCGGGTCGCACCCTCGACATATCGGGCTTCCGGCGCCGCCTGGTGGACGTTCAGCAGCAGCAATGCCGCCCAGGCCACGTTGCCGGTGGCGCTGCTGACCTGATAGGCATCGGCGATCCACTGCTTCTTCCCGTCATCCCAATAGCCGGGCAGCGAAGGCTTGTTGTCGCGAACGGGCCCGCTGCGGTAGGCGTTGCGCACGCGCCCGTCCGTGAAGTGTGGATCGTGTTCGATCGCCAGCGCGATCGCGTCGGCGATGCGCCGGGCCGAGGCCGTGTCGCCGCACGCCAGCAGCGCGATGCCGGCCAGCGCGTTGTCATAGACGAAGGCCACGTCCTCCAGCGCGCGGTCGATCGGAGGCACGTCACTCACCGTTTCGGCGGGCCGATAGCTCGCAAGCAGGAGCGGACTCGCGGCATCCCCCTTGTCGTCCGCGGCAACCGCTCGACGCAATCCCTGGCAACTTTGCCGGGCCAGGTCTTGCTGCACCGGGCTGCCTGCCGCGCTCGCGGCGCCCGGTGTCGCCAGGCCCACAGTGACGGCCATCAAGATTGCCAATGCGCAAGCCGGGCGGCCAATGCGCGACCGAAGCGAAGCGTCCACGAGATCTCCTTGAATGGCATTGCCGCAGACCCATCACGACTGAGGTCGGCCGTGACCACCTTGCCCGGCGTGCACAGATCGCGATCGGCCGGCTGCGCCGACGCCTTGCGCTCGAGTTGGGCGACCGCAAAGACCGAGCCTTGCTCCGCATACGGGAAGGGCACGCTGTAGTTGCTCTGCACGTCCTCAGACGCCAGCGGCAGAAGCTTCATCACGCGAGCGGGGTGCACCGCGTCAGTGCCGTCCACCGCGACATCGAGCCGGGAGCCGACGTTCAGGCGCTCGGCCAGGCGCGGCGGGAACACCGCGACCACCTGGATCCGGCTGCAATCGGCCATGCGCGCCAGCGTGGCGCCTTCGGGCACGAAGGCCCCTTGGGAAATGAGGACGGTGCTCACCTGCCCGCCTTGCGTGGCCTTGACCTCGTAGGCCGACAGTTTGTCGACGCGGCGGCGTTCCTCGTCTTCGAGGGCGACGACCTGCGAGAGTTGTTTGTTCAACGCGTCCAGGTCGTGCCGGGAACGCCCGACGCTGGCGGCGAGCGTCTCGCGACGGCTCACCAGGGCCTGGAACGCACCGGCCCCGCCCGAACTGACGACGGCGCCACGGCTGGCATTGGCCAAGCTCTTGCCCAGGCCGTTGTATTCCTGATCGGCGACCGCGGCGGTGGCGCGCGACGTGCTCAACTGGGCTTGCGCGGCATCCAGGACCTGCTGGCTGACGGCACCCGCGTCGAGCAACGCCGACGCCTGCCGGACCTTCATTTCATGCTCCCAGACGGCGGTTTCCGCAACCTCGCGCTGTCGCCGCGCGACCTGCAATGCATCGCTTGTCTGGTCGATCGATGCCTTGCGATACAGCCTGACCTGTTGGTCAATGAAGCCCAGCTCGCTGCTATCGGAAGCCAGCTGATTCGTCAGTTGCGAAACCTGGCTTTGCAAGCCCAAGCGCTGCGTCGAGAGCGTCGTGAGCACATCGCGATTGAGCGTCGGGTTCTGCACCTTCGCGACCAAGGCGCCCGGTTCGACCTCGTCGAGCGGATGCACCGCCAGGTTCGTGATGACACCACTCACGGGCGTGGTGACGAGCGTGACGGGTGTCTCCAGGACGGCCCGCGTCGCGCGCTTGGAAAGTACCGGGACCAGCAGCGTGGACCCCATCAGCCAGAGGACGAACGCGAGCAATGCGTAGCCCGCGAGGCGCGGAACGATCGAGTTGGTCGAAAATTTCTTTCGCGGGCGTTTGGCGACCTCTCCTCCGGCGTCGAGGGAGACGACCTCCTTGGGGAGCGGTACGTTCAGCGTCGTTGTCATGACTTCACCTTCTGTGTAATTCGTTGTTGCGCGTCCTGGCGGGCTCCGACGCATCGTTTCAAGGCCGCATGCCCAGCCGGGCATCACGTGCCAGTCATGTCTCCATTTGTTTGTCGAGAAAGACAGGCTGCCGGGGGCTGCCCGTAGCCTATTGAGCAATCGAGTTGCGATGGGGTACGGACACGCCTCTTGGCGGGTCCGAATTGGAAGATTCGCAGCGAAAGACGTATTACCCGTGGTCAGGCATGAGTTCCGTGTAGGAAGAATTCCCCACAGACTGTCGCGAAATGGACGGGCATCACACCCTTACACTTGCCCGCCGTGACTCTCCACGATGCGCAATGCAACATAGGGAATCAGATTGAAAAGAAGAATGCCGACCTTGTAGCTGGCCATGCCTGCAAGTGAATGCCGTCGAAGCGCTGCGAGGCAGTCCGAGCCCATGGTGGTGCCGCGTCTGCCGACTCGCGGTCGCCGGCAAATTCACCTCAGAAGACGAAGCCAGGCAAGCATTGACGGTGAAGGCGCGGTTGTAGATTGCGGATCTTCTCGCGCGGCCACCTAGCAACCAGTGAGATGGCCTCGCGGAGGGTACTCGCGCGGCAGGTCGGTAGTCTCAACCAGGATGGGCCAAGCGGGCCGTCGCTGAAAAAGATCAACGGCGATTGACTCGATGACATCGAAGTTCGCTCGGCACGCTTCGAGCAGACTTCGCGGTCCCCCTTGCGCACCGAAGACATCGCGAAGGGCATCTTCCGAGATCTCTGCAAGAACTCGAGGGCCGTCGAAGCCCGCCGGGTAGATGGCAAAGCGCACAGTTCCTCTATCAAAGCAATGGATCGCTTCGCACCTCATCGTTGCCTCCTGAGTCGATACCGACGATTGTGTGCCTATGAAATAGTGCCCGGTGAAAGAAAAGGCGCTGAAACTGTCAGGCAGCGCCTTCCTACCCATGCCTACGTGCATGGCTAGAAGGGTGGAGGAGATGAAGGCCAAGGCCAGGCGACACGCTTTGTAGGCGTCAAAGTCTTCTTCAAGCTGATCTGCGCGACGCGACACCACGGCGCCCGAAGGCACGCCGAATTCATGATTCGACCGTCTCCTACGCCCCTCATCCCCACTTGCTGATTGGGCGCGCAGGCGTAGCTGTCTAACATGGATTTGGTGTCACTCCCCTCCTGAACGCGCTGACATCCCCAACAAAGATCCCCTCGAAGGAGTTCAGCATGTTGTACTACGCAGTCGTGTTCCTGGTGATCGCCCTAATTGCCGCCCTGTTCGGCTTTGGAGGCATCGCGGCGAGCGCTGTGAGCATTGCGAAGATTCTCTTCGTAATCTTCATCATCCTTGCGCTTGTCAGTCTCATCGCGGGCTTGATATGACGCGGCCAGGGACGTCGCTCGCCGCCTGCGGAGAGCGAATGAATACGTCTGTCCAATTGCCCCACCAAGAATTGATTTGGCCACCACCCTCATCATTGAACGCCGCGACGGCCCGCACCGACGGGCCTGTTGCCGGGGACTTACCGCAAAGGAGCGACCACGTACCTCAACTTCAGAACGGTCTTGAGTGCTACAGCACTTGCGATTGCCGGCCTCGCTTTCGTCGGCTGCACGACGACCTCGAAAGGCGAGAGCGCGAGCGGCATGTCTTCGCATGCTCCGGCTGATGCCCAGATCGATGCCACGCTTTCCAAGCTCTACGCGAATGTGCCAGGCTCGCGCGAGTTGGTTGCCAAATCCAAGGGCGTGCTCGTGTTTCCGGAAGTGATCGGCGGAAGCTTCATCGTCGGCGCGCAATACGGACGCGGTGCACTTCGCGTGAACGGCCGCACCGAGGCTTACTACAGCACCACAGCCGGATCGCTCGGCCTCCAGGCGGGCGCGCAGTCGAAGGCAGTGATTTACCTGTTCACCACACAGCAAGCGCTAGACAAGTTCCGCAACAGCGAGGGCTGGACCGTCGGCGCGGACGCTACGGTCGCACTGGCGAACATCGGCGCGAACGGCAGCGTCGACACCAACACACTGCAGCAACCGGTGATTGGTTTCGTGCTCACCAACGTGGGGCTGGAAGCCGGAGTGTCGCTGCAGGGCGCTAAGATCGAACGCATCCGGGGCTGAACGGCTTCACCGTAGGCGGTCACCGGCACGGAACTGATAGCGACATACACGTCGAGGGATCTCGCCTGCGTGGTCGAAGTCGAGCGCGGGCGCGCCAAGGTCGGTGGTGGCGAGGAACTCGTTCCGGTAGCTGTCCGCGTGGCCAGCGCATTTCGCGACCCTCCTGCTTGAGCAAGTCGCGCGTCCAGATGTAGGCGTCATCGGCGCCAGGTTGCGTGCCACGTTGTGGCGCAGCAACGATGCAATTCCAGAATTCCTCGTTCTATTTGCTCCGACAGAGCGGAGAAGCCAGGGGAACGCGCGGGACTCAAAAATTCGAACACCGCCGTGGCCTTTTTAAAAGGCTCTAAAGCCATTTCTTCACTGTAACTGCCTCCTTTTTAGGCAAACGTAGAAGAAAGCAAGTCTTGCAAGGTGCAACTGCATGTAGGAACATTCCTACGAACCCCGTGATTTTGGGAGACCGTCGTGATTGCTTCCTCCGCATCCACTGGCTATGAGCTGCTCTTCCGCTCTCTCTTTGCCGCTGGTCGCGCCTACGTCTTTCCCTGCGACGCGGTCGGTCATGTCGACATGGACTCGCTCTCCGAACGCGCGCGTGACAACTACCTGTATGCGCGAGCTGTCATTGGAAAGGAAGTCGAATGGCCTGACGTCCGCCCAACGACATCGTGAAGCCGTTCGCGCCTCGCGCGCAACAATCGACATCCGCCTGGACAGCAGATGGCCGATGGCGGTCTCTACGTCCTTGATCGATAGCAAGGGCCAAGCCGCACTACGGGCTTGCGCGCGGGTGGCACCGAAAGGCGGCATGCGGCGAGGCTGCGGTTTCGATGAAATGAAGGGAGTGCATCTGGATGCTCGGATTGACCTATTCGAAGATGCGATCCTCATGAAGGACGATCGGCACTTCCTTGTTCTTTTCAGAGTAGCCGTCGAAGGGTTTGCCATCGAGGTCGATGCGAGCCAGCACATCGCTATCTGGATCGATGTGCGCTCCGACTCGCAGCATCACGAGCTCTCCTTCATCTTCCTTGGCATGGAACCAGTAGAAAGTGCCAGCCGGCAGTAGGACGCAATCGTTCTTGCCGACCTCGCGCTTCTCTCCACCCGGCCCATGGAACACGGCCCCACCTTGCAGGACAACGAACAGGTGGTCCTCATTGGAGTGTGCGTGGATTTCGTTCTCGCCGCCGCTCGCGTAGGTCTTGAGTACCACGTTCATGTAGCGCGAAGCACCCAGCACCTGATTGGTCCGCCCCTCCTTTGGCAATCGAGTGCGGATGTGGAAGAAACTGGGCTGCCCCGCCTTGGTAAGGCGGGCCATTTCGGCGCGCCATTCGGCAGCGCTGTGAACGATCGGCGCGAAGGCAGGGGTTTCAGCGGTACTCATGGAGCGATACCTCGAAGTGGTTGATGATGCCGGGGTCCGCAATGACTTTGCGCCATCGTGCAGACTCCGACGTGATGAAGCTGCGAAGCGCCTCCGGGGAACTGGAATCTGTGAGAAGACTCGCGCCGAGTGAACGCCGCCGAGGCTATCGAGGGATCATTTGTGCATGATGGGAGACCAGCAGCCAGCGCCCGTTCTCCTTCTCAAAGACGTGGGTCACGAAGGTATCGAACCTGAGAGGCTCGCCGCCGGTCTTGGGCTGCAGAACAGCGTGCTCAACCCCAATGACCCACGCCAGCTTTCCACCAGTCTGAATCTTCGTTTCGGACTTGGTTACGCTGATCTGGGGGAAAAAATCAAAAGCTCCCTCCCAGTATTTTCTGACCGCGCTCCCACCCACATCCATGACCTTGCTACGTGGACCGATGCTGATCGCGTACGGCTTGTCGGTCCAGACTGCGGACATGCCCTGGACGCTCCGACCATTCAGCGCAGAGTAGAAGGCTTGATCGGCTGCGGCGATGGCTGCAACATCGTCGGCCGATTGCTGGAGCGTCGTGGTACAAGCCGACAACAGGCCCGCCGCCAGCATGACGGCAACGGTGCTCGGGATCGACGGCATGGTGAGCGCCCTTTTCATCGTGATCCTCCTCGATGCGGTGCTCATGATTGGGAGACCGGAAGCGCTTGTCAAGACGGCGCCGGCTTCGCTGACATCGAAGGTGAAGGAGATGGTGTCGCTGGAATACTAGTGCCGCGCCCACTGGGCATACTTTGGCCACGAGTGCACACGCCTGGCACGAGAACTGAGTCAGGGCATGCCCCCGTGGCCTGTGAAACGTTGCCTTCACCGCTGACTTTGGATCACATCGCACAATGCACCGCGCGCATCGTGCAGGGACTCGTGATCCTGGAACGGTGCAGCCACGCGCTGCTCGAGCGCCTCGACGAGCACGGAAAGCGGCGCCAGGGATTCATGGTCCGGGAATTCTTCGGCGAATGCAGCCCAGGCCGCTCCGGCGCTGACGGTGTCGCGGCGCTCAAGGGTGACCACGACGTCGTTGCACAGCACGGTGTCGCGGCTGTCATCGAAGATGTCGAGTTGCCGCGAGTTCATGGTCTCTTTGCTTTCAATCCGTGTGGCTGCAAATCCGCTCGTGCCGGGAGCAACGCTGGTGATCAACTTGCTACCCGGCCTTGCCCGAATCGAGCGCTCGCGCGCCGATGTCAATTCGACGCGACCATCGTTCCGCGACACGTCGCAGACAGGCAGACGCAGGGGTACCTGTCGGGCGACTCCGAGACATCGATCGCCAGGGCATAGTCGATGCAGAGTTCCTCATCGGCCAGCACGTCTCGAAGGGTGACGATCTCCAGTTGCAGCGTTCCGTCCGATGTCCGCGTCTCAACCGCTTCGCAGTTCGGACTGCAACTGTGATTGAGGTGGCGCAGCGCATTGCCCCCGCGAGAACCATCAATCACCATACCGTCGGACAGGCCGAACAGGTACGTGATCTGGCTGTTCCAGTCCATCTCAGTCACCTCGGCCGGCGACAGGCGCTGTCCCCCGTACCTGCCCAACGTGGTGTTCGCTGGCAGTGCCCGCGCCGCAAAGAGGCCCTCCCCGTGAATCTCGCTCGTTTGGACGCGGAAGAGGGGACTGGTGGCGGGAGTGGCGGAAGCGAAGTGCGACATCAGTGTTGAGGCAGGATGGACCAGGGGCGACGCGCAAGCCTGGCGTCTTCCAATCGCCTGCCGCCGCATCCAGCAGCCTCTGCAGGCGCTTGATGCAGGCTTCGCATCTCGCGTGCCAATCTACCTCACTTTACGAGCAGCGCCCACCTCATTGATCAGATATGACGAAGAACTGCTTGAAGAGGCGTTCGGATTCGCGCAAGCCGTCCTCGGTGAGTGCCACGGATTTCGCCTTTTTGATCGGATCGGCGACAAGACCCCGTGCATGTCAATTTGTTGGCCAAATGATCAGGCTTGGTCGAAGACGCGAGGGGGAGGGCGCAAGGAAAGCTGGCTGGCCCCTTTGGCTTTGCCGCTCGACACCTTGAACAGCCTGTTCACGGAGATCGAACGATGTGCGCAAGCAGGAGCGACAAGCGTGCCTTGCGCGAGCGATCAATGAGTTCGCGACCTGCGTCGACAGAGATCCTCGTCCGCAACCAACCGTTGCAGGCAGCGTTCAGCCACCCCGGCTCGCAGACTATTCAACGGCTCGGAATGTGCGAGGAAAGATGGCGGCGCGCTCCCGCTCGCGCACCTTGTAGCCCATCGCCCCACGCCCAAAGGCGCCAGGAACCGTGCCGACCTCCTGCAGGAAATCAGCATCGAGCATCCGGCGTCGGAACGCGCTCTTGTCCAGCGGTCGAGCCAGCACGACCTCGTACACATGCTGCAGCTCCGGCAGCGTGAACGGCTCGTTGAGCAAGAACGCGGGCAAGGACGTGTATTCCACCTTGCTGCGCAGGCGCTCCAACGCAGTCCCGACGATCTCTCGATGATCGAACGCCAGCCGCTTTTTGCAGGCGGCGTCGGCGTCGCACCATTCGGCGCGTTCATCGCCCGTCTTCGCGGCTGGCGGCGGAACGAGAGCAAAGTAGCCGTGCGTGGTGGACCAGCCACGAGGATCCCTGCTCGCGCTTCCCCAACTCGCCAGTTGCTCGAGGTATGGCGCGGCATAACCGGTCTTTTCCTGAAGCTTGCGAGCCGCGCAATCCTGTAGCGAATCGTCGCGATCCACGTCGACGAACCCGCCAGGGATACACCAAAGGCCGGGGAACGGCTCCTCCTC
Source organism: Variovorax sp. HW608 (assembly GCF_900090195.1). Classification (NCBI taxonomy): domain Bacteria; kingdom Pseudomonadati; phylum Pseudomonadota; class Betaproteobacteria; order Burkholderiales; family Comamonadaceae; genus Variovorax; species Variovorax sp. HW608. Next base: position 2,358,333 of record NZ_LT607803.1, read on the forward strand.
GTTCTCCGGACGGCGGGTGAGCAGAACCTTCAGTGCGTCCTCAAGCACGGTGAAGATCACCACGTCCACCGAGACCAGCGGGCGCGGGAAGTCCAGCGAAGTTCGGTTCAGGGATTTCTTCATCGGGTGCTTGACAGCCTGTCGTTGAGTTGTACTATACCACTCATAGGAGTTGTGCAGTACAACTCACAAGGAAAGGGGATTCATCGTGTTTGGCATCCGATACATCAAGGCACAGCCCACCGTCCACCTCATGCAGTACCGCAACGGCGGGATCGTGCGCCAGGGGGAGGGCACGTCCTTCTTCTACTACGCACCGGCAAGCACGCTCGTCGCGGTGCCGGTGGCCAGCCGCGACGCCGGCTTCATGCTGGAACTCGCGACGAGCGACTTCCAGGCCGTAACCGTCCAGGGTGAGGTGACCTACCGGGTCAAGGACCCCGCCCGCGCGTCCGCGCTGGTGGACTTCTCGCTGCTGGCGAACGGCAAGTACGCGGCCGAGGACCCGCAGCAGCGCCTGCGCGAGCGTGTCGTCACCCAGACCAAGGTGATCATCCAGCAGGCGATCCAGGCGCTGGACCTGAAGCAGGCGCTCAAGGCACCATCGACCGTCGCCCGTGCCGCGGAGCAGCAACTCGGCGCGCAGCCGGAGATCCAGGCTCTCGGCCTCGAAGTGCTCGGCGTGTCGATCGTCGCCATCAAGCCGACGCCCGACATTGCGAGGGCGCTCGAGGCGCAAGCCCGTGAGGCGAATCTGAAGGCGGCCGACGAGGCCATCTACCAGCGACGCATCGCAGCGGTGGAGAACGAGCGCTCGATTCGCGAGAGCGAGCTCGACACCGAGGTCGCGATCGAGGAGAAGAGGCGTCAGATCCAGACCGCGCAGATGGACGCCAAGGCAGCGATGCTCAAGCGCGAGAACGAGCTGCGCGGCGAACAGATGACGGCGGACATCGAGCTCGAGAACAACCGCAGGGACCTGGTCGCAAGCCAGGCCGCGAACACCCGTGCGCTGGCCGAAGCCGAAGCGCATCGCGTCAAGTCCGTCATGGAAGCGCTCGACCAGGCGGATCCACGGGTGGTGCAGGCGCTCGCCGCGGTCGGCATGCAGCCAGGGCAGCTGATTGCGCAAGCATTCGGCGGCATCGCCGAGCGCGCCGAGCGCATCGGGCAGCTGAACGTCTCGCCCGAGCTGCTCGCGGGCCTGCTCGGCTCCGCTAGCGCGAGACCCGTGAGAAGCGCATCGTGAGCACCGCAAACCAGAGGCGGGTGGTGCTCGTCACGCGGAGGACGCGCCTGGAAGATCTCGTGGTCCGACACAACACGCTGGCCCAGGCGAAGTTCTACATCGAGCACCTGGGCGACGACTTCAGCGACTACCTGGAGGAGAACGAGGCCTATGCATCGAGCCTTCGGATCACCATCGAGGCGCTCGCGCGCTGGGGCCGGTATCAGCTCGTGGACAGGATGATGTTGCCGAACTTCGTCTTCGCGCCGGATGACATCGTCGTTGCGCTCGGACAGGATGGTGTGGTCGCCAACACGCTGAAGTACCTGCAAGGCCAGCCGCTGCTCGGCCTCAACCCGGATCCGGCGCGCTGGGACGGTCTGCTTCTGCCGTTCGAGGCCGGGCAGCTCCACGACGTACTGCCGTTGGTGGCCCAGGAACGGCGGCCAATCCGGTCGGTCACGATGGCCCAGGCGCGCCTGAGCGACGGCCAGACGATGCGCGCGGTCAACGACCTGTTCATCGGGCCGCGCAGCCACACCTCGGCGCTGTACGAACTGGCTTTCGATGGCAAGAGCGAACTTCAGTCTTCGTCAGGCCTGATCGTCTCGACGGGCCTCGGGTCGACCGCGTGGATGAAGAGCGTGGCGACCGGCTCGCTGGCGATCGCCAGCGCATTCGGCTCGGCAGCGGGCGGCAGCTATGCGCCGCTGGCATGGGACGCAAAGGAACTCGTGTTCGCAGTGCGCGAGCCGTTTCCCAGCCGCGGCACGAGCACGAGCGTCGTCTTCGGGCGCATCGAGAGCGATCGTTGCCTGATGCTGCGCTCGAGGATGCCGGAGTCGGGTGTCATCTTTTCGGATGGCATCGAGAGCGACTTCCTGCGCTTTACCGCCGGCATGACCGCGACGATCGACATCGCGCCGGCGCAAGGCCGCCTGGTCCAGTGAGGACGAGACGCCGGCTGGCCAAGATTCATCGGGACGTACCATGACCTGAAAACCGGAGCGGAACATGAACACCCAACTTCTGATCATCGACCCTCAAAACGATTTCATGGACATCGCAGGCGCCGCGCTCCCGGTGAAGGGCGCCGCAGCGGACATGGCACGTCTGGCGGGCCTGATCGACCAGGCCAGCCCGTGGATCGCGCAGATCACGGTCACGCTGGACTCGCACCACAGCATCGGCATCGAGCGCCCGGCCCTGTGGCGCCAGGCGGACGGCGGCCCGGTCGCACCCTTCACCCAGATCAGCGCAGCCGATGTGCGCGCCGGCAAGTACGCGCCGCGCGACCCGCAGGCACTTGCGCGCGTCCTGTCCTACCTCGACGCACTGGAGGCCGGCGGGCGCTACGCGCTCATGGTCTGGCCGGTGCACTGCGAGATCGGGACCTGGGGCCACAACGTGGAGGACGAGGTGCGCGCCGCCTACAACCGCTGGGAGAGCGCCACGCTTCGACCTGTGCGCAAGGTCTTCAAGGGCATGAACGCCTGGACCGAGAACTACAGTGCGCTGCAGGCCGAAGTGCCCGACCCGCAGGACCCGGACACGCAGCTGAACCGCGAACTGATCAGGCAGCTGGACGAGGCCGAGCGCATCGTCGTTGCCGGCGAGGCCAGCAGCCACTGCGTACGCGCCACCGTTGAGCACCTGGCCGAGCATCTGCCCTCCGGGCATCTGGGCAAGCTCGTGCTGCTCTCCGATTGCATGAGCCCGGTGCCCGGGTTCGAGAAGCAGGCCGAGACCTTCCTCGGCGCGATGCGCATGCGCGGCGCGACCGTGTGCACCAGCCGCGAGTACATGCAGGCCTTCTGCCAGAAGGTTGCACCGACGTCCTAGAATTCGCAGCGTTGGTGCTCGCAGCGCGGTTCACGCGCTGCAGTTCAACGGGAAGCAGGAGGCGCTGGCCGCACCGGCCAAAGCCAACCTGCGCTGCCCCCGCAACGGTAAGCGGCGGAACCCATTCAAGGTTCCACCTTCATTACAGTGAGCCACTGGGCCCGCCTGATCGGCAGGCCCGGGAAGGCGATGAAGGTTCCCCCCGCCAGCCCGGATACCGGCCAACACGGTGGCCGCTCGACCGTTCGGCGAGCGGCCGTAATGCCCAACGACCGGCGGGGATGCCGGTTCGGGTCATCAAGCTTACTCGTTTCATGAGAGCTGTTTCGTTTTCGCCCCTGCATGGCCTTGCGGGCGTTGATGCGTCGGGAGTCGGCGCGATGACGCACGCCGCATGTCCGGCCCTTCTCATCTCGGCCCCGTCTTCCGGACAGGGCAAGACAACCGTGGCGGCCGCGCTGGCACGCCTGCATGCGCGCTGCGGCGCCCGGGTGCGGGCGTTCAAGTGCGGGCCCGACTTCCTCGACCCCCGCTGGCTGGAGCTGGCCAGCGGCGCGCCCGTCCACCCGCTGGACCTGTGGATGACGGGGGAGGGCGACTGCGCGCGCCGATTGCATCAAGCGGCACAGGAGGCGCAACTCCTGATCGTCGAAGGCGTGATGGGCCTGTTCGACGGCGAACCCAGCGCGGCCGACCTGGCCGGGCGCTTCGGGATCCCGGTGCTGCCCGTGATCAATGGATCGGCCATGGCAGGCACCTTCGGCGCGCTGGCCCTGGGCTTGCGAGAGTACCGGTCCGGGCTGGCCTGGGCCGGCGTGCTGGCCAACCGGGTCGCCGGCGAGCGCCATGCCGCCATGCTGCAGTCGAGCCTGCGCCCCGCCGACGCCTGGCTCGGCGCTCTGCCGCGCCGCCAGGAGTTGGCCCTGCCCGAGCGGCACCTGGGCCTGGTCGCGGTCGACGAGATGGACGATGCGATGCAGCGCCTCGACGCGGCGGCCGATGCGCTGGCGGAGACGCCGCTGGGCCGGATGTCGCTGGCCGACCTGCAACGCTGGTCCGTGCGCTTCGATGCGCCGCCGGCGGTGGCGCAAGCGCCGGTCCGTCCGCTGGCAGGCCGCACGGTCGCCGTCGCGCGAGACGCGGCGTTCTGCTTCATTTACGCGGGCAACATCGACTGCTTGCGAGAGCTGGGGGCGCAGGTGGCGTACTTCTCCCCGCTCGCGGGCGAGCCGCTGCCGCCATGCGATGCCTTATGGGTGCCCGGCGGTTACCCCGAGCTGCATGCGGGCGCACTGTCGAACGCCACGCGGCTGCGCCAGGCACTGCACGATCACGTCGAGCAGGGCAAGCCCGTGTGGGCCGAGTGCGGCGGCATGATGGCGCTGTTCGAGCAGCTCGTGACGGCGGACGGGCACCATCACGCCATGTGGGGCTTGCTGCCCGGCAAGACCACGATGGCCTCGCGCCTGGCGGGTCTGGGGCCGCAACAGCTTGCGCTGGAGCACGGTGTGCTGCGCGGGCACACCTTCCACTACTCCGTGTGCGAAACGGTCCTCGAGCCGCAAGCGCGCACCGAGCGCCCTGCCGGCTCCGGCCGCAACGGCGGCGAGGCGGTGTACCGCCGCCGCGCCCTGCAGGCCAGCTATTTCCACGCGTGGTTTCCATCGAGTCCCGAGGCCGCGGCGCAATTGTTCCTGCCGCAGGAGGAAATCGCATGAGCGGGGGCAGGCACCGTCTGGTTCGCGGGCCCGACTGCACGACAGACCACGCCTTCGAGCCCGACGCGGCGCGGGCGGTGTACCGCGCCATCTTCGAGCGGCGCGACATGCGGCATTTCGCGGGCGGCACGGTGCCGCCCGATACGCTGCGGCGCCTGTTGCGGGCAGCCCACCATGCGCCCAGCGTCGGCTTCATGCAGCCCTGGCGATTCGTGCGCGTGACCGATGCCGCGCTGCGCCAGCGCCTGCACGAGGTGGTGGAGCTGGAACGGCGGCGTACCGCGCGGGCACTGGGCGAACGCGAAGACGAATTCATGCGCCTGAAGGTCCAGGGCCTGCTGGAGGCGGCCGAGGTGCTGGCCGTGGCGCTGACCGATGGCCGCGAGAAGCACGTGTTCGGGCGCCGAACCCTGCCGCAGATGGACCTGGCATCGGCCGCCTGCGCGATCCAGAACCTGTGGCTGGCGGCGCGCGCCGAAGGCCTCGGGATGGGCTGGGTATCGCTGTTCGAACCGGCGGACGTGGCGGCCTTGCTCGAGCTCCCGCCCGGCGCCGAACCCATCGCGCTGCTGTGCCTGGGACCGGTGCATGGGTTCTACGCCGAGCCCATGCTGCAGCAACAGCGCTGGGCCTCGCGGCAGCCGCTGCACGAACTGGTCCATGACAACCGCTGGGGCCAGGCCAGCGATGTCTTCTCAGTCGGCGAGTGCCGGTCCTGAACTACGATCTTCGGTACGAGGTGCAGCAGGACGGTTCTGCCATGCTTTCCACTGCTCAAGCCCTGCATCGCCGCTGCGGCCGCGGAAGTTCAGTTCCTTGAGGGCCGCCAGGCTGCGGGGACCCGCTGGGCACCTTCGGCCAGGGCCTTGCACGCCTGCGAGACGAAGCTGCCGGTGGCGGACTCGCCCAATTCAGCGAGTATCCGGCGTGCCTCGACGACACGGGCATGCCAACCTGGGTCAGTGCTTGAAGCCGGACTCACGCTGAGCGCGGAGAGCCAACATAAAGACCACGTCGATCTCTGCCATGTAGCGATAGAGCGCCACATACCCCCGCGCGCCTTTACCGATGACCAGTTCCCGCTTGCCACCACGTACCGGTCTGCCGATCAGCGGACTGTGGGCAAGCACTTGTATGGCTTCGACGACCTCTTGAATCCGATCAGGGATGTCCGCTGCGCCGAAGCGCGTCAGGTGCTCCAGGAAGCGATCTAGGTCGTCAAGCACCTCCGGCGCCAGTTCGATTCTTGCCATCGGCTCGTCAGCGTACCGGCTTGCGCGCCGAGGGCCGGCGCGGCTTCTTCCCGGCGGCACGCGCCAGCAAGTATGCCTTCGCGTCCGTCCACGAAACCGACTCGCCCGTTTGCATCAACGCGGCCCAACGTTCGTCGGCGAGCCGATGCAGTTCCTCGTCCATTTCGACACGTTCCACAGTATCGGAGAGCGCATCCAGAATGAACGCATGCGATGACTTGCCCACGCGCTCGGCCGCAGCCGCGATCCGTGCCTTCAGGGCCTCTTCGATACGGATCGTTGTAGTGGACATGGCGAGACCTCGCGTGGGAAGGAAAGCAAATTGTAGCACAATTGTGTCACGCCCAGACCGACTGCCGATGCACCAAGACTCTGGACCAGTGCGCCAAGAATTCGCGCCCAAGTCTGCCAGCGGGCGCGTCGTTATTTCCGGCCAAACCGGCATGGCTGCCTGCCCGACGGTGGCACAGCAGATGGCCGATGCAGGGTTCGATGTGGTGCGCACCGGCTTGAACATCACCACCGGACCGCCGTCGTAGGCCGTTCCTGTCCCGGGAACGGCCCGCTGTGTCTCCTGGGCGCAGGCCCATTGTGAAATTCGAAAGACGCGATCCTGGATGCTGGGGCTACTTGTTCTCCTCGGATGCCAGCTTGGCCGCGGCTCGCTCGAACTCATCGTTCGCTCAATCGGACGGACCCTGGTACGCGCGCAGAATCGAGCATAGAGTTCCTTCGCACCAACGGCCTTTGCTTTGAAAGGGGGACCCATGAACGAGGAAGAATTCAAAACTTCCCTCCAGAAATTGGAGGCCCAGCAGATTGCGATAGGGTTTGTCGTGGCGCACCTGCTGGACGTTTCTCCGGAACAGGTGCGTCAGGACTTGAAAAACCTGGCGCCGAAGCTTCCAGACTTGCTGATTCATCACCGCCTGACTGACAAGCAGTTACAGGACATCCAAGTGCACGTTCTCTCATTTCTGAGGGAAGGTGGCGGATCCGAAGGTTGAACGGCGGGCGAATCGTACGGAATCGCGCAAGAAGATCGCCCACCACCTGGGCGTGAGCCTTGGCAGCCTGCAGCGCTACCTGGCGCGCATTCGGGCTGCAGCCTCATCGACAGGAGACCTTCAAGCTTTCCAGCGATCCGCTGTTCGTCGAGAAGGTGCGAGACATCGTGGGGCTGTACATGGACCCGCCGCTCATGGCCATGGTCCTGTGCGTCGACGAGAAGAGCCAGATCCAAGCGCTGGATCGCACGCAGCCCTTGCTGCCGCTGGCCCCGGGCATCCCCGAGCGACGTACCCACGACTACGAGCGCCACGGCACGACCTCGCGAGCATCGAGATATTTTGTCTGCGAACTTCTAACTCACGACACTAGGATAGGGGACCCAAAAGACGGTTCTTGACTCGTGGCCTGGACCTTGCACATGGATTGTCCCAACAAAGCCGCGGACAGTGCTTCCCGCGGCCGTGGCAGAACCGGGAACTTGCGCTTGGGGAGGCCGTGCTGCTTGAGCAAGTCATCCAGGTCGTTGTCTCTTCCCAGCATGTTGACCGTGCTGATGAACCGCATCTCGGCCAGGTCGGTCAGCCGGAGCTTCTTTTTCGCGAGCGGGTGGTCGCGCCGCATCAGGCAGACGCGTCTTTCTTCAAACAGCGGGACGAACACCGTGCTGCCGAAGCGGTCGGCCACAGGCCGGTTGATGCATGCGCACAACTGGGACTGGCGCCAGGAGTGCGTGGACACCTGCATCGTCCTGCGCATCTGCAACGCAAACGGGCCCGACATCCTGAGCTTCACGGAAGCCGGCGCGTTGGCGAGGCACGGCCTCAACAGCAACGGCGTGTCCCTCACAGGCAACGCGATGTCCTGCCACAAGGACTTCCAGCACGGCCCGGGCGCACCGGTGGTCCTGCTGCGCCGGCGACTCCTGGAAGCCACGAACCTCGCGCAGGCGATGCGGACCGTGTGGAGTGCCAACCGCTACTGCTCGAGCAACATGATCCTGGCGCAGAGCAGTGCAACCGATGGCTGCTGCGTCAGCCTGGAAGCCGCTCCGGACGAGGTCTATCCGATGCTTCCCCAGGACGATGTGCTCGTCCACGCCAACCACTGGCTATCGCCCGTGGCACTCGCCAAGCTGCGCGATCCAGGGCTGGCGGCAAGACCGGACAGCCTCTACAGGCAGCATCGGGTCGAGAGCGCCCTGCGTACCGTGACGAACCGTGCCATTGCATGGGACGACGTCCGATCGACCCTGGCAGACGACTTCGGCTACCCCGACGGAGTCTTGCGAAGCCCCAAGCCCGGTGACTTCAGCAGCATCTCCGCCACGGTGGCAACGACCTTGATGGATGCAGCCAAGGGGGTCATGTGGGTGGCGCGCAAGCCCTACGAGAGCTGTGAGTTCCAGGAGTACGCGCTTTAGCGTTGAAACGATCGTGTATCTCAGCACTTTCGACATCTTCAAGATCGGGATCGGCCCGTCCAGCTCCCACACCGTTGGCCCCATGCGAGCCGCGCGGATGTTCGTGGAGAAACTGGACGGCGACGGCGTACTGGGCCGCGTGCACCGCATCCAGAGCGAGTTGTACGGGTCGCTCGGCGCGACTGGCAAGGGGCACGGGTCGGACATCGCAACTCTGCTGGGCCTTTGTGGGCACGACCCCGAGATCATCGACGTCGACAGCGTGCCGGCACTGGTGCACGAGATTCGTTCAGGCGGCGCGCTCACGGTGGGCGGGAAGCACCGCATCGCATACCGCGAGAAGACTGACCTGCTGTTCTTCGCGGGCAAGTCGCTCCCGCTGCACGTCAACGGACTGCGCTTTTTCGCGCTCGATGTCGAAGGGGATGAACTCGCGACGCAGATCTACTATTCCGTTGGCGGAGGCTTCGTCATCGACGATTCGGGCGTGCGAGATGCTTGGACTCCGTAACCTGGCGGTCTGCAGTCGGTTCGGCACGCCTCGTTGGAAGTCGGCTCTCGCTGCGGAGCACCCCGCACCCGAACGCGGCGCCCCGACCGGCCCGCGTCGCAGGGCATCACGTGCAACAGGGACTTGTGTCGCAGCACCTCCCGCGAGAGACTGGCGTCCCACACGGAGGATTCCCATGGCCACTTCCGACGAACTCCAAGCGACCATCGACGCGCTCGTTCAGAAAGGCAAGGGGATTCTGGCGGCCGACGAAAGCGGACCGACCATCGCCAGGCGATTCAAGACGATCGGCGTGGAATCGACCGAGGAAAACCGGCGCGCTTATCGCAGCCTGTTGCTGGCTACGCCGGACCTTGGCCGGTACATCAGTGGCGTCATCCTGTACGAAGAGACCCTGAACCATTGCACTGACGATGGCGAGCTGCTGCCGCAGTTGGCAGTGCGACAAGGGATCGTGCCCGGCATCAAGGTCGATGCGGGAAAGATCCCGCTCGCGTTGGCACCCGGCGATGAGATCACGCAAGGCCTCGATGGGCTCACCGAACGTCTCAAGGGCTACAAGCAGAAAGGCGCGCGATTCGCGAAGTGGCGCGCCGTCTACAACGTCTCCGACACGTTGCCAAGCCGCGCAGCGATCGAAGCTAACGCGGAAGCGCTTGCTCGCTACGCCGCGGTCTCGCAGGACCAGGGCGTGGTGCCGATCGTCGAGCCCGAGGTGCTGATCGACGGCGATCACACGCTGGCGCGCTGCGCGGAGGTGACGCAGGCCGTGCTGCACGAGGTCTTTCACGCCCTGACTCGCCATCGGGTAGCGCTCGAGCACATGTTGCTCAAGCCCAGCATGGTGGTGGAGGGCAAGGCGCATGCGGTGCAGGCAACGCCCGAGGAAGTGGCAGAGGAGACGATCCGCGTGCTGCGCAGGGCGGTGCCAGCGGCGGTCCCGGGCATCAACTTCCTGTCCGGCGGACAGTCGCCAGTCGAGGCGACGGCCAATCTGAATGCGCTGAACCGACGGGGCCCACAGCCGTGGTATCTGAGCTTCTCGTATGGACGCGCGCTTCAGGAGCCTGCGCTGCAGGCCTGGCGTGGCCGGCCCGCCAACGTGCGGCAAGCCCAGGAGGCGCTGCTCAAGCGCGCACGACTGAATGGCGCGGCCAGCGTGGGTGCGTACAGCGCGGACATGGAAGACGCCCGCTCTTGATCCCGCAAACGGGCCTGAGCCGCACCGGCGTCTTGACATCTGCAAAGCGTCATGAGGCGGCCCGCGCCCGGCAAGAAGTTCAGACACCTTCTTCGCCACGCGCTTTAGGCTGTTTGGCTAGCCGCTCTCCTGCATCGCCGCCAGCAGAAAGTCCCGCAGCAGCCGCGCGCTCGGCCCGATGCGCCTGCCGTGCACCAGGTAGATCTCGAGTGCCGCCGTCTCCAGTTCCGGCAGCACGCGCACCAACTCGCCAGCGGCGAGCGGCGCAGCGGCGTCGTAGGCAGGGAGACGCGCGATGCCTTCGCCGGCCAGCACGAACGCCAGGCGCGACGCCGCGCTGTCGGTGACGATGTCACCACGTACCTGCATCTCGATGGGCTGTCCGTCGCGGGTCGCTGTCAGCACGCGCTGTGTCGGCGGATAGACCACCCAGCGATGCTCCGCCAGGTCCGCCACCGTCGCCGGTGCACGGTGGCGCCGGAGGTAGGCCGGGGAAGCGCACAGCATCGTCGGCTCGCTCACCAGTCGGCGCGCGACCAGGTCCGAGTCCGCCAGCGGGCCGGCGCGCACAGCCAACTCGATGCCTTGTTGCACGAGGTCGACATTGGCGTCGTTCATCGCGACGTGGAGCCGGATGGCGGGATAGCGCCGGCGGAAATCCAGCAATACCGGAAGGATGCGCTTGTTGCCGAAGTGATGCGAGCAGGTGATGCGAGCTTCCCCGCGCGGCTCCGCGCGCAGCAGCTCCATGCCGCGGATGCCGTCGTGCGCCTCGTCGAGCAGGCGCTCGCAGTGCACACGGAACGCCTCGCCAGCGGGCGTCAGGCTGAAGCTGCGCGTGCTGCGCTGCGCCAGCGGCACGCCCAGCTTGGCCTCCAGGCTGCGAACGTGGTGGCTCACCACCGCCCGGGTCAGGCCCAGGGCGCGGGCACCCGAGGCGAAGCTGCCCGTGCGCACGACGGTGGCGAAGACGGCCATCGCTCGCAGTTCGTCCAGGATGGGCGAGACGTCATGATTCATAGACAGATTGTCAAATCGGATAAGCCAATGCGTCAACATCCGCGCATCTACTCGAGATGCGACTGATTCCTTAATCTTCACCTCACCGGGGAGTTTCCCGGCATCCATTGAACCAAGGAGTCAATCATGAGCGTCAAGCATGTCCTGTTTATTGTGACAAACGCAGCGGTGATCGGTCCGAACAACCGCGCCACCGGATTCTTCTTCCCGGAGATCGCCCATCCATTCGAGGCACTGGACAAGGCGGGCATCGCGGTGGAATACGCCTCGCCCCAGGGCGGCAAGCCGCCGGAAGATGGATTCGATGCCAATGACCCCGTCCAGGCCGCATTCCTCAAGAGTGCTTCCTATCGTCGCCTGGCGCGCACCCGCAAGCTGTCGGAAGTCGACGTGCTGGATTACGACGCGATCTTCTTTCCCGGTGGCCTGGGCCCGATGGTCGACATCACCGGCAACCCCGAAGTCCAAGCGGCCGTCCGGCGCGCCTGGGACGCCGGCAAGATCGTGTCCGCCGTGTGCCACGGCCCATCGGCACTGCTCGGCGTCACACTCGCCGACGGCACGCCGCTGGTGCGAGGCCGAAAGGTGGCCGGGTTCTCGACCGCGGAAGAAGACGGCTATGCCCGCCCCGATGTGCCGTTCGACCTCCAGGGCGCACTCACCGACGAAGGGGCTCTCTACGAGTCGTCCGCCCCGTGGACGCCCAAGCTCGTCGTCGATGGACGCCTGATCACCGGCCAGAACCCCCAGTCGGGCACCCTGGTCGGCGAGGCGATCGCCAAGGCCCTGGAGGAGCACGCATGAAGGGCGCCAATACGCAGGTCGTGGTAGTGGCCCGGTGGCAGGTGTCAGACGACCGACTCGGCGAGGTGCTCAGCCACGTTGCCGAGCTTCGCGAGTGTTCGCTGGCCGAGCAGGGCTGCCTAGGCTACGAAGTGTTCCACGGACTTGGTGAACCGACCACGGTGCTGCTCCTCGAACACTACCGCGACGATGCGGCACTCGAGACGCATCGGCAGTCGACTCATTACCAGGCCCTAGTCGTCGGACGAATTCTTCGGATGTTGGCCAAGCGCGAGGTGGACATCCTCCGACCGCGCGAACCCGGGTGAGCGCAGCCTCATGATCCGATCGAGCTCTATCCATCAAGGCAGGGCGCGTGACGGGGTCGCACTAGATGGTCAGTCAAAGGAGCGCCCCGAGTCTGTCCGGTCGGGAGCGGCCTGGACACAGCTATGCTGGAGAAGCTGCAGCGACCGCGACGCGGCGCACACCGGCCGACCGAAGGGACCGTGCCGATCGTCCGCAAACGCTGCGAACCCAACAGCGAGATGCCCAACGCACTCGACCAGTCGAGCTAACATTGCTGCGGCGAACCGACTGAGGGTGGCTGAGGCATCTCAAGAGCGAGGCGGCAGATGGCCCCGGGTTCGAGATGTTCACCTTCGCGAATGAGTTCATCCAACCGATCGGAACCGAGATGTGGCGCAAGATTTGCGCGGTGCCTGTCTCCGTATTCGGACATTCCCAAGCTGCCCCATTGCCAGCTCCTTGCCACAGTGGCGTAACCGAGCAATCTTGCGGCAGTCTCGTAGCGGTGCTCCTTGAAAGCGCGTGTGTAGTAGACATGGCCGAAGTATTCAAAGCTTCGCCATTCGATCGACCGGCTCAAATCGAATGACCTGATCAGAGCCTTCCGCGCCTCGGCAAGGCGCTGTAGCCGTACCAGACTGTTGGCCATCGTGCCGTTAAGGTCATGCTGCTCATCAACAGCCATGAGGCGTGAGTAGCCGGAGGCGTCGGCTGCCAAAACCGCCCGCAATCGGCGCCGTAAACCCGTTTCGTCCACTTGCACTCCCATGAAGAACGGGGCTCTCGATGGTAGGCAGTCGAGGCGCCCGGCTACGCGGGCTACGCGTTCAGTGTGATGTTCTCCTCCCCAGTGGGGAGCGCCTTGGGCGTCGGTCTTCGACCCCTTCCTGCAGGAGGGGGCAAGTTCCCTCGTGCGACTGATCCCCGAAACGGCGAAGGCTGCCACTGGCCTCCGGCGACGGCGAAGCATGCCCAGGGCCGCAGGTTGAACCAAATCGGCCTGCCGTGCAACTTAACTGGCGCACCGTGTCAAGCCTCATGTCGAAGGGAAGTCTTCGGACCAGGCACGTCCCGATGCATCCCGTCACTCCGGAGGTGACGAACCTTCCACCCAACCGTGACCCGCACCATGTCCGAACATCGCACCGACCCGCGCGCCCTCATGGCGCTTCGACTGCCGCGCGCCATGCAGCCGCTCCTCACTTGGCTGACCGGCCGCCCCGCGCCTAGCGAGCGCGCCCGCGCACGCGCCCCGTGGACCTTCCTGCTCGAGGCGCTCGCATGGACTGTGGTCGGGCTGCTGGTCGGCACCGTTGGCTTCATGACGCATGGCCTGATATCGGCCGCACTGATCGCGCTTTCGCTGGTATTGACGACTGCTGGCGTCAGCCTGTTCCAGATCGCCGTGTTCCACCGATGCGCGCACGCTCAGCTCTTCGCCGACCGCCGGCGCAACCGGGATCTCGGCCGGCTGGTCTCCGCGCTTCTGCTTTTCAAGCACTTCGATCGCTACCAGCAAGAGCACATGAGTCACCACAGCGTCCGCACGCTCCTCACCGAGGGGGACGAGTTCACCGACTTCGTGCTCGGCTTGTGCCGGCTCGAGCCGGGGATGCCCAAGCGGCAGCTTTGGCGCTGCGTGCTGACGAGCCTGGCGTCGCCACGCTTCCACACCCGCTTTCTCGTACATCGGGCGCGGATGTCTTGGATGTCGGGTGACCGCCTGCATGACACGGTCGGCATCACCAGTTGGGCGCTTGGTGCGGCCGGCTGCGCGGCGGCCGGGTGGCTGATACCGTTCTTCGTGCTCTGGGTGCTGCCGCTCACGTTGCTGCTGCAGTTGGTCACGGTCGGCCGCATCCTCATCGAGCACCGCTTTCCCGATCCGTCGCACAGCGGCGACAGGGACAAGATGTTTCAGTGTCGCGTCACGCTTGGCGTGTTTCCTGGCTCCGCACCGCCGGCGCACGACGCCGCCACGCTACGTGGTCTCGTGGCGTGGGCCAGCTGGTGGGCCGACATGCTTACCGTCCAGCTGCTGGTGCGCGTCGTTGTGCTGGTCGCGGACACGCCGTGCCACGACTTCCATCACCGCCGCCCCTCTTCGCCGCGCTGGACCGAATACGCGCACGCGAGGCAGGACGACCTCGACGCCGGTTGCCCAGGCTATCCAATCAACTATGGCGAGACGTGGGGACTGATCCGCGCGATCGACGAAAACTTGGCGGCATTGTCGAGCCTGCCGCGCGACGCGAGCGCTGGACGATGAGTGGCGCCGGACCAAGCCGCGGCCGGCAGCTCGTGCAGCGTGCTGTAGTCGCCGTTTCGGTTGTGGCTCCTCTTGGCTCGATGTTCGCTATGGCGTCACAAACGAAGTACCGCTTGTGGCCGATACCAGGCGCCCGGGTGACGTCAGACTCAATCCGGTACGTTCAATGATCCGACCGCTCGACGACGACCTTGCTGAACTGGATCACGGGCGCGATGTCCGTGTAGTTGGCGATGTCGCCCCGGATCTCGGCGCCGTGCTCCTGCATGGCGGCTTGGTAGCCTTCGGCCGAACTACAGATGAACGCGCACATCGCCACGAAGGCGGGCGGTGCACCGGGCGCTCTGCCGGCCAGGCCTTTTTCGACGGTGTAGTAGGCGCAGGCAGTGCCGAGCCTAGCCTTCACCATCGGCATGTGCCGGTCGCGGTAGTAGGCGTGGTCGAAGCGCGCGCCTTCGGTGTACGGGTACATCACGTTGACCTTGATCATGGGGTTCTCCTTGCAATCGTCTGGGGTGAGCGGGGCATGCAGATTAGATGAGGACAGCCGTAGAGCGACAGAAATGGTGCCCTCCGGCGCAAAGTGCCGAGGTCAACTGGGGAAGCGCGCAGCGACGTCCTCCAGCAGGCATGCGTTGCCGAACCGTTCACGGTCGCTTGGACCTGCTCGTCGGTCAGGCCAGCGCGCTTGGAGAATGCCGTGACGTGGATTCCCCATTCGTACGCCGATCTGCAGAGTGCGGTAGTTCGGTGAATCACGATTTCGCGTTGCCGGATGGTCAGATTCCCCTTGTCCAACAACCCGCTGGAGAAGAACTTCTGAAACAGTCGCGGGTCGCGCGCCAACGTTGTGAACAGACGTAGAGGCGGTTGCCCCTTCATCAAGCGGTCGAACTGCGACGTGATGTCTGCCGCGAACGGCGGACTTGCTGGCTCGATGCGTGCAGTCATGCGGGTCTCCTGTGCGCCGGTCAAAACCGGCAAAGTGTTGTGAATGAAAGTTTCATACGTTGAAGGCTTAGCCAGCTACGGCGGCCCCGAGTCATGCGTGCACATCCGCGAGGGTGTGGGCGAAGCGTTGATAGGGGGACGAGCGGGCCGGGTATCGAGCCGCGTAATACATGCCCCGTGGCGACAGCTGCGGGTGGTCCGGGGTGCCGAGGCAGTAGGAGAATGCCGAAGGTCACACCGTCGCTGCCGCATTGGCGAGGCAGAGGCGGACCCCGCGCGGTCAAAGACCCCGAGCACGCACGCAAGCACTTTGTTCGGGAACCGGGAGATCCCGCGTCCTTCTGCGCAGCGCTGGGAAGCGCTGGCTGCAGAGCGCATCGTGAAGCCCAAGGGCGTACGACGATGAGCCACAGGCGCGGGAAGTCGGACTGCTGCGTAGTACCGAAGAAGCTGCCGAACAAGGCTGCGGGGGAAGCTCCTGCGGCGGCGGAGGTGGTGGAGGGAAGGCGGCAGGCCAAGGGAAATGCCATCGCGGCGCGCATGTCCCGCAGATCGGTGCGGGTCTATGACATGGGAACCGCGCTCGATGGCATACGACAGACGGCAAAGGGCCGTCGTGATGCGAAGTTCACGGGACTGCTGCATCACATCTACGCGGTCGAACGCCTGCGGGCGGCTTACCTCGCGCTCAAGCGCGACGCGGCCGCCGGGGTGGACGGCCAGACCTGGCAGACGTACGGACAGGACCTGGAGGGCAATCTCCTGGAGTTGTCCGAGCGGCTGGCCCGAGGGGGCTACCGGCCCCAGCCTGTGAAGAGGGTGTACATCGACAAGGCCGACGGCAGCAAGCGCCCGCTGGGCGTGCCGGCGCTGGAGGACAAGCTCGTCCAGCGTGCCACGGTCGAAGTGTTGAACGCCATCTACGAGCAGGACTTCCTCGGGTTCAGCTACGGCTTCAGGCCCGGGCGCAGCGCGCACAACGCGCTGGATGCCGTGGCGGTGGGTGTGGGCGCAAGGAAGGTGAACTGGATACTCGATGCGGACATCGCCAAGTTCTTCGACACGATCGAAAGGGACTGGCTGGTGAAGTTCATCGAACATCGCGTGGCTGACACGCGCGTGGTGCGGCTGATCAAGAAATGGCTGCACGCGGGCGTGCTGGAGGACGGCAGGCTCACGCAAGGTGAGTTGGGGACGGTTCAGGGCGGGAGCATCAGTCCGCTGCTGGCCAACATCTACCTGCACTATGCGTTGGACCTGTGGGTGAAGCAGTGGAGGGGGCGCCATGCCCGGGGTGACGTGATCGTCGTGCGCTACGCCGACGATTGGGTTGCGGGGTTCCAGTTCCGTGATGACGCCGAGCGCTTCCAGCGCGCGGTGGCCGAGCGGCTGGGCCAGTTCGGGTTGAAGCTGCATCCCGAGAAGACGCGGCTGATCGAGTTCGGGCGCTTCGCCCACGAGAACCGACGCCGCAAGGGACAAGGCAAGCCGCAGACCTTCGACTTCCTGGGGTTCACGCATTGCTGCGGGACGACCCGAAAGGGCAAGTTCATGGTCCTGCGACTCACCAGTGCCAAACGCCTGCGAGCCAAGCTGCAGGTGATCAAGCTCGAACTCAGAAGGCGCATGCACCAACCCATCCCGGAGCAGGGCCAGTACCTGCGGGCGGTGGTGACTGGGCATGCGCGCTACTTCGGCGTGCCGTGCAACGGCGCGCGGCTGAGGACATTCCGCCATCAGGTCGTCGGGCTGTGGCATCGCACGCTGTGCCGCCGCAGCCAGAGCCACGACCTGCCTTGGCGACGCATGTATCGCTTGATGGCGCGCTGGCTGCCTGTCCCGAACATCTGCCACCCCTACCCGAACCAGCGTCTGATCGTCATGACCCAAGGCAGGAGCCGTATGCGGTAGCTCCGCACGTACGGATCTGTGGAGGGGGTGTTGGGTGACTGACATTCCTACTCTGACTGCTCAGATACAGGAAAATCGTAGCGTCGATGCTGTATAAAGTAAAGCATGAGTACCCCTCGCATCGGAAAGCCTGTTCGCGGGTCCGCCACCGGACGTCCCATCATGGTGGCGCTCGACCTGCTTGGTCGGCGCACCGCTTTGCGTGTGCTTTGGGAACTGCGCGGAGAGCCGCTGACTTTCAGGGCTCTTCAGGATGCCTGTGAGACGAATACGAGGCTGCTCAACACCCGTTTGACCGAATTGAAGGAGGCCGGCCTTGTCGAGCACGCGGAGGGAGGGTATCGGCTGACCGATGAAGGCAGACGCCTTGCGAAAGCACTCCAGCCGCTTTCAAAGTGGGCTGACCAATGGGGTCTTCGACAAGGCCAAAGATTGCCTTGACGCTCGAACATCTATGGCAAAGTTCGGCCACGACCAGCCATTCGCCAGCGTCCGTTACGCGGCCTTGCCGTGAACCAGAGACTTGCCCGCCCCGGGGTGCGTGGTCCACATGGTCGCACGCGCCACGGGTCAACCTGGACCAAGCCGCGGCGCGAGCGCCAACTCCCACGCGGCTCCGGCCGACACCACCCAGCCGCCGGTCGGCTCTGGGAAATGCGTGCCAAGCACCAGCACGTTGCGGTCGGCCTGCTCGGCCAGGAAGCGCCGCCGCGTCAGGCGCGCCATTGCAGGGTCCACGTCAAATCTCGTGGCCCGGTCGGGTTCGCAGCACTGCACCGGGTGGTGCATCAAGTCTCCGGTGATCACGGCTTCGTGTCCTTGCGAGCGGATGCGCACGCTCACATGCCCCGGCGTGTGGCCGGGCGTTGGCTCAAGGCGCACTTCCGAGGTCAGCGAGTGGTCGGTCTCCACCCATTCCACTAGACCCGCGTCGATGACGGGCTGGACCGAATCGACCATCGCTTGTTGGTTGGAAGCTTCGCGCGCAAGCGACCAATGCTCATACTCGACGCGACCGAACAGATAGCGCGCATTGACAAAAGTTGGCAGCCAGCGGCCGTTTACCCAGCGCGTGTTCCACCCCACGTGATCCACGTGCAGATGCGTGCAGAGCACCGTGTCGATGGACTCTGGCGCGAACCCGGCTTGTTCGAGATCGGCGAGAAACGTGGTCTGCAGTCGGTCCCACATCGGCCGTTCACGGAGCTTGTCGTTACCCACACAGGTATCGACCACGATGCGCCGGCCTTCGGATTCGATCACGAAACAATGAATCGACACGAACAGCCGCCCATCGGCATGCGCGAAGTGCGGCCGCAGCCAGCGGTGCACCTGCACCTGTTCGGGCGTCATGCCCTCGAAAAGGGACGAAGGCGGGAAGGCGCTCAGCCCCTCGACGACCTGCGTCACCCTTACCGGGCCGATCTGCCAGTTGCGCATGGGCGCTCCTTCTGCCAATGTGAGGCCGCGCGAGGCTGAAAAGACGGGCTTCCGCGGGGCATCCCACCCCGACTATGGAAAATCGAGGGATCACAAATCCGGCGACGTTCGGACATGCTCTTCGGTTGCGCTGTCCCCGTCAATGGGAATGGAAACTCCTACGGTGAACTCAATGAGAAGGCGGCTCACGGCGGTCGGGTTTGCTGCGCCGAACTTGAGCCGGCGACCGTCCCTCCTTGGCGCACACCAGCCGATCAGCAGACGCCAGAGACGCCAGGAAGCGGCCTTTGAATTCCGGCTGGCCCGGGAACGCGGAACCAGAAATGGTGACGCAGTTCGTTGAGCAGACAGGGCCTCTGCAAACTGAGGGCTCGGAGCCGTGCAGCCGGGCCTCAACGCTCGACCTGCGCTTCGCGGCGGGCCGATCGGAACGCCTGCTCCGGTCTATGATTGGGGCTCCTGTGTCAACCAGGTGATCCAATGATGGATCGGCGCACGTTCATTGGCTCGACGGTCACCCTTGTCGCCACTGTATCGCTGCCGGCCAATGCGCAATCGGTGGGGAAGGTATGGCGAATCGGCTATATCGGATCCGCGCCATTGACGGACCCCGAGCAGGCACGCATCTGGGGCACATTCCTGGAGACTTTGCGGAGCTTCGGGTACATCGAGGGACAGAACCTCGCCTTCGAAATGCGGTTCTCGAAGGGAAATATCGAGCGCTATCCGGCGCTCGCCGCCGAACTGGTTCGCCTCAACGTCGACGTGATTGTGGTGGGCAGCGCCCCGGGCGCGCGCGCGGCAAAAGAAGTGACGGCGACGATTCCGATTGTCATGGCGGGGACCAGCGATCCCGTCGGTGCTGGTCTGGTCGCCAGCCTCGCGCATCCTGGCGGCAACATCACCGGCGTCGCAGACTATCAGGTGGACCTGATTCCCAAGCGCCTTGAGCTGCTCAAGACCGTGGCCACGCAAGCCACACGAGTTGCAAATCTGTTCGGGAACTTCGGCGGCTTCGATGCCGCGAAGCTCGCCGCACTCGACACCGAACAGGATGCGGCCGCCCACTCGCTGGGAGTGACCTTGCTGCGCTTCCAGATGAACACGCCGCAGGACTTCGACGCCACGACCGCCGCTGTGGTCCGAGAGCATCCGGACGCCCTGCTGCTGAGCCCGAACCCTACCAATTTCATTCTGCGCCACGAACTCGCCGCATTCGCGCTCAAGCAGCGAATTCCCACGATGGCCGCCCGTCGTGAGGAGGCTCTCGCCGGGATGCTGATGTCCTATGGCCCGAGCCTCGCTGACCTCGCGCGCCATGTCGCGATCTATGTTGACAAGATCTTCAAGGGGTCCAAGCCGGCCGAGCTCCCCGTTGAACAGCCAACGAAGTTCGAGCTTGTCATCAACATGAAGACCGCGAAGGCGCTGGGTCTCGCGATCCCTCAATCGCTTCTGCTGCGTGCGGACGAAATAATCCAATGATCCCGTGACGACAATTCCTGCAGAGGCTCGGCAGCGCGCGCGGTTCGCACGCCGCTCATGGCGCATCGGCCAGAGGCACGACGTTCGTGTCTACTTCCTGGGCTACGCGGGCACCACGCGGATGGACTGCCTCAAGCTCATGGGTGAAAAGATCGCGGTGTCGCAGTCGACGTCGGGCGACATGCCCGAGTCAGGCCTCGACGTGCTCAACGAAACGTCGGGCGACACCATCGAGGTGGCGTTGGCCAAGGAACTGCTGAGCGCGCCGCAGGCGTTCAATGTTGGTCCCCCGTTCCGAATACCGGAGCGAGGGGATTTTTTATGCGTCTTCCTGTCGAGCGCAAGTCCGGCGAGGTGAGCCATCATTGCTGGATGCGCCCGAGGACGGTGGCCCGGGCCACCACCTGGGTCCGGCGTTGGATCGTGCGCGTTTCGACGAATGTTGACACGGTGCCCCAATGTTTATACACTGGTGTAAACAAGCAGGGATCTTTTCATGAGCACTTCCATTGGTCAAATCAGCGCGTGGGGCAACGGCTTGGCGCTTCGTCTCACCAAACCGATGGCGAAGACTGCAGGGGTTGTGGATGGCACGCCGGTTCGCGTGACCGTCAAGCCTGGTCGCATCGTCATCGAAGCCGAAACCGAGCCGACGCTTGAACAGATGCTGGCGTCCTTCGACCCCAAGAAGCACGGTGGCGAATCGATGGCTGGCGGCTCGGTGGGGGCCGAGGCCTTCGCCCGATGAGCACACGCAAGTCGCCGCCGTGGGTGCCCGAGCGTGGCGAGATCATCTTCATCCAGTACAACCCGCAAGTTGGCAAGGAAATGCCCGACGATCACCCCATGCTGGTCATGTCGATGAAGGCCTTTGCCGAGCGAACGGGGCTGGTTGTCGGTTTTCCCATGACGCACGCCAAGTACCACGCGGACAACCCATTCGCCATCGCGGCGACCGGCGCGAAGGGTGAAGTCGGCTACGTGCTTGCGCACGAGCCCAAGTCCTTCGACTGGCGGCAGCGAAACGCGCGTCCACACCCGTGGGGAACAGGTCATTCGAAGCTGCTGGGTTCGGCGCTCAAGCGTTTCGACACCGTGTTTGCCGTGTGCGATCACTGAGCCGAAAAAGCCCGAGATTGCGGGCCAGAACCCGTCATTCGCCGCCGGGTCCAATTCGCCGAACAGCGGACGCTCGCAGCGGCCTCGCAACACTGTCAGTCCGAGTAGACCCGCTTCGTACCGAAGCGCACGCACACAAACTGAGCGTCGGGGAACAATCATGTTCTTCGCCGACCTGGGCGGCAACCTTTATGCGCTGGACTCTTCCACGGGCCAGAAACTCTGGGTCGGGCCGCTAGGAACCGGCAGCGGGATCGGAGGTGGCGTGATCACGTACGCCGTGGACGGGGTGCAGAAGGTCGCCGTGGCCGACGGATTTACCATGGTCGTGGCCAACGAAGCCAAGGCCGGCAAGAGTCGCCATCTTGGGCCTCGATAGCGCCGCAGAGAAGAAATGAAGCCGGACTTCGACTTTGGAAAGCATCAGGGTCGCGCTCGGCGACGAGAAGAGGGCGCCGATTCACTATCTTGCCCGCTCGCTCGAACCGACCGTTCTCGATGCGCCGCTTGCTTGGCCCTGTTTCCGCATACACCCATGCTGCACCAGCGGCGCATATGCCCTCGTGTCGTATCGACGAATAGCAACGTGCAGGTGTGCCACTCGCACTCCTTGACGTAGGTGAAATCGACGGTGGTCAAAAGGTCGGCCATTGCCTTCGCCACTGGCAGCAGCAATGTCTCGGGGGAGCGCCAGCGCCGGTCTGCAACGAATTCGAGGCCAGTAGCGCCTTCATCATTCGTATTTTCATGACGGGGAACCAACTGGCCATACACCTCGTCTCGGGCCAGCAGTCGGTTCAAGGGCTTGAGCTCTCGGATCGCTTCACGAGTCAACGGAGCGCCCATGTGCGAGGTAACGAACGTACGGAACCAGTCACGAAGCCCGCGCGCTTGAACAGCAACCGCGTCCAGCTCGCCAGGCCCCGCAGATTTCCGCATGTGCTCCACCACCTTCGACTTGACCAGGTTGGCCTGCAAAAGCCAGTTCAGGAGGTCCTCGCCCGTCTCGATCCACTCCACCGGAATATCAACGGGTGAGGCAATCGAGTTCAAAAAGTCCAGTGCGGCAACGCCGCCAATGAACATGGCGGGCGGGCGTGTTGGTTCAACCATGATTTGCCGGATTCTCCAAAGCTGTAGAGGGTGGTTGTGTCGGGTAAACCCACGGCGTTGCCAACATTCCCCTTCCACGATCAATGATAACCACCAAAATGGCGACAAGCAAGTTACTATGAAGGTAACCAGTAATATGGTTGCAAGTTGGTTATCTTGATATCGAGCATGAAAGGAGACGGAGATGAACGTCATCAATTACCAGCGGGTCGATGTCGATGGATTCGGCGTTGCCTACCGCGAGGCCGGTCCAGCCAGCGCCCCGGTCGTGTTGCTGCTGCACGGCTTTCCGAGTTCGAGCCACATGTTTCGGGACCTGATTCCGAAACTGGCCGACCGCTACCGGGTCATTGCGCCTGATCTGCCGGGTTTCGGGCAATCCGACTTGCCGTCGCGTGAGCAGTTCAAATACACGTTCGCCAACCTGGCGAAGGTCATGACGAGATTCACCGAGGTGCTGAAGCTCGATCACTTCGCCATCTATGTGTTCGACTACGGCTCGCCCACAGGGCTGCGGATGGCAGTCGAGCACCCGGAGCGCGTGACGGCCATCATCACGCAGAACGGCAATGCCTACGTGGAAGGTCTGAGCGAAGGTTGGAACCCGATCCGTGCCTACTGGAAGGAGCCGACGCAGGCCAACCGCGATGCGCTGCGTGCGCTCCTGACGCCGGAGACCACGTACTGGCAGTACACGACCGGTGTGAAGGACAAGACGCTCGTCTCGCCGGACGGCTACAACCTGGACAACTACTACATGACCCGTCCAGGCGCGCACGATGCGCAACTGGACCTGTTCCTCGACTATGCGAGCAACTTGGAGCTCTACCCGAAGTTCCAGGAGTACTTCCGCGCGCACCAGCCACCGCTGCTTGCCGTGTGGGGCAATGGCGACCCGTTCTTCCTGCCCGCAGGCGCCGAGGCGTTCAAGCGCGATATCAAGGATGCTCGGATCCGGTTCTTCGATACGGGGCACTTCGCGCTCGAAACGCACTGCGACGAGATCGCGGCCGAGATCCGGGGTTTTCTTCGGAACTCGAAGTAAGAGGAGGTTGCCATGAACGACATTCGCGCCATCGTCTTCGACCTGTACGGCACCCTCTACGACGTTCACTCCGTCGCAGCCTTGTGCGAGGCCTTCTATCCAGGCCGCGGACTCGATGTCAGCAAGCTGTGGCGGCAGAAGCAACTCGAGTACACCTGGCTGCGCAGCCTCATGGGCCAGTACGTCAACTTCGAGCGTGCGACAGAGGACGCTTTGATCTACACCTGCCGAAACCTTGGCATCGAGCTCGACGATGCGCGGCGCGAGGCCTTGTGCGAGGCTTACCTCCGGCTGTCGCCCTTCACCGAAGTTCCGCAGGCGCTGCGTGAGCTGCGCGCACGCGGCTTCACGCTCGCGATCCTGTCGAACGGATCGAACTACTCCATCGAGTCGGTTGTGCGCCACTCGGGACTCGCGGGAGAGTTCCAGCATCTCATCAGTGTCGAAGACGCGCAGATCTTCAAGCCGAGCAGCCGCGCCTACGAGCTGGCCGAGTCTCGGCTGGAGCTCGGGCGCACTGCCATTCTCTTCGTCTCGTCCAACGGCTGGGATATCACCGGTGCGGCGTATCACGGCTTTCCGACCTGCTGGGTCAACCGCGGCGGCGCCACTTTTGAGGAGATGGGGCAGCGGCCGGCCAACACCATCTCCGGACTCGACAAGCTCCCTGGACTTCTTGGCCGCCTTTCTAATCTTACTGTGTTAGTAATTTGAGCGAAATCAAGGCATTATGCGCGCTTCTTCAAGCGAAGGGCGAACCTTGATGGAAGACTTGCAGGAATTCGAGCGCTACATGGCCCATCTGAGTGAGGGGCTGGGTCATTCGGACCGCCATGCGGGCTTGCGGGGTTACACCACAGGGCTGATGTCGCCGCTGCAGCGCAAGAGCGTGGAGCCGATGGCGGCACATATGGACCCGCTGAACGTTCGTTCGCGCCACCAGTCGCTGCACCACTTCGTGGCCGACGCGAATTGGTCGGACGAGCGCATGCTGCTGGGGATATGCCAGTGGGTCGTGCCGTTGATGGATTTCAGCGACGGCGGCTGGTGGATCATCGATGACACCGGCTTTCCCAAGCAGGGGCGGCACTCGGTGGGCGTCGCGCGCCAATACTGCGGGATGCTGGGCAAGCAGGACAACTGCCAGGTGGCGGTGAGCGTGTCGCTGGCCTGCGCGGCGGCCAGCATTCCGGTGGCGTGGCAGCTGTACCTTCCCCAAGAGTGGGCTGACGACGAGGCCCGACGCGAGAA
The DNA here is from genome assembly GCF_900090195.1 of Variovorax sp. HW608. Classification (NCBI taxonomy): domain Bacteria; kingdom Pseudomonadati; phylum Pseudomonadota; class Betaproteobacteria; order Burkholderiales; family Comamonadaceae; genus Variovorax; species Variovorax sp. HW608. The sequence goes on from NZ_LT607803.1 coordinate 2,383,213, forward strand.
GGCCCGCGTGCCTGAAGCGCTCGCGTTCGCCACCAAGCCTCAAATCGCGCTGCAGCAGATCGAACACCTGATGGCCCAGGGGGCGCCGAGGCACTGCGTGTTGGCCGACGCGGGCTATGGCGTAGACACGGCGTTTCGCGAACGCCTGGACGAGCTTGGATTGCGCTACGTCGTGGGGGTGACGGGCAGCGTCACGGTATGGCCGCCTGGGCACGAACCCCTGCCGCCCAAGCCTTACAGCGGCAGGGGCCGAGTGCCACGACGGCTGCGCCGCGGCGACGCCACCGCCCCCGAGCACCGGCCCCGCACGGTCAAGGACGTGGCCTTCGACATCGAGCCCGATGACTGGCAAGAAGTCACCTGGCGCGAGGGCTCGAACGCCGCACTGTGCTCGCACTTCGCGCGCGTGCGGGTCCGTGCAGCGCACCGCGACGAGAAGCGCAGCGAACTGCGCGAGCCGCAATGGCTGCTGATGGAGTGGCCCGAGGGCCACGAAGAGCCACTGAAGTACTGGTTGTCCACGCTGCCCGAAGACACGTCGCTGGAGCGCATGGTCTACGAGGCCAAGATGCGCTGGCGCATTGAGCGTGACTACCAGGATCTCAAGCAGGACCTGGGCCTCGGGCAGTACGAAGGGCGGGGTTGGCGTGGGTTTCATCATCACGCCAGTCTCAGCATCGCCGCCTACGGCTTCCTGCTGGCGCAGCGACTGCAGCACCCCGACGAGATCGGGGGTAAAAAAAACCCTGGCCGCCAAGCGCCTACCCTACCCACGCATTACAAACCTCGGGGAAGCCCAGAGGGCGCAGCGCCACGTCCCATCCTCCATCACCAGTTTGCGATTGCGTATCGGCGCACTGCTGGCTCGTAACCTGCCCCGATGTCCCTGTTGTCTTCGGCATCAACGAGCACCAAATATATAACACAGTAAGACTTCTATGGGGTATTGGAAGTCAAGCCCTTTGGGGATCAATTTTGTGCAGGCCGACTACTTTTTTTGAGTCGGTGCCGCGAAGACCTGTGCTTGCATTGAGGAGTCCCCTTTGAACAAAGCGAGGGCATCGACGACAGGATTCAGGTCGGGGTGCGTGATGCCCGGGTGTTTGCCCGGTCCAACTTCTATCCGTGCCGGCACCAGGCCGGTCACCACATACCGCATGCGCATGGCGCTGGAACCACCCCGTTACTGGCGCCCCATCTAAAACTACGACTACCCGTCGGGTAATCCTCTTACTGTCCGGGCGCGCTCACCTTCATCAATGTCGCTCGAGGTGCTCCGTTCAGGCCGCCACCGCTTCGCTGTCCAGTGGCTTGAGCCTTGCCTCGAGTGGAATCTCACCATATTCGAGATAGCGCCATAGCGCAATCGCCAGCCGCCGCGCAAGCGCGACAATGCCGATCCGTCGCATGCGCTTGCCGGCGACAGCAAAGCGCTGATTGAACCATTGGCTCAACTGGCTGGCCGGCTGGAAGCGCAGCCAGCTCCACGCGAGTTCGACCATCAGCCACCGGCTGCGCTTGTTGCCGGCCTTGCTGATGCCCTGCTCGACGTTGCTGGCGCCGCTTGCGTAGGGCGTCGGCGCCAGGCCCAGGCAGCCGGCAAGTTCACGCCGGTTGTGAAACCGCCGCCAGCCAAACAGTTCCTTGACCAGGGTCCATGCACTTCCCGTGCCGATACCTGCCAGCCGGGTGAGCAGTGCGATCGCGGGTTGTGCACCGCTGCGGACCTGATGCTGCTGCATTGTCTCCAGCGCCCTGATCTGCCTGGCAACCAGCGACAGGCGTTCGAACTCGCGCTCAATCTCGGCGCGCAAACCTGGCAACAGTCGCGCGGCGTGCTGAGTCCACCAGCCCACCCATGTGCGCCCACCGATGCGCTCGACCCGTAGGTCGTGCAGCACCAGCAGCGAACGAATCCGGTTGCTGTGCGCCGTACGTTCCTGCCGCAGGCGCCCAAGTTCCCGGTGCACGCGCCGCTCATCTTCCTGCTCCGGGCTGGGAATCCGCGCAACGGCCCACACGCGCCGTTCACCAGCGTGGTAGCGCATCAGCATCGACAGCAGCTTGTCGCTGTCGAGCCGATCCGTCTTGGCACGGCGCGCCCGCCGATTGACTTCGATACTGGCCGAGTCCACTACGAGGTTGGCGATCCCTTGTTCAGTCAGCCAGCGGTGCAGCCAGAAGCCGTCACGGCCTGCCTCGTAGCAACTGCGCACCGGCACTTGCCCAGTCAGGCCGCAGCGTGCCTTGGCCTTGGTGATCGCGGTCAGCACAAACGCCGTATCCCCTGCTGCGACCGAGCATCGGCTCGGCGCGCGCACCCCGTCACCCAGGGATAGCTTCCAGCTCTTGTCGCCCAATTCAAAGGCCATGTACAGCCAGCCGGTGATCGGCATATCCTGGCCCCGAAGGGCTGTGTCAGGTGCGTTCATTTGCGTGCTCCTTTCGAGAAACGAGTCTCCGAATCCTCGTTCTACTCCAGGGGGCTGACCTCCGCGGCCCTTCCATAGTATCTAACGAATGACTCCGTAAAGACTGATGCCGTGTCGCCTAGGTGCGCTGCCGGTCGGGGTGATTGCCGCGCTCCAGCATCTCATCGGGGTCCAGACCTCGGTCGATTCCGTGCGGTAGAACGCCCTGGCCAGGCTCCAACGCGAGTCGCTTGCTGTCCAGGAAGACTTCGATCTTGTCCGGCTCGAAGGAGACCAGGGTGGAGATGCGCGCGACCTCGGACCAGGCCTGCGGATAGGACCACGCCGCCTTCCTGTGGCTGCCAATGTCGTAATAGCTGGCCAGGCCCTTGTACGGGCAGAACGTCCGCCCCTCGACAGGCGTTAGCGCGGCTTCGTCGATGTCCTCGCGCGGCACGTACCAGCGTGGCGCGAAACCGGACTCGAACAACACGAGGGGATGCGTTGTGTCCGCGATCACCCGATCGCCGTCCCTGACGACGAGGTGACGCGAGCTTTGCCTGATGTCGATGCGGTGGTATGCGTCGGCAGCATGGCCGACGATGCGCTCGTCCTCCTCGTAGAAGGCGTCCATGGCACGCCACGCAAACGCGACCCTGTCCTGCAGCACATTGGCATGATCAGGCAGACCTGTGTATTGCCAAGCGGCGTGAGCGGCACTTCGATCACCGACGCTTGCGCTGAACCATGCGGTATCGCCCAAATCGCGGTGCCGGGTCGCCCGGTCTTCCAGAGTCAGGACGCTCGGCCGGATGTCGGCGATCGGAAAGTACGCGACCGGGTAGCGGCCCGGTTCGTGGAGCAGGACCACATTCTCGCTGTCCGCAATCCACTCACCAGCCAGCTTGACGCGCATCCGCCGGCGCAGGGGCTCGGCGAACAGCAGTCGTTGCGGGAGCGGCTCGGGAGTGAGGAAGCGTCCCACCGTTGCGCCACCCAGGGGGCCTTGCTGCCAAGAGAGTCCCATAGTCATGCTCCTTTTGCTGTGGCCCGCCGATTCACGGGGCGCGGCAATCACGTTCCTGTTCGTGCAGCTTAGCTTCCATTTGGTAACCCGTCAAAGTCCTGCAATCAGGTTATCAAGAAAGGCCCGAGCTTGAGATCATGATCAATGTTTTCCGAGCCTTCCCGGGATTTCCGATGCAGACAGGCGCGCCGCACGGCGCCACTCCGCGGGCGACACGCCCATGCGTTGCTTGAAGGCGAGTCTGAAGGCGCCTACGGACTGATATCCGACCATTTCCGCCACGACTTCGGTGGAGATCGATGGTTTCTTCAATTCGTTGGTAGCGATGCTGATCCGGATGTCCGTCAATAGATCGCTCGCGGAACGACCCACTCTGTCCTGGAAGTGCCGCGCCAGGGTGGCCCGTGACATGTTGCAAAGGCGTGCCAGATCGGGCAAGGTCCATTGGCGCGCGGGCTCCCGCAACATCGCCGCGAGCGCGGGCGCCAGGCGGGGGTGACCCGCCAAGGCGAGCAGTCCGACGGGAGCTTCATCCGATTCGCTCGCCATCCTCAACGTCAGCGCGAACATGGCCGCTGACAGAGCATTCAGCATGGCGTGGCCGCCCAGGCTGTCGCCGGCCGACTCCGCCCGCATCAGTCCTACCAGGCTCGCGAGTTGCGCGCCGGTCGCTGGCGCCGCGGCATCCTGGCCGGCGGCATGCACCACCAGGGTCGAGGGCAAATAGCTGCACATCAGGCGGTCCTGCTGCGGCTCGAGAACGAAGCGGCCGCACAGCATGTCCAGGCGATCTCCGGCGCCGGCGTTTTCGCTGATGACGAAGTTCTGGTTCTCGCGCTCGGTCACCTGCGCCGGCGGGGCCCCGCTGCCATCGTGCAGAACGTGTGCGGAGCCGTGGGACAGCAACACGATGTCTCCCGCCGTGAGTTCCCTTGGCGGACTGCCATCCCGACTTTCAAGGACGGCGAAACCGCTGAGCACGACGTGATAGGGCATTTCCCCGGCAGGTGATCGCTCGTAGACCACCCGCCAGGGCGCGCCGTAGAGACAGCGGAGTTCAAGCTGTCCGCTGACCGGGATCATGTGCAGGAATTTGCTGAGCCAATCCATGGGTGAGGTGCGTCGGAAGGTTGTGTAGTGAGACGAATCGATAGCTTAATGAGGTATTTTGGTCTTATCAATCTCAAGTGGCGCGCCTACAGTCACAGCTCCTCAACAACCTTCTTCACCGGAGCTTTCCATGACTCGTATCGCTACCCCTGCCATCGCATCAGCAACCGGGGCCACCGCCGAGGTGTACGCCCAGATCAAGAAGGCCGCTGGCAGCGTTCCCAATACCTTCGCGACGATCGGCGCACACGGCCCAGCCGCGCTGAAGGCTGTCCTCCAGGCCGACGGGGCGCTGGCGACCGGTTCGCTAAGCAAGCAGGACCAGGAAACCATCAAGCTGGTGGTCAGCAAGGTTGCGGGCTGTGACTATTGCGTTGCTGCGCACAGCATGCTTGGCAAGCTCACGGGACTCCCGTCCGAAGTGCTCAAGCAAATTCGCGCCGGACTGCCCACGGGCGATGCCAAGCGCGATGCGCTCGTGCGGTTCGTCGGCAAGCTGGCGCGAACCAGCGGCACCATCAGCCAGGAAGAGTTCTCTTCGATCAAGGCTGCCGGATACACCGACGCTCAGTTGGTGGACATCAGCCTCGCGATCGCGGTGACTGTCTTTACGAACGTGTTCAATCGCATCAACGACACCGCCATCGACTTCCCTGCGGTCGCCTAGAGAACAGTAGGCAGTAGGCCATGGCGAACCGGGACTTGCGAATGCCGCGTTTTCGAGCGGGGCGGTCGCCGGTTCGGTTCGTCGCGCTGGCCGCTATCACGATCAGCTTGGCATCGACGGATCGTTCAGCTGCCGCGGGTCAAGAACTTCCTTTCCTGCAACGAGCCCTTGTGTACGTGCCTTTCCATTGTCTATCGCGCTTCATGCGCCACGTCCTGATTTCGTTGATCGTGATGCTCGGGGTCTTCCAAGGCGTCGCGCAGGCGGAAGAGTCGTTTCTGCCTGTGGAGCAGGCATTCGCCATGAGCGTCCGACAGCCAAGCAGTCCTGATGAACCCGTCCGGTTTCGGTGGACGATTGCGCCGGGCTACTACCTGTATCGCGACCGTATCGCGGTCACTGCACAGCCTTCGGGTGCGCCGGTCGACTTCGTTCGCCCGGCGAGCGAGCAGAAAAGCGATCCGAATTTCGGGCCGATGGAGGTCTATCACAGCTCTGTAGCGATCCAGGCCAAGGCGCCGGATGCGCGAACGCAATCGATGACCGTCACGTGGCAAGGCTGCGCCGAAGCGGGACTTTGTTATCCGCCGCAGATGCGCACGGTGACGATCGAACCGTCGGCCACAGACACGGGCCATTCGGCTCCAGCAGTCGCAGGCGCGGAGCGCGGCACACTGTTGGACGTGGCAGGAGGCAACGACGGCGATGTCCTGAGCCTGATCGAGAAACGCTCGCTGGCATGGACCCTCCCGTTGTTTTTTGCCTTTGGCATCGCCCTGGCCTTTACGCCGTGCGTACTGCCGATGGTGCCCATTGTTTCGAGCATCGTGGTCGGCAACCAGGCCACGCCGCGGCGCGCGCTGGCACTCTCGCTCGCATTCGTCCTTCCGATGGCGTTGACGTACGCGATATTGGGGGTCGCCGCGGCCGTTGCCGGAGCCAATCTACAGGCACTTTTGCAGAACCGATGGACACTGCTCGCGTTCGGCGCGGTGTTCGTCGTCCTGGCATGTGGCATGTTCGGCTTGTTCACGCTGCAATTGCCGGCCGTCCTGCGTGATCGGCTGGACAGTGCGAGCCGTTGCCGACGGAGTGGCACGATGGCGGGTGCGGCGGGAATGGGAGCGCTTTCGGCACTGCTGGTCGGGCCTTGCATGACGGCGCCGCTCGCCGGAACCTTGCTCTACATTGCGCAGAGCGGAAACGCAGTCCAAGGCGGCCTGCTCCTGCTCTCCCTTGGACTTGGAATGGGCGTTCCGTTGCTCGTCGTTGGCACGGTGGGCGCCCGGTACCTGCCCAATCCGGGGCAATGGATGGACCGCGTCAAGGGCGCTTTTGGGTTTCTGCTTCTCGGCACAGCGATCTGGATGGTGCAGCGTGTGGTGTCCGAGCCAGTTTCGCTGGGGCTGTGGGGCTCGCTGCAGGTCGGTCTGGCGGTGACCCTGTATCAATTGGCCGCACCGGAAGGAGAAGGGCACGAACGTGCAAGCACGGGCGCGCGGATACTGCTTTGCAGTGCTGCGCTGTTGGCCGGGTTGTGGGGCGGCGCGACGGTACTTGGCGCGGCCCGCGGTGCCGGGGATCCGCTGCAGCCACTGGGATTCGTCACGCACACGGCAGCCCCACGCGGAAACGCTCACGTGGCAGGCGCCGCGCTTCTCTTCAAGCCCGTCGACAGTTCGAGTGAACTCCAGAAGCAGATCGAGGCCGCCCGCGATGCGGGTAAGCCGGTGCTGGTGGATTTCTACGCGGACTGGTGTGTCTCTTGCAAGAGCATCGAGAAAGAGGTATTCGGAGATGCGCAGGTTCAACACGCACTGCGCGGCATCGTGCTGCTGCGAGCGGATGTCACGGCAAGCAATCCAGCCCAGATGGCCCTGATGCGAGCTCATCAGATCATCGGACCGCCGACTGTGATGCTGTTCGATGCCCAAGGACGCGAGCGGCGTGGCTCCCGCCTGGTCGGAGACTTTACGGCGGGTGATCTCATCAGGCGGCAACCTACTGGCGGGGACCGCTCATGAGCGGGGCCCTTCAAATCGGTCCGCTCAGCGTGCCGTTTGAGTTGCTGCTCGTGTTCGCAGCCGTGGGATCGGGGTCCCTGGTCGGGAGCCGTCTCGGACGCAAACTTGGCGTCGATGCCGATCCAGCGCTCTTTCGCTTGTTGCTAGTCGCCCTGATCGCCTCGCGGCTCTCGTTCGTGCTCCGATTCCACGAGGCATACAGCGCGGCGCCGCTTGGCATTTTGGATATTCGCGACGGTGGATGGAGCCCGCTGGGAGGAATCGTCGCTGCGTGGGCGTGCCTGTTGGTTCTTGCATGGCTTCGCCGGACGCTGGCAAGGCCCGTGGGCGCCGCGCTGGCCACCGCTACCGGAGGCTGGCTGCTCGGCACCATGATCCTCGCGACCTGGCCCGCCGAAGCGCTCCAGATACCGGTGGTCAAACTGGCAAGCCCGCAAGGGCAGGAGGTGTTGCTTTCGGAGTTCCATGGCAAACCCGTCGTGGTGAATCTATGGGCCACCTGGTGTCCACCATGCCAACGCGAACTGCCCATTCTGGAGCAGGCACAGACGGAACGCCCAGATGTCCACTTCGTCTTTCTGAACCAGGGTGAAGCCGCCGAAACGGTGAACAGCTTTTTGGTTGCCCGATATCCGGGGTTGCGCAATGTCTTGCTTGATATCGAAGGCAGCGTTTCGGCCTCGTTCGGCCAACGCGCGCTGCCCACCACATTGTTCTTCGATGCGCACGGCAAGCTTGTCAGTACGCGCATCGGTGAACTCTCGCGCGCGACGTTGGCGCAACGGCTCGATGCGTTGCCATAGTGCTGGTGCAGAGTTGAATCAGCTCGAAAGTTGATCGTGAAAACTCTGTTTCTCGTGCGGCACGCCAAATCGAGTCGCGACGATCCGTCCTTGCCCGACCGGGAGCGACCATTGGACGATCGCGGCTGATGGGCGACACGGTTCTCTTCGAAGATGAAGTGAATCCCGCGATGAGCGCTGCACTCGACACGGGCCTCGAGGTCACGGCGTAGCACAACCATTTCTTCTTCGACGCGCCCAAGGTCTACTTCATGCACATCGGCGGCCAAGGCGATGCGCGCAAGCTCGCCGCTGGCGTCAAGGCCGTGTATGAACCGCATCGCACAGATCCGCTCGACCCAGGCGACTCTGGCCGCTGCGTTCAGCGGCGAGGTGCCAGCGCCCAGTCATATCAGCGCAGCCCCGATCGAGGAGGCGCTCGGTGCAAAAGCCGACAGCAAGGACGGCATGGTGAAGGTCACGATCGGGCGGACCGCTCGCATGCACGACGCGATGGTCGGCAACCAGATGGGCGTGAACGCCTGGGCCGCGTTCGCCGGCAGCGACGACAACGCCGTGGTCGACGGCGACTTTGCGATGACCGAAGGCGAGCTGCAGCCAGTACTGAAAGCCATGCGAGGCGACGGCATCAACATCGTCGCGATTCACCAGCATATGACGCACGAGACGCCGCGCATCATGTTCCTGCACTACTGGGGCAAGGGCAAGGCCGCGGATCTCGCGCGTGCCGTCAGGCATGCACTCGATGCACAGCACGCCGCAGGATAAGGCGCACGCATGCCGATGATCGCGCGAATGTCGTGTGCCTGAAGAGCGATGACGGTGGTATCTGGCTGAAAGCACTAGAGCAGGGAGCCCCGGCGCCACGGGATTCCCGCTCGCTGCTCGAGTGGGCCCTGGCCGTTTGGCGACTGGCGCTCTCCGGCCCATGATTCTAGGATGCCGGCTTTCACATGCGGGAATGCACCATGAAACCGATGCACATGCGCGTTTTCATTTTCCGCCTCCTCGGCTCCGACAAGGCAGCTACCCTCGGCGGCCGCGGCGGCAATCCCCACCAACCGCACTGAGGAAGCACCATGATCAATCAACTGGTCGAGGCGAATCAGCAGGTACGGCTGCAAGGGACCACCTTTTCGATTGATGTCCTGGGCCGTTATGTTTGCAGCACTTGGGATGAAGCGACCGCGAATGGCGGCGTCGCGTTTGATGCCGTCGTCATTGGCGCGGGGATGTACGGTGCTTACTGCGCCGAGAAGATCTATCGTCTTGGACCCAACCTTCGTGTCCTCGTGCTTGACGCAGGCAGTCTTCTGGTCACGGAGCATGTTCAAAATCTGTCGCGGATCGGCCTGAACGCGGCAGCGCCTGTGTCCGTGATCCAGAACGTTGACGATCCTGGTACGCGCGAGCTTGTCTGGGGTACGCCATGGCGCAGCATGGTGGCGTTTCCCGGCCTGGCCTACTGCCCTGGCGGCCGATCCCTCTACTGGGGTGGATGGTCGCCGCGCCTCACAGATGCCGATTTGGCGAATTGGCCGCAGCCGGTGGCGACCCAGCTTCAGAGCCCGACTCACTCCGGCGATGCCTATGAGCGAGTCGAGAAGGAAACAGGCGTCTTCGACAAGACCGACTACATCTCGGGTCCGTTGTTTGATGCGTTGAAGAAGAAGTTCATGAGCGCCGCTGCTGGCGTGGCGACAGTGGATGGCATCGAAGACGCCCCGCTCGCCGTGCAAGCCGCCCCGCCGGCGTCCGGACTGTTCAGCTTCGACAAGTGGAGCAGCATGCCCATTCTCACGGACGCGGTGCGCGAAGCGGCGGGGCGCCCCGACTGGCAGCGCCGGCTCTTTATCGTGCCGAAGGCGCACGTCACCAAGCTGCAAACGGCCGGCGGGGCGGTGACGGCGATCGACGTGCGCGTGAACGGGCAACTGAAGTCCATCGGCATTCCACCCACGTGCGTGGTCGTGCTGGCCTCCGGCACCATCGAAGCCACGCGCCTCGCGCTTGAATCGTTTCCCACGCCGCTGATGGGTCGCAACCTCATGGCGCACTTGCGCTCGAACACCGTCGTGCGGATCCATCGCTCTGTCATCGACCCGGCATTGCCCGAGCGCCTGGAGGCCGCCGCGCTGCTTGTCCGCGGCTCGACCCCGAAAGGTCGCTATCACCTGCAAGTCACTGCCGCGGCGGTCGCGGGCGGTTCGGAGGACGACATGTTCCGCATGATTCCGGACATCGACCTTCTCGATCAGACGCTGGCTGCCCAGCAGGAAGACTGGATCGTTATCACGCTGCGCGGCATCGCCGAGATGAACGGCGATCGGAGTGCCAACGCAAACAAGCAAACCGGGCGGTCGCCGAGTTGGGTGGACTTGAGCGACCAGACCGATGAGTTCGGAATGCGCCGCGCGTGGGTCAATCTGGCGACCAATCAGGACGACAACGGCCTCTGGGACATCATGGACAAGGCCGCGCTCGACTTGGCCAACGCGGTCGCCAACAACGATCCGGCGAAGATCAAAGTCGTCGGGCAGGCGCGCGACGGACTTGGAACAACCCATCACGAAGCTGGAACACTCTGGATGGGCGCGAACCCGAATGATTCGGTGACCAATCTCGATGGCCGCTTTCATCACATCTCCAACGCCTACGTCGCGGGCCCTGCGCTGTTTCCCACGCTCGGCTCGGCGAACCCGTCACTCACCGCCACTGCGCTTGCGCGACGCACCGCCGAGGCGATCGTGCGCGAGTCCCTTGGCGCAGAGCCCGGCTTTTCGCCACTAGGCACCGGTGGCATCGCCGGATGGAAGACGGCCGGGTCGGGCGGCTTCGTGGAGTTGGGCGGCAACATCATCGAATCGTTCGGTGGCATCGGCCTGCTGTGGTTTACAGAGCGGCAGTTCAAGAACTTCGTGCTGCGGGTCGATTGGCGCGCTTCGGCGGTCGACGACAACTCCGGCATCTTCATTCGCTTTCCCGACCCCGGAACCGACTGGACGATTCCCGTGGCACAAGGCTACGAGATCCAGATCGACAACACCGGCAAGAATCCGGACACCAATCCGCCAACGTTCGGTGATCCGCTGCACAACACGGGAGCCGTCTACGGCCTTGCCGCTTCCACTTCCGCACCGACTGCCGGCCAGTGGCACACCTATGAGATTGAAGCCAACGGTTCGACGATTACCGTCTGGCTCGATGGCCAGCAAGTCAGCCAGCTGCAAAACGCCAACCGTTCCCCGCAGGGCTTTATCGGCCTGCAGAATCATCACGCCGGCTCCCGGGTGCAGTTCACGCGACTGCGTATCAAGCAGTTGCCTTGAATCGGGCGCGAGTTCGGAACCGTTTTTGGATTTCGGGCGTAGACACTCGATCAGCTCTTCTGCTCCTCAGCGTGGGGGATGAGAATTTCTTGGCGAGCACCTATCGTCACGCACCGACGCGTAGCCAAGTGTCGCGCCCCTTTACCACCACGATGCGAACTCACAAGGCTGCGCGATGGGGTGGCAATCCAGACAAGTCGTCAGTCACATTGCCGTTCACCTGACTCTCCAAGGAGCAGAAATCATGACTCGTCCCATCCTCATCACCGGGGGCACAGGCTTCATCGCCTCCTACCTCGCAATGGAACTTCTGGAGCGTAATCCGGAGGCGAGAGTTGTACTCTTCGATCGCGACCAGGATCAACGTCGCCTGACCGGTTTCGATGGTGCACAGGGCAAGAAGCGCTATGAGGCCGTGAAGGAGCGTCTGACCTTCAGCCCGAGGTCTCATTTGACACCGGCCGGCATCGCCGGCCGGACACTTCGACAAGGAGTCCGCCATGAACTTCAAGCGAGAAGTTATATGCTGGGTGCTCAGAGGGTTGGCAACGCGACCGGTCCAAGGTGCTCCACTGCGAAAGCAAAGGGGGCGCAGATGCCCGAAACCAGATCGATCAGCTGTCCGTCCGCCTGATCGTAAGCGTGCCGGTGAGACAGAAGATTGAGTGACCCGATCACGCAGCCCGCGCCCCAGATGGGAAGATTGAGTACCGAGTGCAGGCCGCGCTCGATCAGCAGTTCGGCTTCGGAAAACACAGCACGAATGTCCGCCTCGTCACTCCCGATGTAGGGCCGCCCCCGGTCGAGCACCTGGACTGACCAGGGCCCCTTGCCCGTGGCCTTGAAGCCGCCCGACGGGTTGGGGGTTTCATCGCTCGAGAAGATGCGGCGCATCAGCCGCTGCTCCTTCAGGAATGCAAGGCCTGTCAGGAGGCTGTAACCAAAGATGGAATCGACCAGGCGAGAAATCTCCGACCACTGCGCTTCGGAGCTCTGGGCCCGGCCAAGCGCCTGGGCGGCCTGCGCGAGGCACTTCAGCTTGGGCTCGTCTTTCATTCGTTGATGCCTTCCAGGGCTACCCTCCCGCGATCATGCGCAGGATGTAGAACTCATGGAAGTTCGTCGCAAAGGCGTTGACGAAGGTTGCAACGCAAAACAGCACCAGCGACCACATCATGACCACCTTGCGGCCGAAACGGTCACCCAGCAGTCCAGACATCAGCGCGCCCACCAGGAAGCCGACATAGGTGCTGCTGGCGATCCAGCCGGCTTGGGTGCCGCTCAACTTGTCGTTTAAAGGCGGTTCGCGTGGATGACGCCGTCCTGCATGACGAGCCGTATGGCCGTGTCATGACGGGTGAGCAACGCGATGTCGTCCAGCGGATTGCCGTCGATCAGCAGCAGGTCGGCATAGGCCTGCTCGACGATCTCCCCCAGGATGCCTGTGTGGTTCAGGATCTCGGCGCCGATCAGCGTCGCTTGCTGGATCGTCTTGGCATTGCCGAGAACCTTGGCGCGCAGCGGCAATTCTTCGGACTGCAGATCGTGCGTTTCGCCCAGCAAGTCGGAGCCGTAGCCCATCTTCACTCCCACTGCGTCGAGTACCTTCAGTACTTCCAGGCCGTTGGTGCGCACGCTTTCAATCTTGCGCACCGACTCGGGGGGAAGGCCGTACTTGGGGCCGTCGTTCGCAAGGCCCTCGTATGTGATGAGCGTGGGCACCATGTAGGCACCCATCTCCTTCATCAACTGGGCCGTCGGCTCGTCCACGAGGTTGCCGTGCTCGATGGTCCGCACGCCGCATCGGACCGCGCGCGCAATCGCCCGTGGCGTATAGGCGTGCGCCATGACATAGGTGTTGGCGTTACCTGCTTCCTCCACGATGGCTCGCAGTTCGGACTCGCAGAGCCCAAGATTGATGATCGGATCGTTGGGCGAGGCCACGCCGCCCGAGGCCATGACCTTGATCTGAGACGCGCCCTTCAGGATCTCCTCGCGCACCGCCAGACGGCAAGCATCGACGCCGTCCACCACGCGGGCAATGTTGCCGAGCTTGTAGGCACACGCGCAGGGGTCTTCCAGGATGTCGTTGCGGGCACGGAAGTCGCCGTGCCCGCCGGTCTGCGACAAGGCCTTGCCGGCACAGAACAGTCGAGGCCCGGTGACCTGCCGTGTTCTCACCGCCTCGGCCAGCGCCCAGTCGGCACCGCCTGCATCACGCACCGACGTGAATCCGCGGTCCAGCATGCCCTTCATGATCGGCAGTGCGCGAAGCAGTGCCAGTGCGTTCGGCATGCGGGCGACGGCACCGAGATTGAAGGACGAGGCCATCACGTGCACGTGGCAGTCGATGAGGCCAGGCATGAGGGTCATGCCCATGGCATCGATCTCCAGGGCGCCTTCGCAAGCCAGATCGGCCCCGCCGATCTTCTCGATGATGCCGTCCTTGATCAGGATACTGGGTTATTGCGGAGGCCACGTATCTCATCGGCAAAGAGACGAGCGTGGTGTGCTCACCCAGATATAGGGACAAGTTCAACATCAGGCATTTCGCGGACCTCAAGGACAGCACTCTGCTGCAGCACAACGAGATTCCTTTGGCGTGGGAGGACTGGTTCGCCGCCTACGGCGGTGAGCACAAAGGCGCCCGCATCGGTCCTGGCTTCAATCTCTTATCGTCGGCAGGGCAGCAAGGTCTTCGTTGGGCGAGTTACCTCACTACTGAAGCAGGATGGTTCGCGCAGCCCTCCGCTGCGACTTGTCCTTGCTTCTTCTGTCGCCGCGCTGCCTTGCAGCCTCTGTTCAGGGATCAGAAGCGGCCGGCGAGGAGCGCGTCGAGAGCGTGATTGAGGAGGCGGAGCGGATTCTGGCTGATGCTCGCCGCGCTCACGATACTTGGCATGTTCATGGTGGGATACCAGGCCGGCGTCGCGGAATCCAGAAGGACGCTTGCCATGCCGGTTCTAGCGATTGCCTTGGCGTGCGTGGTGGCTTTGATCAACTCGCTCGATCACCCGATCGGTTGGCTGACCCTGACCCAGGTGTCGCAGCAGCCGCCGATCGATCTGCTTACGGACATGGATAGCCGGCGCCTGCCTCATTCCCCATGACTGAGGTGGGCTCACCAACGCCGCTGACCGTCTGCCGAAACTCGCGACTCCGCGGCCGGCAGTCGGTCATCATCTCCACCAGGTCACGCGGCTGAGCGCACCCGAGCCTCGCGGAGCACCAGCACAGGGATCTCGGAATGCGTGAGCACCTTTTGTGTCTCGCTACCGAGCAGGAGCGCTTGCATGCCCCGTCGCCCGTGTGAAGCCATCACGATCAGGTCGCAGTGCCGCGTCCGCGCGGTCTCGATGATCGCCAGGTAGGGATGAACGTGCTCGACGGCGATGGTGTCGCAGGCGACGTCGGATTGCGTTGCGAGCGCCGACAGCTTACCGAGGTACTGGTCCGCCAGCAGACGCATTCGGGCAGCGAATTGTCGCTTGTCCTCCTCAAGCGCCTCCGACTGCAGTGTAAGGACGTGAATGGACGGCAGGACGTGCAGCCCCGTGACCTTGGTGCCTAGCTCGCGGGCGAAGGCAATGCCCTGCTGAACCGCAAGATCGGATAGCGGCGAGCCGTCGGTGGGAAGCAAGAGATGCGTGAACATACTAGTCTCCCGGCGCTTGGCGTGTCGACCTCCAGCCGCGGCCCAAATTTGACCAAGGCGGAGCCCTCGGGCTGCCGGGCGCAGTCGCCCACCGCCTTTGCAACTCGCTGCCAAGCGCGCACCTCGAGTGTTGTGCAGCACTGCAACCGGGCGCCCGGAGCCCGTGACACAAATTGTGCGCTTGCGTCGTCCGCTCGCCAACAGCAGAAGTGCCGGGGTTAAGCCACCCTATAGCAGCTCCAGCACGCCTCAGTCGGAATGAGTTGCCAATTGCGAGTGGGTGAGAAGACCGCGCTCGATACGCCAGACGCTCGAACGCAATGTCTGTTGGTGGACCGCGGCCAAGCCGTCCCAGCGCCTATTGAACTCCGAGGCGATCGAGCGAAGGCTGCCCGCCTTCGCGGCCAGTGCGACCAGGTTCGATCCCCCGCTGGCGGGGACGAGGAGCACGGCGTCTTCGCCGAAGCAGCGAACGATCCTGTCGCACAGGGCCTCGCAGGTCGGCCCCTTGCGATGAAGATTGACCGCCATGACCCCCGTGGCACTCAGCACGGACCGGCACGCGGCATAGAAGTCCGGGGTGCACAACTGCTCGGGCTGTCCGTCATAGGTGAAGCCGTCCACGAGGACGACGTCGTAGCGGTGCTTCGCGGCAGCCACGAAGCTCGCGCCGTCGTCACAGACGACCCGAAATCGGTGATCGTCGGCCGGCACCAGGAAGGTGTCGCGCATCTGGATGACGTGGGGGTTGATCTCGACGACGGTAATGTCCGCGGCCGGGACATGCCGGTAGCAGTACTTCGGCAGCGAACCCCCGCCCAAACCGATCGCAAGGATCGACTGCGGAGCGGGCTGCAGCAGCAGGCAGCCCATCATGGTGCGCGTGTACTCCAGATCCAGCCGATAGGGATCGTCGCGGCGCATGCGGCTTTGCATGGCCGAGATGTCGAAGTGCATGGCCACCGTGTGCCCGTCCTCATAGACGAACGGGCGCACCTTGTCGGGGGCGATGAAGGGGAAGAAATCGTTCAGCAAGACTGGGGTTCCACAAGCAAAGAGCGTCGTCCGGGGAAACCGTCAGATCGCGTCGCCCTCCGCGGCGGATCGCTGCGAGCGCAGGTCCATCAGCAGGGGCGGCGCCGCCAGCGCCATCAACAACGCGGCAATCGGCACGGTTGCCGAGAAACCGACCGCCTTGAACGCGACGGCACCGACGAGTCCGCCGCCGAAGAACAGGGCCAGGATCGTCGCGTGTATCGCCAGCTTGTCCCGGTCGGCCCGCACGAAGTGCTCGGGCCTGGCCCGTTCCAGGCGATTCCAGTAGAAGAGCCGCCCCAGCTCGATGCCCAGATCGGTGACGATGCCGGTCATGTGGGTGGTGCGGATCTCGGCCTTGGATATCTTGGTGACGATGGCGTTCTGCAAGCCCATGATGAAGCACAACAGCAGCACCGTGGACGGCACGAACAACTCGACGAAGCGCTCGAGATTGGCGCCGAGGAGCCCGAAGACCAGCAGCAGCCCGGCCTCGATCATCAGGCTGAGCGCGTATTCCCCGTGCAGATTCCGCCGACGTGCCCAGTTGACCAGGAAGGAAGTGGTGGCCGCCCCGACGCCGAAGGCCAGCAAGGACGCTCCACCCGCTGCGGCCAACGCCACCTGCCCGAGCACCAGATCATCGGCGATCGCCGAGACGATGCCGCTCATGTGCGAGGTGTAGCGCTGAACGGCCAGGAAACCGCCAGCGTTCACCGCGCCGGCCACAAAGGCCAGCAGACCGCCGAGTTGCCGGTTGGCGTGGCGGGTTCGATCCTTGGCCATGAGGCCACGCAAAGCCTGGGGGAGCATTGCAACGACGGGGCTCGCCGTACTCTCTTCTGGCGTGCAACGAGACGCCAAGGCGCCGAGTGCCCGGAGAGGCCGGTGCTTGATAGTTGAATCCAATGTGTCTGAAGTGACACGTAAATTATAATGTCATGATAATTCTATGACCCCCCTGGAGCTGAAGACCGCCCGCCTCACCGTCCTGATCGATCCGGCCAAGAAGAAGGCCTTCGAGACGCTTTGCGCGCAGCAGGATGTCACGCCGTCGCAGGTAGTGCGACGGTTCATCCGCGACTACCTGGCTCATCACGGCGCGAGCTACACGCCCAGCGGGCCGCGGAGTTCGTCTCAGCCCAATCGGGATAGCCAAACGCCCTAGGCGGTATCGCAAAGCACCTGCGCAGACGGGTGTCGGCTTTTCTTGCGCCCGCAGAACTGCGCTGCGGGTGCGGCCAGCTTCCTACGCTGTCACTCCAGTGGATCTAGGTGGAGGAGGGCCGTGCCGCCCCTCATCAGGTCTGCCGCAGAATTTCCATCGCCTTGTTGGCATCGTCCAATGAGTCCAGTCCCACATAGGCCACGAACTGCTTGCCGATGACGGAGGCCGAGAACCCGCTGAGATTGATGCCGCCATCTGCCAGCTTCTGCGTCAACGCTGCGGCAACCCCCGGCCGATCGGCGCCCATCAGCCGCACGCAGTGCAGACGCCGGGTGACATTGAAGCCCACCACGGCGGCCGCCCTGACCTCGGCGTCGCCCTGCAGCGGGGTAACGAACACAACCCCCTTGCCGGGCTCCTCCTGAGCTCTGCGCGCGATGATGAATTGCAGGTCCGCCCCGGCCTCGTGCAGGACCGTCAGCACCTGGGCCACGCCGCCGGGCTTGTCCGGAACGGATGCAGCCCAGACGTCCACGGATTCGACGAGAAGATCCATGGCAGATCTCCTTTCGGCAACAAGAATACCCAAATGAAAATATAGATCGCGAGCGGTTCGCGAGCAAACGCGGACAGCCCCCTGCATTGGCCTGCGGGAACGCCGTCAGGTCGAAGGTCAGCGATTCAAGCGATGCCGCTGCTCGCTACGCTGAGACCGTGCGCAGTTCCAACGCCGCTTGGCGAACGTCCGTGGAAGAGAACTGTTCGATTGTGGAAGCTACCTATTTCGAGGGGTCCGCTCGACGCAATGCAGTCATGCAATGCCAACTGGACGAGGTCGATTTGCGCAATGCCCGGCTCAAGAAGCTACTTTCCGAACTGGTGTCAAGTGAGGGCAGGAGTCGGCGCCAGGACCAGTCGTTCGCGGCAGCCTCAGAAATTGAGGGCGCCTGTCCCGAAACGCGTGCATACAAGCTGGGCGCCAAGGAACAATTCGCGCGACCGGCCCACGATGCGGGTCATCCAACGTACATGACAATCGCTCCGCTCAAGGCATACGTCCGGCCGTGGCGTCCTTGCCATGATCGGAGACTTGCGCATCGAACCACTCGTGGATGGCCGCTACCAATATCGGGTCGGCGGTGCGGTACGCTAGTTGTGCGCCACCTTTGACGTCTTTGTAGTCGATGGTGATCTGGCCCGGCTTGGCCGCCTTGAGGTCTGCCAGTCCTGGCATCCGGGCGCCATGGACGTGGCTCGGCCCCGAAAAATCCCCCTCGAGAAACTGGGCCCGGATGTCTTTCAAGTGTTGCCGCACCAAAGCAGTTTGCTTGGCATCCGCTTTGTCGCGCGCCACCACTTGCTGGACACCGCCCTCAGCGTCCTTGGTGAAAATGTGCAGGGTCTGCGCCAAGCTGAACGGCATCACCTCCGGGCCGCGTTCGGCCACTTCGGATTGGCGCTGCGCCTTGGCCATCGCGGCCATGTGGGCGGTGTGGTCCATCTGCATGTGCTCCATGCCTGGCATCGGCATGGGCATCGGGGTCTGTGAACTCGCCAGTTGCGCCTGGGCCATCGACGCGATGGTGAGCGTTGCTGCAAGAGAAATGAATCGGCGCATGGTCTTCCCCGAAGTTGACGTCGATCGCATCCTATGGCGCCATACGCAGATTTGCATATGACTGAAATCACATGGCGCATGATCGATCCCTTGAGCCCGCTTCGGCCTCTGCAGCAGAAATGGCCCGAGCCATGCCCAACCATCTCTGCGCAATGTCGCGTCAGATCGACTTGAGCGCAGGCGGCATGTTGTTTCGCACTGGCGATAGGGTCAGAAGCACCTTTCTGGTGATCTCGGGAGAAGTCCGCCTGGTCCGGGTCGGCCGAGGAGGCGCTGAAATCACTCTGCAACGCTCGCGGGGCGGTTTTGTTGCCGAGGCCAGCCAGACTCGAAGCTCTACCACTGTGACGCCGTCGCGTCCGAACCGTCGGTGGTCCAGGCCTTTCCGATCGGCGCCTTCAAACGTGCGCTGGCCCAAGACCCCGACTTTTGCCGGCAATGGCACACCATTCTTGCGCGGGAGGTGCGCAAACTGCGCGCGCAATGCGAACGACTAAGCCTCAAAACCGCCGAGGATCGCATCCTTCACTACATCGAAGCGGAAGGGGTAGGAGGCGTCGTTCTGCTTGCCCAGACCAAAAAGGCCTGGGCCAACGACCTCGGATTGACCCATGAGGCGCTCTACCGCGCACTTAAGCGCCTACAGGATGGTGGCATTCCTGAAGATGACAGGCCGGCGCCTGGAACTTGTCGCTTGACGGAGTGACCAGTGGCCCGCTCGATGCCTGGTTGCGTGTGCACGTAGACATTATTCCAATATTCGTTAGAATAAAAACATGAACACGCATGTGATCAAAAACCTGCTGTACGAGCAGGTGGCCCGGATTGGCAAAGCCCTCTCCAGCCCCAAGCGCCTGGAGTTGATCGAGTTATTGGCCCAAGGCGAAAAGAGCGTCGAGACGTTGGCGACGCAGGCGGAGATCGACATCCGGCTGGCCAGTGCGCACCTGAGGGCACTGCGGGAAGCGCGCTTGGTCGAAACCCGCCGCGAAGGCACCTTCATCCACTACCGACTCAGCGGGCCAGACGTGGCTCCGCTCTGGGTGTCCTTGCGTGAAGCGGCCGAGGAGCACCTGGTCGAACTGCGCGTCGCGCTGGAGCAAATGACGGCGCACCCAGAGGCCTTGGTGATGGAGAGCAAGGCCAGCCTGCTCGCGAAAGCCCGCACAGGGGAGGTCATCATCATCGACGTACGACCGGGCACCGAGTTTCAGGCGGGTCACTTGCCGTTTGCGCGCTCGTTGCCGCTCACGGAGTTGAAGCAGCGCCTGGCGGATTTACCGACCGATCGCGAAATCGTCGCCTACTGCCGTGGTCCGTTCTGCCTGATGTCAGAGGAGGCGGTGCGCTTGCTGCGCGCCCGCGGGTTTGCGGCCAAAAAGCTCAGTGACGGCGTCAGTGAATGGGCCGCCAGCGGACTTCACATCGAGCGCTGAATGCACAGACCTCCCAAGGATCGCCCATGAAGACCCTGCTCATCCTCAACGACGCACCCTACGGATCGGAACGCACCTACAACGGCCTGCGCCTGGCAGGCGCTTTGGCCAAACGAGAAGGCAACGAGGTTCGGGTCTTTCTGATGGGTGATGCGGTACTGACCGCCCATCGGCACCAGAAGGTTCCGGCCGGCTTCTACAGCACCGAAGTCATGTTGGCCGCCGTTTCCCGTCGCAGTGGTCAAGTCGGCGCTTGTGGGTCGTGCCTCGATGCGCGGGGAATTGCCACCGCAGACCTGTCTGAGGGTTGTCACCGCAGCACGCTCGAAGAACTGGCCGACTGGCCGGGCTGGTCGGAGAAGGTGCTGGTCTTTTGAAGCGGCGAACCGGAGAAAACCATGTTTTTTAAGCAACTGGCCACCAAGGAATCCTCCCTGTCGTACTTCTTCGGCTGTGGCGGCCTGGGCAAGGCCGTCGCGGTCGATGTCGTCGCCGGCGACGAGGACTGGTTCGTCCACGCCGCCAAGGAAGCGCAAGTCGAAATCACGCATGTCATCGACACCCATGTGCATGCAGACCATTACTCGGGTGGCCGGCAATTGGCCGCAAGGGTGAGAGCGGCGTACGGTCTACACGAGTCCAACCAGGGGCGGGTCCACTACGATTTCCTGCCACTGAAGGATGGGCAATTGCTGGACGTCGGCAACGTCAAGATCCGGGTCCTGCACACGCCGGGACACACACCGGATAGCCTTTGCCTGCTGGTCACCGATAAGCGCCGGGCCGAGCAGCCTTGGTTCGTCGTGACGGGAGACACCCTATTTGTCGGCGCCGTCGGTCGCCCCGATCTCGCGGGAAAGGAACGTGAGATGGCGGGCGTGCTGTACGACAGCCTGCACACCAAGCTGCTGTCGCTGCCCGACGAAGTGGAGATTTATCCCGGCCATCAGGCGGGGAGCGTCTGCGGCGCTGGCCTCTCGGGCAAACCGGCCTCTACCCTCGGTTTTGAAAAGCGCTGGAACACGGCGTTGTCCCTTGAGCGCGCCGCCTTCATCGAGACGGTAACGCAAACCATTCCGCCGCGTCCGGCTGACATGGAAGCCATGGTGCGTTTCAACCTGGGATTGGAGCGCTGACGCATGCAAACAGCGGCCATTCGCCTCGGTCTACGCGAGAACCTCAGTCAATTCTCGTTGCTGCTACTGGTCAATGCCTTTGTCGGCGCCATGGTAGGGCTGGAGCGCAGCATCCTGCCGGCCGTTGCCGAGCGCGAGTTTGACATTGCCGCCAGGTCGGCGATCTTGTCTTTCATCGTCGTCTTTGGCATTAGCAAGGCGCTGACCAACTACTTTGCTGGCCGCCTCTCGGATCGCTGGGGCCGCAAGCATGTCTTGGTCGCCGGCTGGCTGGTGGCCTTGCCGGTGCCCTGGATCCTCATGTGGGCGCCAACCTGGAACTGGATCGTTGCCGCCAATGTGTTGCTCGGAGTGAGCCAAGGTCTCACCTGGTCCACGACGGTCATCATGAAGATCGACTTGGTGGGTCCCAAGCAGCGTGGGCTGGCGATGGGTCTCAATGAATTCTCGGGCTATTTCGCAGTCGCGGGCAGCGCGTTGGCGACAGGCTGGATGGCGGCCCAATACGGTCTGCGCCCGCAGCCGTTCTACCTGGGGGTGGTCTACACGACGCTCGGCTTGCTACTGTCCGCGCTGGTGGTGCGAGAAACGCGCCACCATGTCGCTCACGAAATGCGCGCCCACCACGCCGGCGAACCGGCGCCGCCCCTCAGTCAGGCGGAGGTCTTTCGGCGCGCCTCGCTCATCGACCGCAACTTGTCCAGTGTCAGCCAGGCCGGCCTGGTGAACAACCTCAACGATGGCCTGGCCTGGGGGTTGTTTCCTCTGGTGTTTGCTGCGGCCGGCATGACCCTGACACAGATCGGCATGCTCGCCGCCATCTACCCAGCGGTCTGGGGCATCGCGCAGATTGGCACTGGGGCGCTGTCCGACTGGGTCGGCCGCAAGCAGTTGATCGTCTGGGGGATGTGGGTGCAAGCCGCTGGCATTGCCGTGACCGCCATGACCTCAACATTTGCGGGCTTCGCCTGGGGCGGCGTACTTCTCGGCGTCGGCACCGCAATGGTCTACCCGACCCTGCTGGCGGCCATCGGTGACGTTGCCTATCCCGCATGGCGCGCTTCCGCCGTCGGTGTGTACCGCCTCTGGCGCGATTTGGGCTATGCCGTCGGTGCCCTCTTGGCAGGTATCACGGCCGATGTGCTGGGAGGACTCGCCGCCGCCGTCTGGCTGATTGCCGGCATCACGTTTTTGTCGGGGGTGGTCGCGGCGGTGCGGATGAGCGAAACACTGGCCAGCAAGAAGCCTGCGCCGGTGGGCTGAGCTGCTGTGTGGTCGCTGGTTGGGTCAGGGCCTCAAGTCACGGCTATTGGCTCATTTGCCGCATTGAAGAGGAAAAGCACATGATGTGGAACTGGAACGGATATGGCGGATTGGGCTTCGGTGTCCTGCTCATGGTCGTGTTCTGGGCGTTGGTCGTGCTCGGCGTCATGACATTGTTCCGTTGGTTGACGGGGGATTCGCCGTTCGATCGAAGGCAGAGTTGGGGACCACCACGGCGCGACAAAACAGCGATCGAGATTCTGCAAGAGCGCTATGCACGCGGTGAGATCGGTCGCGAGGAATTCGAGCAGAAGCGCCGGGATCTGGGGGCCTGATCCCCAGTCGCCATCCGGGCCGCCGATTGCCGAGATGGCCCAGTTGCCACAATCCGCTGAGCGTCCAAAGGACGAAACCGCTCTCGCGGTAGGCGCTTCGCGCCAAGTCCAAGAGGTTCATTTCCTGAGTTGTTGCCACTGTTGACGGGGAGGCAATTCCGCCTCGTCTCGACGGAGCATCAACCGTGGACACGATCACTTCGGCCATCACCCCGTTGCGCCAACGCATGCTCGAGGACATGCCGATCGTGCATCGCTACCCGACCCGGCACACACCGCCTTCGGCCTCCCCAACGTACGCCCAGGCATCTACGTATTCGCCGCAGCCCGGACCACGCAACCCGCGTACTCGCAAGTCCCGTCCGCGGCCCCGCAGTCTGCGCCGGTGGCGCAATACAACCCCGTTGAAATCGGCCTCGGCGCAGTGGTCGGAGGTCTGCTGGGCAACCAGGTCGGCAATGGCAATGGCAAGACCCTAGCAACCATCGCCGGGGCCCTCCCTCCGAGGCGCCATAGGTCAGGCACCAGTGCGCAGTCGATTTTCGGAGGTGCCTGGGCCTTCGCGAGGCGCGCCCACTAGACCTTGAACTCCTTGTCCAGGACGAATACCTTGACGGTCTCTCTCTGGACGCCATCAAAGGCCATGGCTTCCGCCGTCGCGGGGGACTCCATGCCCTTCATGAACGCGTCCAAGTCATCGGGCTCAAAGCACACCGCGACTTGATTGTCCGCGTTGGCCGCCAAGCCGATTTGCTTGGTGACGATCTGGCTCCGGAAGAGCGCGCCGTGGGTCCGAAAGCCCTTCTCCCACTTAACGGTGCAGGTGCTACACGGCACCGTGACCGGCTGCGATCAGTAGGGACGGTCGCGCAAGCCCAGGCGGTGGAATAGCCAAGCCACCGGCGTTTCCATCAGCAGAAAAGCCAAGGTCACGCCGCCAATCACCGGCCAGGGGATGGCCAGCGCGTGCTGCATCACCAGCAGCGGCAGCAATGATTCGGGAACCTGGTCGATGCCGAAGGCCTGTCCGCTCGGCGCGACGTCCAGACGGCGCTTGACAAAGCTGGAGAGTACGTCTCCGATCATTGCCAAGAAGCCGAATAGCGCGCCCACGTCGGGCGGGAAACCAAGAACCGGAGCAACGACCGCCGCCGCCGTCACGGCGGCGGCGAGCCCACGCCACGTCTTGGAGGGGCCGAGCCACGGCCGGCCGTCGAAGAAAGGATGGCCGAAGTCGATCGGGGTGCACCAGTACTCGCCCAGCATGCTCTTGAACAGGATCGGTGCGCCGTTGGCCGCGGTGAGCAGCAACAGCAGTCGCACTCCCAACCAGAACACGTCCATGTCCGCCTCAGCCGATTTTGTGGCAATCAGGCCCGGATTTCACTCGCCGCCTGTGTCGTCGCCCTCGCGGTGCGTGACCGCGGCGTGATGCTTGACCTCGCCGCGGCGGATCTGCTGGCTGTCTTCCAGCCTTCGCCTGATCGCGTCGAAGGCATCTCGCAGCGCGATATGGGCATCGTGCTCGTGCGCGTGCGAGACGATGAGCTCCCGGCCCGGCAGTGTCACGGCCACCCGGGCGGAGAAGAAACCGCCCGGTTGCCCATGCTGCGATTCCTTGGATATGGTCACGTGGCAGGCCGTCAGGTCCGCGAAATACCGCTTGAGATGCTCGACGCGGGATCGGGCGAGATCTTCGACTGCGTCCGAGCGCGCGATGCCGTCGAACTGAATGGCGAAAGGCAGGTTCATTTCACGTGTTTCCGAATGTATGTCGATACGATCGCGCATCTCCAGTGCCAGACGTTTGCGCTGGCGCAAGTCTTCGCCGCGCGGAGTGCCTCTACTTGCCCGGCGACTGTGGTCCGGCAGATCCGGGGCCGCGAGCTTGTTCGATCGCCTTGGCCGCGGCGTCGCGAGCGGCTTGTGCGGCTTTGCGCGTCGCTTCGGCAGCAGTCTGGAGGGCTTCCCGCGCGCTCTGGGCTGCCTTCTCGGCCTCTTCCTGGGTCGACTGCGCAGCGACCCTGGCCGCTTCTTCCGCTCGTCGCAGTGCCTCCTCCGTGGCCTTCGTAGCCTTCCTGCCTTCTTCCAACGCTGCATTGGCGGCTTCCTTGCTGGCATCCAGTGCCAGGGCCGACGATTCAGAGGCCTTTGCTTCGAAGCGCCTGGCAGCCTCTGCGGCTTTCTGCGCGGCGCGCCGAATGCCTTCCGCCAACGCCTTGGAAATCTTTCCAGCGTGGACCTTGCCTTGCTCGGCAGCGGCATTCGCCGCGTCGGCTGCCTTCTTCGCCGCGCGTTGCGCCTCTTGCGCAGCCCTGCTGGCGGCATCCTTGGCCTTCTGGGATGGCGTCGACGCTGGGCTGAGTTGGCCCGGAGGGTCCGAGCCTGCGGCAGGGGAGGCGGAGCCAAGGGTGAGGCCAAGAACGGCGATCAATATCTTCATCCGCATGGCTGTCTCTCCCAAAGTCGATATGGCGAGCTTCATGCGGGCAACGACCGAGGCGGTTGAGCTATCGCAAAGAACGTCGCTCTCGGAATGCGTATGCGCGAGAGCTCTGCCACGGGAATGGCTTGATCAAGCGTTCTTGGCTTCGAATATCTTGCGCGGCGTCAAAGCATTTCCAAGGCGGGTCCGTATCTTTGCTTCAGCCCGTCGAAAGGACTGCCGTGAAGACTCTCTGGATCTATTTCCACGCATCCGTCGCCTCGATCACGTGGCTCTTCATCCTTCTGGCGCTGTCCCTGGCTCTGCTGGATGCCAATGCCGGCATCCAGCAGGACCCGGTCTTTACCGTGATCGGAGTCCTTTTGATGCTCGGACACCTGAGCGGAGGAACGTATCTGATGCATTGCATACGCGAAGAGGTTCGCGGGGCAAGGCGCGCGGACGCTGAGAGCGGCAGCGCGAGCCCCAACGACACCCACCTGCACGCATCATCCTGAGTTCGACGCGCGCAAATCCTACTGCGCGGCCATGCTTTCGAGCCGTTCGATGAACACCCGTTGCGCCGGGTGCACGCGGCGGCAAGCTTCCTCGATGGCGAACCATTCGGCGCGATCAGCCTCGGGATAGCGCACGCGCTGCCCTGAGCGCGGCGGCCATTCGAGTTCGAAGGTGTTCGATACCGACGCCTTCGGGTCGCAGTCACCTTCGAACGCCCAGGCTGCGACAACCTTTCCGCTGCGCAGCCGGGCTTCGCCGAGGCTCCGGTGGATGGAGCCCGGCGGAAAGCCGGTCTCCTCGGTGAACTCCCGCTTTGCCGCTTCGAGGGCATCTTCCGCCTCGCTGTCGTATTCGCCCTTCGGTATCGACCACGCACCCTCGTCCTTTTTCGCCCAGAACGGTCCGCCCGGGTGCACGAGCAGCACCTCGATCGCACCGTACTTGCGTCGGTACATCAGCAGCCCTGCGCTTCGTATTGCCATCGGCATCGATTGGATCACCTCCCGAGTGCTTGCGCTACGTCAAGTCTCCTGCGCGGAGGGCCGTGAATACTGACGATCCCTCTGAAGGAGATGCCATGTACCAGCGAATCCTCGTTCCCGTCGATGGCAGTGCGACTTCGAATTGCGGCCTGGAGGAAGCCATCCGCATCGCGAAGCTGACCCACGGGCAGCTTCGGTTGTTCCATGTCATCGACGACCTGTCGTTCGCGCTTGCGCTCGGCAGCGACTCGGGTCTGTCGAACGACCTGCTGCGGTCGCTGCGCGGCGAAGCCACCCGGATCCTCGACGCGGCGCAGGCGACCGCGCGGGCGGCTGGCATCGAAGCCGACACCCGCTTGTGCGACGCCTTTCCCGGGCCCGTGCAGGACAAGGTCGCGTCAGAGGCGCGCAACTGGGGCGCCGAGCTGATCGTTCTGGGAACGCATGGACGGCGTGGCGCGAAGCGGCTGATGCTGGGCAGCGGTGCCGAACGCATCCTGCGCGTCGCGCCCGTTCCGGTCCTGCTGGTCCGTGCGCCGGACGAGGAGGATGCCGCCGCCGAGCTGCTGCGGGCCAGCGCATCCGCCCTCGCTGCGGCCGGCGAATGAGCTTGCCGGCGCTGCCGGTCCGCCGCGCCGGCATCGACACCTACCAGCAGCCTGTCGTCTACATGCGCAGCGACTGCCACGTCTGCCGCGCCGAGGGCTTCGAGGCGCAGGCGCAGGTGGAGGTGATCGACAACGGGCGGCACCTGCTGGCGATCCTGCATCACGTGAGCGGCGACTGGCTCGCACGCGACGAGATCGCCCTGTCGGATGTCGCCTGGTCCACGCTGGGCGCGGTGGAGGGCGACCTCGTGGAGGTGCGGCATCCGCCGGTGCTGGAGTCGGTGGCCCATCTGCGCGGCAAGGTGCATGGACAACCCTTCACCTACGAAGCCTTGCGCGCGTTGATGGACGACGTGAGCCACGGGCGCGTGGCCGACATCCATCTCGCATCGCTCATCACGCTCTGCGCGGGCGATGGGCTCGACTTCGACGAAATGGTGGCGCTCACGCGCGCGATGGTCGACGTGGGCGAGCGCGTTGCATGGGACGACACGCCGGTCATGGACAAGCACTGCATCGGCGGTCTTCCCGGCAACAGGACCAGCCTGCTGGTGGTCCCGATCGTGGCCGCCTGCGGCGTCACGATGCCCAAGACCTCCTCGCGCGCCATCACTTCCGCGGCCGGGACCGCCGACACCATGGAGGTCCTCGCGCCCGTGGACCTCGACCTGCCCACGATGCGCCGAGTGGTGGAGCGTGAGCACGGCTGCATCGTCTGGGGTGGAAACACACGCATCAGTCCGGCCGACGACATCCTGATCCGCGTTGAGCGGCCACTCAGCCTGGACAGCCACGGTCTGCTCATTGCGTCGATCCTCTCCAAGAAAGCGGCCGTGGGTTCGCAGCGCGTGCTGATCGACCTGCCGGTCGGCTCGCTGACGAAAGTCCGGAGCGTCGCCGCTGCCGAGGCCCTCTCGAAAGGCCTCGTGGCGGTCGGCGCCGCTCTCGGCCTGCAGGTTCGCACCATTCTGACGGACGGCACCCGACCGGTTGGGCGCGGGATTGGCCCTGCACTGGAAGCCATCGACGTCATGGCGGTGCTCGAGCGGGCGCCCGACGCACCGCAGGATCTGCGCGAACGCGCACTGGTGCTGGCCGGCCTGGTCCTGGAAATGGCTGGCAAGTCGTCCGATGGCACCGGACAGGCACTGGCACGCCAGGTGCTCGACGACGGGCGGGCGCTCGCGAAGTTCATCGCGATCTGCGAAGCGCAGGGCGGCTCGCGCGTGCCGCCCAGTGCGACGCACACCCACGTCGTGGTCGCGCACACCAGCGGCGCGGTCGCGGCGATCGACACGCGCCTGTTGGCGCGTGCGGCCAAGCTGGCAGGTGCGCCGCGCGATCCGTCCGCGGGGGCGGTCCTTCATGTGCAGGTCGGAGATCATGTCGAAGTCGCCCAGCCCTTGCTCACCCTGCATGCCCAGAGCCAGGGGGCGCTGCAATACGCGCTCAACTTCATGCGTACCCAGATGCCGGTCGTCCACTTCGACACGTGCACATGAGCGCAGGTGATGTTGGCGCTCAGCGGGCCGAAGCGCCCACATTCGCGGGCCAGACGGCACCTTCGACGTGAATGGCTTCGCCCGCGGGGTCCGCGGGCTCGGCGCGGGCAACAACGATCTGCGCAACCAGCACCTGGGGGCGTATGGCACGTACACCAATGACGGCGGCTTCTACGCCGGGCCCCGTACGGGTCGGGGTCGCTGCATGCGATGCATGCCTCAGTCGCCGGGCCGAAGATGTTCGAGGAACCACGCGCACGCCAGGCGGGCCACCGTTTCCAGCGCGCCGGCCTCTTCGAAAAGATGGGTGGCGCGCGGAACGACTTCCAGGCGCTTCACGCAGTTCAGCGCCCGCAGCGCCGTCTGGTTCATCGCGAGGACCTCGCGGTCCGCGCCGCCCACGATCAGGAGGGTCGCCGCACGGAGCATGCCGAGCTCATCCATGGCGAGGTCCGGACGTCCCCCGCGGGAGACGACGGCTTGCACCGCCTCCGGCCGATGGGCCGCGGCAACCAGCGCCGCGGCGGCCCCGGTGCTCGCCCCGAACAGCCCGACGGGCTGCCGTGCGGCCGCAGTCGCAGCCAGTGCGTCCAGCGCCAGCAGCACGCGCTGCGACAGCAGGGGAATGTCGAACACGTTGGCCCGGATCTCGGCCTCCTCGGGTGTGAGAAGGTCGAACAGCAGCGTGCCGAATCCGCAGGCCTGGAGCGCTCGCGCCACCTGAAGGTTGCGGCGACTCAACCTGCTGCTGCCGCTGCCGTGCGCGAACACGATGATGCCGCGTAGCGGCTTCGGCAAGCAAAGCTCGCTTTCGAGGCGCTCGGGACCGATGAGCATCGAAATGGGTTCTGTCATGGTGTGCCCCTGTCAGAGTCCGAAGGGATAGGTCTCCGGAAGGCCCTCGATGGTT
This sequence comes from Variovorax sp. HW608, assembly GCF_900090195.1. Classification (NCBI taxonomy): domain Bacteria; kingdom Pseudomonadati; phylum Pseudomonadota; class Betaproteobacteria; order Burkholderiales; family Comamonadaceae; genus Variovorax; species Variovorax sp. HW608. The sequence goes on from NZ_LT607803.1 coordinate 2,412,676, forward strand.
TCCGTCGGCAGCGGCGTCACGGCGCGGGTCTGGTCGAACCAGATGTATTCGTCGAACTGGCGTGGCAGCAGGGCCTGGAAGTAATGGCTCTGCAATTCCGTCGCGGGGCGGTAGAGCACTCCGATCGCGCGTTCGAGCCGCTCCGTCGACAGGCCCTCGAGCACCTCGTCTGGCACCGGGCTGCGCAGCGGCAGTATGAAGTTCGCGATGGTAGTGTCGTGAAACAGCTTTTCGTAGCTGCCCGCGAGCGATGGCCGGACCGTCTTGACCTCCATCGGACCATCCCAGGCGGTGGCCGCGGCGACGGTTCCGCCGTGCGTGCCAAAGCCGACCAGGCAGGCATTGCGGCCGAACTCGGCGCGGCAGAGCTGACCGATGTTGTGTTCCCCACGGTGCGACATTTCCGTCGCCCGGGCATCGCCGACGTGCGAGTTGTGCGCCCACACGATGGCCTTGCTGTCCGGCCCGTGATGGGCGAGCAGCATCTTCAGCGTCTCGAACATGTGGCTGTCCCGCAGATTCCAGGACGCGCGCGATCCGTAGTACATGATGCGGTAGTAGCGCTCGGCGTTGGCTACCAGGTGCGCGTTCTGCACCGCGTCGAGGAAGCGATCGCCGTCCCGCTCGGCATAGTGCTGCTGATTGCGCAGCAGCTCGCCGAGGATGGCCACCACTTCGTGCTCGCAGCTTTGGTACTTGGCGTTGAGGGCTGCATGGCCGTAGCTCGCCGGATCGGATTGCCACGGCGTGAGGCAGCCATAGCGCCGGCGGGCGATGCTGGCGGTCGCCGGGTCCACATCCTCCAGGTAGCCGACGACCGCATGGATGGAGTTGTAGAGGCTGTAGAGATCCAGGCCATGGAAGGCCACGCGGTCGCGCTCCGCAAGCCCGGCATTGTGTCCGCGCAGCCATTCGACGAACGCGCGAACTTCTTGGTTGCGCCACATCCAGACCGGAAAACGCGCGAAGGCGGTCCATTTCGACGGGCGGTGGCGGCCATGGCGCACGTAGCGGTCGATCCGTGCCGTGTCGGGCCAGTCGCCTTCGATTGCGACAAAGCGGAAGTGCTTGCGTTCGATGAGCGCGCGCGAGATGCGCTCGCGCATTCGGTAGAACTCGGAAGTACCGTGCGTCGCCTCGCCGAGCAGCACGACGCGAGCATCGCCGATGCGGGCGAGTAGCGATTCGAGGTCCGCGTCGTCGATGCTTTCGAAGCGTTCGCAGGCGTGCGCGATGCGCTGCGCCAGCGTCGCCTCCGGCGTCCCGCGCCTGTCACCGCGCGGCATGCTGCGGCCTGCGTCAACGTCGAGCGGCGCGACACGGATGTCGGCGATGTCCTCGATCGCGTACTCGGCGGGGCCTGTGCGCGTCACGCGGACCAACTCCCGCACGGCGGGATCCTTGCCCACTGACACCGCCATGCGCCCGCCGACGGCGAGCTGCGGCTTCAGCGCCCCGACGATGTCGGCACCGTCGGGATGCACGAGGATGGCGTCGTAGGGCCCATGCTCCGGCAGGCCCCGGTTGGCATCGCCATGCACGATGTGCACGTGCGGACAATGGAGGCTGCGCAAGAGGGCCGCGGCCTTCGCGGCGGCGGCGCCATCCGGCTCGACGCTGTGAACCCTGGACGCCAGTCGCGCCAGCACCGCCGTCGCGTAGCCCGCGCCGGTACCGATCTCCAGCACCCGGGCCCGTGTGTCGAGCGCGAGCGCGTCGGCCATGATCGCGAGGAGGTACGGCCGCGGAAGGGACGAATGCGCGTCGATCTTCAGCGCTGCGTCCTCATAGGCGAACTCGCGCAAGGATTCGGGCAGGAAGTCCTCGCGAGGTACGGCGCGCATCGCATCCAGGACCGCGGCGGTGCGGACGCCACGCCCTGCAATCTGTTCATCCACCATGGCGGCGCGAAGGTGCTCGAAGTCGGTTGGCGGCATGGCATCACCCTCCAGGCCATCTCAGCGTGCGTCCGGATCGAGGGCGGCGGCGATGGCATCGTCGACCGTATCAAGGGCCACGAAACGCATGGACGCGCGCACGGTCTCGGGTACGTCCGCGAGGTCCCTGAGATTGCGGG